>CAYYHV010000043.1:0-25500 GCA_964471695.1 uncultured Pirellulaceae bacterium
CCCAGTCTGGTGTAGTGGCGACTTCAACGCCGATGGCGTGATTGATGTTGGCGATTTTAACATCTGGAACCAGAACAAATTTACAGCATCTGACGCTGCTGCCGTTCCCGAACCTTCGACTACCGTCATGTTGATGTTGGCGATTCCATTCCTCTTCCGTCGCCGTAAGTGATGGAAGACTGGCTTGCACCGCAGGTTTGGGCGCTGTGGCAATGCCGGTATATCTTTTTTTCAAATTTGCTTGAGGTTATTTTTCGTTGGCAATTTGAAATGTAAGGATTTTCTGTCGTAGTTTACCTAGTGTGAGGCGGATTACACCTGTTCGTCTTGCCATGCAGACTGCGTTCGCAATGGCAGAAAAGGCGACGACTAGACGTTTCAGCTGTTGAAACGCACGTATTCCGGGTTGCAAAACCCACCACCCCTAACTGGAGTTGCAAATGACTTTTAAGACATCTTTTCCAAAACAACTTGGTCATTGGCCGATTCTTTTGGCCATTCTTGCGCTGATTTCATCAGTGCATTCTACACCTGCCGTAGGGCAAACATTGAACTACGACGATGGTGGTGCTGACAGCGAATTCAGTACCGCGATGAACTGGGACTTAGATGTCGTTCCTGGTTCGGCTAACACGGCAATCATAAACGGGGCGTTTTCAGTTGACCGTTCTGTTGACAGTGCAACACAACGCGTCTTCATTAGAGGTGGTGCCACGGTAAATATCGCGAGCGGTCTACACGACGACTCGCGTTCTGGCGCAAACATTTTCAATTTCTTGGGCGATACTGGCTCGGGAACAGTGAATCAGTCGGGCGGAAGTTATCGAATTGGCCATGGTCTGCGAGTCGGCGTCGGTAACTCTCCGGATGGCACGTACCACCTCTCTGGTGGAGACTTGGACATTTACCGCGGTTCGAACTCGAAGATTGAGCCTGGTAATCCTGGCGGGCGCCCCTCTTTGGAAGTCGGTGATACCGCAGGTACGGGGCTGTTTGAAATTTCAGGCGGTTCCCTACTAACACGGGCTGGAGTGCATATTGCTCCCACGGGAGTTTTCAGCGTGCTAGGTTCTGACGCCTCGTCGATTGACATCGGTCCTAGTGGAAGTGGAGATGGTTCCTGGATTCAACATGGAACGCTCGCAGCCTCCATCGACGGATCAGGCATTACGCCGATCTTTGTGGACGACTTCGATGATGCTGGCGGAGTCGTCGCGCAATTTGTTGCAGGTTCGTTGCTCGACTTGGGATTCGATGGCGTTTCGCCATATGGGGGTACCTGGACATTGCTCGAAGTCGAAAATACCGACATCGCCGACAATGGTCTGGGACTGACTGGATCGACCTCGAGCGGCTGGAGCTTCGAAGTCGACAATAGCGGAGCCAACGGTTTATTGACTGCAACTTATGCTGTTCCTGAACCTCAGTCTCTTGTGCTCGTCGGTATGGGAGCACTATTGCTAGGCTTCTTCCGCCGCCGTTGACGAGCCGAAATGTTGAAGCATTCATGCCTGATGAGCCGCGTGGGATTCCGCGAGTAAACGGAATCTCGGCTCAGCCAGGTAGCGATGGTTGAGGCGGCTCGCATGACGATGTTGAGTCGCCGACGTCGATCGAAACGGTCGATGGCCTTACCAACGCGGAGCAGAACAGAACACACATTGCAGGCACCGTCACGGCCTGCGTACGACCATTAATTTGAGTGGAGAAAAATGCGTTATCCAACTAAACTTCTGCAACCCATATCGATGCTAATTCTGATGGTTGCCTTTGCTCTTCAAGGTGCGCCGGCAGTGGGGCAGATCGACATAACATGGACAGGTGCCGGCGATGGTTCAACGTTCTCCGATGACGCCAATTGGAACCCAAGCGTAGGAACGCAGGGTCCGGATTTTGGTTTCTTTGACGATTCGTTGAAATTCGACTCTGCGGGTACGACGATAGAAAACGATCTGGATCCAGCCACCAATGGGGATGTTGCATTGCAGCTTGGCCCAGGTTCGGGCAACGAGGCAACGAGTGCAGCGTTTCATTTTCTGCCTGGCTCGGGCAACTTCACTTTTACTGGTTTTGAAGTGACCGCAGGGAATTCCGGGCAAAATGGGGTTTTTCGGGCTGAGGCGGGAGCCGGATTGCTCCAGACTTTTGACATTCCCATCAAACTGACTGGGGGCAACAAACGTCGCAAAGTGGTGATGGGTAACGAAGGTACCGTGGTCTTTAACGGCGACGTCAACTTCACAAACTCCGTAATGTTCGTAGACGAAGTCGCCGGACGAGTTGAACTCAATGGAAACAATACTGGCGTGGGGCCGGGGTTGGTTTCTGGCGGTACCAACGGATCGCGTGCTGTACTACGAAATAATATCGCGAATACGGTACTCCATCTGGGTAGCGATACTGCACTAGGCGATGCGGGTACTGGGACGTGGGATGCGGGTGACCTGCAAATGCGAGGACTCACATCGAACAAGATTCTGTTCCTGGAATCCGACGCGGATCGCGACTTGTCCAATTATTTGTTTAATCTTGCCGATGCTTCGGGTGGTGGTGCCATTCGATTCAACAGTGCTTCTGACATGTCGATTGGATACTTGATGCGAGCCGGTAATGGGACTCGAGTCGCCTCGCTCACGAATGAAAGTGTATTGACGATTGAGCAAGGGATTTTCCTTTCTCCGGACGATCAAGCTCGCGACATGGGTTTGTTTTCGGGTGGTACGGCTGGAAACGTTGCCGGTGGCAATGGCCACATCGTCATTAACGGTCGGTTGCATACGACGCTGATTGATCCTGCGACGGCAATAGCCAATGGCACATCGGCTACCGGTGGTATCCTGCCGGGGCTACCCGATGATGTCGTTCCCGGGAAGCAATTCCTGGCGGTGGATGGCGTAACGCCAGTCAATGGTTCGATTCAAGCTCGCTATGGCACCTTCACTTTGAATGGCGACAGTAGTACGACCTGGGTTGGCGCCCAGTTTATTGCCAACAACGGGAGTACGGTATTCGTGGGTAATGACGATGCGTTCGGCGACAGCGAATCGATCGTAGTCGTAAACGGTGGCGCCACGGTGGATATTGGAACGCAAACGATTGGACAACGATTTTATCTTCCCGGCGGCGGAACGGTCCGCGGCAATGGTCGCCTCACCTATGAGGGCGACTGGAGTATCGCTGGTGCGATTCAGCCGGGTGGAGAATCACCGAGCGCCAATGACACTCTGACCTTTGATTTTTCTGGGGCAGCTGTCAGCAACACACTGCAGTTTGAACTCGATTCAACGGCTGTATTTACTCTCGACGCAGGAATGCAAAGTTCTACGGTTGAAGTTGTGGGTTCGCTGGGTGGAACGACATCTGTTGTCTTGGACGACAATCTGTTCGCGTTCACCGATCTCACTGCGGGTAGCTTGGCGGCTGGTGACTACACGCTGATCGAAGGCGATGCGAACACATCGTTTGATCTTGGTGTGGGAGTTGGGTTAGTCGGCTTGGATAGCTACCCGGGTAGCGTGCTCAGCGTTTCCGGTAACGACTTGATTTTGACGCTGCAAGGCGTTTCCGGCGGCTCAGGTGACTTCAACAATGACGGTGCCTATGATTGTGCCGACATCGATGCGCTCGTTGCTGAGATTGCCAGTGCTGGCAATACGCCGTCGTTTGATCTCAATGGCGACGGTTCCGTCACTCTTGTCGACTTGCAAGATTGGCTAGCCGAAGCGGGTGAAGCCAACATTGGTCCGGGACGTTCGTATCTCGCTGCCGATGCGAATTTGGACGGAGTCGTCGACACTTCGGACTTTAATGTATGGAACGCCAACAAATTCACTGCGGTATCCGCGTGGTGCTCAGGTGACTTCAATGCGGATGGTGTCGTTGATACTTCCGACTTCAACATCTGGAATGCGAACAAGTTTACGGCGTCCGATGCCGCGGCTGTGCCAGAGCCCAATGCAATCGTCTTGTTGCTAGTTGGGTTCGGCGCAATCTTCAGTTTGCGAAGGAATCGTTGCAAGCGCTAACGATCCCGAGGTAATGAAGTCATCCGCCAGAGGCTGCGTACAATTGGTACGCAGTCTCTTTCTCGATCTTATTTCGCAGGGTGGAGCCCAGGTGAAATTCTCGTTGTGAAGGGAAAAGGTTGGGTTCGCTGACCTTGAGCGAATTCACTACAATCGAACAGTGTTTGGGATCGGCGGCGAGTCAATTGAGAATGATGAGTCGCGCTTTCGTTATTGTTTTTTGAGGTTAATCCATGCCCACTACCAGTCGTCGTAATTTTCTGAAGACAACAGCTGTTGCCGGAAGCATATTTGCTTTGCCCAATTGGGCTCGCGCTGCCAAAAATCCCAGCGAACAAATCAACATTGGCGTCATTGGATTAGGGGGCCGCGGTGGAAAACTACTAGAGACGTTCAAGGCTTTGCCAGGACTGAATGTCGCGGGACTTTGTGATCCAGATTCAAGGCTTCAGGAAGAAAAAGGCGCATCGTTTCCCAAGGCGAAGACGTATGCGGATATGCGGAAGATGCTCGATTCGAACGACATCGACGCAGTCGTAATCGCGGCCTGCAATCATTGGCATTGCCTCGCGGCGCAATGGGCTTTGGATGCTGGAAAACATGTTTATGTCGAAAAGCCGCTGTGCAATGCGCATTGGGAAGGTCAGCAAATCGTCAAGGCTGCAGCCAATTCCAATAAGATGTGCAAGATTGGTACCCAGCAGCGTTCTTCACCGATGCAGACTGAGATCAAGAAGTTGCTCCACGAAGACAAGATTCTTGGCGACATTCATTGGGTACGCGTAAATCGGTTCGGCGTTCGCCAGTCAATTGGCAAGCGAGACACGCCGCTCGAGATTCCCAAGAGTGTTGACTACAACCTGTGGTTAGGGCCCGCTGCCGACCAACCGTTGTACCGCGAGAAGTTCCACTACGACTGGCACTGGGATTGGAATACGGGTGGCGGTGAAATGGGGAATTGGGGTGTGCATAT
The DNA here is from genome assembly GCA_964471695.1 of uncultured Pirellulaceae bacterium. Lineage (GTDB taxonomy): Bacteria > Planctomycetota > Planctomycetia > Pirellulales > Pirellulaceae > CAYYHV01. Next base: position 4,999 of record CAYYHV010000043.1, read on the forward strand.
TCTCGACGACGTCCGGAACAATGTCTTCGAAGATCGAGTAGCGTTTCCTAAACAAGTCGTGGCTGCCGGCGGTCGATTTGGTTGGCACGACGCGGGCAATACGCCGAACACGCATTTTGCCGTTCTCGACACCGGCGACATTCCTGTCGTGATTACGCTTACCAATTTGCCGGCCACGCAATCCGGAAAGAAGCCACCGAAATGCCCAGGGCCAAACAGCGGGTATGTTGTGTATTGCGATGGTGGCCAGCTGGAAGGAAGGCGCGGACACGCTCGATTTGTTGATAAGAGTGGGAAGGTTATCAAAGACCTACCCGATGTGGATGGTATGGGGTTGCACCAGCGGAACTTCCTCGACGCGATTCGTAACGACTCGAAGTCATCTCTCATCGCCCCTGTCGAGGTTGGTCACCATTCAACGGCTTGGTGTAATCTGGCGAACTACTCTTATCGAGTCGCAGACGAGGTTCCCCAGTCTGTCAATAGTTCGTGGGAGCAAATATTGGAACCCATGCAACTGAGTGGAATCACGGCCAAGCAAGTCGAACAGCTTTGCGGTGAATTGAATCAAGTCGCCGCGTTGCACGAGTCGAAGCCTAATTCGACTTTGTTGCGAACTGGCCCCACACTTCGGTTTGATGCTGACACCGAAAAATTCGTCGGTGACCACGCAGATGTCGCGAATCGTCATTTGCGGACGGAAGGCCGTGGGGATTTTGCGGTGAAAGAAGTCAAGGCTGCTGTTGCGGCTGTCACTTCTTGACTTACGCTCCAACGAATTGCCAATTAACAGGAAAACGCTCATCGCGTATCGCGGTGAGCGTTTTTGATTGAACTGGGGGAGATGGTTCTCGTTCCCTAGGATGCAGGTGGGGAAGCGATCGTGTCACGGAAGGGTTGCTACAAGTCGCAAGATTGCCGGTCTGTTAGTTATTCTGGTGAGTTTGCGGTTTACCCTTGAAGGACGAGTGATCAATCGTAGCGTACCGTGTTGTGAGATGGTTTCCTCGTGGGAAAGTCCACCACGTATCGTACTGATTTGGATGAGGATGCACCGTTGCCAACCTTCGACTACCGATTTACCGTCGACGCCAGTTTAAAAGCGGTTCGTGAGTTTCACCACGACACCAGCGCACTGAAGCGGCTGACTCCGCCGCCAACGATAGTGCAGTTGCACGATATTGAACCATTGGGGGAAGGGTCGGTTTCACGATTTACGCTTTGGGTAGGACCGCTTCCGCTGCGTTGGAAGGCGGTTCATCGTGGAGTCACCGATCGTGGCTTTACGGATGTCCAAGCATCGGGGCCTGCTCGCAGGTGGGAACACACGCATACGTTTTCCCCAGTGTCAGACTCTGTCACGGAAATTCACGAGCACATTGAGTATGAGCATAAGCGTGGCGTCTGGGGCATCGTGACTCGTTTTCTATTTGCCTATCCAAATCTCATCGTTATGTTCACCTATCGGAAATGGGTCACTCGATGGTTCTTGAGAAAAGCGTGAGTTAACGGAGTACGAACCTGCATGGTGCGACATTTATTTGCCGCGATTCGCATCGTCAGCTTAGGGCGTGGCTGTTGTCGATTGTAGGTATTCCAAGCGATCAGCCTCAGCCGCTTCGCGAAGCTGTGTCGGAAAGTCCGGTAGAGCCGTGACGACTCGTGTCCAGGTCGGCATCGCAGCAGCGCCGGCTGGGTCGGATTGGTAGAGATTGCCTGCGTCAATGATCTGACCGGCAAACCCCTCAATCGTCTGCTCTTCTGTATGGCGATCGTAGTGCAGGCTGTTCAATAGCGAATCGGCGTGATACTGACGAATTGCGTCTTGGGCATTGCGAAGGTAAGCGGCTCGGAGAGCGATAAAGTGACCTGTTTCAAAGACGATTCCGCGACTGGCCAGCGTTCGGTAGATGCTGGTGAGAATGTCAGAAGTCATTTTCATCAAACCACGTTTTGGGTCTTCCAATGAAAGGGCTTGGTGCTTGTGTTCGTAAATCTGCCCAATGTCGATCTGGCAACATCGTTTGGGAGAAGTGTTCCGGAAAACTTCCGCCAAAGTTCCCACTTCGAGTCCCCAATCCGATGGGATACGGTTAGAGCGGGCGAGCGTTGACGTGACGGCAAACTCGCCAGCGAGCGGATACCGATAACTCTGCAAGAAGATCAAAAACGGGTCAGGCCCAACAATTGAGATCATGGCTTTCAACAAGGGGATCATCAACAGCCGTACGACGCGACCATGCATGCGATCCGTGCAGCGAGCATAGTAGGCTTTGCAGAAATCAAAATCGAGACTGGGAGCCGCCATGGGCAGGCACAATCGAACAAGCATTTCACGGCTGTAGTCGACAATATCACAGTCGTGCAGCACATACGCCTTCAAACGAGGGTCGGCCATCAGATAGCCGAATGCCGTCCAGACCGCACGCCCTTTCCCCGGGCACGATACGTTGAATCCGTAGTCAATGAGTTTGTCGTTAAGCTGCTTCCCGCGAGGACCATCCGTCCACAGCAGGTGGGCTCGATCCCCGAGTTGTGTGAGGATACGTGCCGCTTCCTGATAGTCTTCGACTTTGTCGGCTCGATTGAGCACGACGACAGTCGTGTCGATAAACTTTGCCCGCGACAATTCCTCAACGATATGCTGAAACGGGGCGGCACGCATGTCGTTCGCAGTGACCGGTAGTACCAATCCGATGGGATACTTTTGTGCGTCTTCTTCCAGTCGTGATTCCAACTCTCCATGTCGGACGGTATCCAAATCATGAATCGTTGTTATAGGTCCATCTTGTGAAAAATCAGCCACTGTTAACTCCCTTTTTCAAGCCACATGACGTCGGCTGGACCCAAGCTAACAGATTTTCCAGCAACTGTACCCGCTAATAAATCTTTCGAGTCGCAATAGAGTGCTGGTAATTGCCAGTGAATCGTTTTGCCAGAGACATTGGCGAGCACGAGGATGCGCTGTTCCGCACACATCCTTTCGAATGCCAAAATCTCCGCCGCGCCGCTATCGACATAGTTTTGCTCAGCGTCAGGATGGAACGCCGGTTGTTGGATCCGTGAATAGATAAGCTCCCGCATCCCTCGGAAAACCTCAGACTGTAAAGGCGAATCGGCAAGCAATGTATCCAGTTCGTTCTTCTGGTACTTGCGCCGATTGATGCGCCGATTGATTCCTGACGCTTCGACTCCCGCATAATCATTCGGCGTGCCGACGAGGCTATGGAAATATACCGCTGGAACTCCTTGGAGCGACAGCATCAACGCCTGGGTGGCAAGGAAACGTCTAATCTGCGTGTCGCTGCCGGGTACGCCATCGCCGATCGCATCGAGGTAAGTGATGTTCAGTTCATAAGGTGAATCAGTCCCGTCTGCGTTACGCTTCAAATTGACTCGTCCACCTCGTTCTCTGATTTTTTCTACGAGGCTGTTAAGTCTTGCTGCATCGACTCGACCTTCAAGCGGGCGAACGCCGATGCCATCATGCGAGGCGGTAAAGTTAAAGAAAGTCGTGCCTGGCGAAGGTGGTTGGAGTTCCGACAACCAAGACTGCAATGGTGTCGCGTCTTCGTGGAGGAAGGCGTCAATCAGCAACGGCGGCAGGCTGAATTGATAAACCATATGGGCTTCATCGCCGTCGCCGAAGTAGCTGACATTTTCTTCATGCGGAACATTGGTTTCCGTAAGCAGAATTACGTGAGGTGCCAGCACTTCAAGAATCTCGCGAAAGATTTTTACAACCAAATGCGTCTCGGGCAAGTGAATGCAGTTGGTCCCCGCGGTTTTCCAAAGATAGGCGATTGCATCCAATCGGATGATTCGTGCGCCTCGCGACACATAATCAAGAAGGACGGCCAGGGCTTCCGTCAAAACCTCAGGGTGACCGTAATTCAAATCGACTTGATCGCGACTGAAAGTCGTCCAAACCCACTTGGAATTAGCATCAGTCTTTGATCGTGTTTCGTATTCGTGAAGGAGAGGCAGGCTGCGCGGACGCGTAACCTGACTTAAATCCGCATCCGGTTCGGATTGGATGAAATAGTTCTCGTAAGACGGGTTCCCGTTCAAAAACTCCTGAAACCACAAATGCTCCTGGCTGACGTGATTGACAACAAAATCAAACATCAGGTCGCATTGTTTTCCGATCGCTTCGACGTCATCCCAGTTGCCGAGCGCCGGGTCGACTTGTCGATAGTCAATTACCGAGAAGCCATCGTCGGATGAAAAGGGAAAGAAGGGCAGGAAATGAACGGTGTTGATCAATTCGGTAAGCTGATTTTCATTGATAAAGTCAAGTAAAGTCTTCAGGGGAGTGTTTTCAGAAATCGCATCATCGGAAATCTGATCCCCGTAGGTGATCAGGACGACGTCCGTCTGGTTCCACTTGGGGGCCGTTGCGCCGGATTTTGATCGCGTCGCTGGTTGCTGTAAATACTGGTCGACTTGCTGAAGAATGAGATCGAAGGCCCGTTCAGAATCGGAGCCATACAAGTGGCGAAGACGCGTTTGCACTTTGTTAAATTTTGTGGAGACAATGCTCACAATTGCAATTCACTCTCTAAAAGGACGGTGTGATCCAAGTCGCGACGTCACGACCTTCTCGAAACACAGTGTATGCCTATAAGTCGTCAGCTCCCGTAAAGTTCGTGATCAATGCTCTGAGTTTTCTTCGCAGTACCGAGTAACTGAAAAATGACTTTCCGAGCTCGTAATTATTGTCGACCATCGACTGACGGTAAACCTGATCATTGATGACTTTGTTCACTTGTGCAATGACATCACGGGTTAAATAGCCGTCCATAGTTATTGCGCGAAAACCCTTGGGCTCTATGTCTGTAACAAAAATCGAGTAACGATTTACCAACACGGGTTTGCGGTAGTAGAATGCCTCGATCAAGGCATTTCCGAACCCTTCGTAAATGCTCGGGTAGGTAATGAAATCTGCGTTAACGTAGGCATCCGCCAGGTCGTACGTCTTTTTGTCGCCTTCGTTAGAGCGGGCCTCTCCGACTCGGTGAGCCGCGAAACGCAAGTCGACTCCTTGGTGTTCTGCCATTTCGACCAACGCGTCACGATATTCGTTGCCTTCGTCGCCGGATTCGTGGGTAACCACTAATTTACAGCGAGGATTCTTCAGTTGAGCCATTAAAGAAATTGCGTGCTCTATTCCTTTGCGCGGCACCACACGCGTCGGTTGTAAGAATAAAATGTCGTCTTTTTCGAGCTCAAGCTCTTCTCGAAAGTCACTGTTGAAATCGTCGGCTCCGGTCGGTGGAGTCTCGAAATCCAGCACATTGGGGACGAGTATGGATGCCGCGCCACAGCGATGCGAGAGGGCTCGCTGAGCCGCAGAGTTGATCGTGGCATGTTGAATCGATGGTAGCGTTGGGGGGAACGACATCGAAAGGATATCGCCGACTGAATTGACAGAGAACCGGTCTCGCTCCCAGTAAAAGTCGTGGTGGTGGGCAATTGTCGGGAATCCCGTTTCGCAAATGAAGGTCGTAATTGCCAAGCCCAAAGGGAGATTCATAGGAATGCAAAGGGCGTTCTGTACGCAGAGCACGTCAATGTCAAACTTCTGAACGAACTCGTACAATTCTCGCTTCAGATGTTCGCTCAACGCGTAAATACGTCGAGTAACCTCTGGGGTTCGACGGCCTTTGCCAAAGGCTCGATCGTTGATCCATTGAATGTCTGAGTTGCCAAAGTAGGCATGCGGTACCAATTTGCTGCGGTCTGGATCGGTATTCAGCATGCCCGCAAACCAGAAATTCTTGTGGCCGCTGGCTTCGAGGACGGTTGCCCACTTGGCGGCTTCGAGAGACACACCATCGGTCCCATGGAAGCGTGTGCCGACAAAACCTACGTGTTGCCCTTGTTTGTTATTCATAAAACGATTGTATGGTTTCAGGGTTGATTCGAATCGCCAGTTCCCAGGCAAACATCCAATTGACTGAGCTCGGTAATGACTGCATCGGCTTGAACGCCAGCAACTCGCGGATCCTTGCCGCGTAAACGTAGACTGCGTGAGTCGCCGGCGAACAAAATCGTTCGCAATCCCGCCTGGGCAGCGGCAGTAATGTCGTTGAGCATATCGTTGCCGACGTAGACGGCTTCGTTGGCTTGGATACCGCAAAGTTCCAGTTGTTGTAGCGCCGCACGGAACAGTTCAGGACCAGGTTTTGCGCTTCGATATTGAAAAGAAAAGTAGCGAAGCAAGTCGTCGAATCCGATGTCGGTCAACGTTTGGCCCAACAAATGTTCAAGTACGATCGGTGTATAGAACTGGGCGTTGCTGACGATTCCCAACTTTAAGGCGGATTCGTCAAGTCGCCGTAGAACTTCTTTCGCTTGAGGCATTGGCCAGACGGGATTGGCCTGTAATTCGAATTCTATTGCGAACCGTTGCCAGTCGGTCGGCTGCCATGCTTCAAAGTCCAACGGTTTGGAGCCTGCGGTCGTTGACCAGCCAGCGAGGACGGATTGCCAGGTTTCTACAATGTCGATTTCCGGGTATTTAATCCCCGACGAACGTAATTGTTCATGCTCGCTGTGGATCTGAGTGGTCAAGGCGACTAGGCACGACTCCGTATCGAGACCCGCTAGGTGGTTGGCGACAAAAGTCCGCTCTAACGCCGCGACACGTTTCTCTTGGCGTTGAGCCTCAATGTCGCCGCTGTCACTGATCAGCAGAGTGCCATAAATATCAAACAACACGGCTTTGATTCGGGGTATGAACTCCAACCGAGGGGAAGTCTCGGTTGGTAGCGGTTCCATTGGTGAACAATGGCGTCGAATCAAATCTTGGAGGAGCGTCTCGTGCATAGTGATTGATAATGCCGAAACGGGCTTCTTCGCAATGCCGATTCACCCTAAGTCGAGATTCGAGTCGCGAAACAGATGGCAGGATCGAGAAAATGTTCCAGCACCGAACCACCGATGTCGGCGCTGAATTCGATGGGGGAAGTTGTACGCTGAAGCAGTTCCTGGCAGATGGCGGAGTATGCCTGTCCGATTGTAGGTAGCGAATAATGTTGCTTAATCAGCGTTACGGTGGATAGATTCGGTTGCATTGCCGAAGGATCGGATTGCATTGCGCGAAGCTTTGTTTCCAACTGTTCAAAACAGTCGTTTAATTCTCGTAACTGCGTTTTTAATTCTTGGTCGTACGATATCTTTCGCAATAAGGCGGTTTGGTTTTCGGCATCCAGCTTGGCAAAGTCCACATACTCTCCGACAAATTGGGATTCTACTTTGTCACGAAGGGTGGCAGAGGATTTGCGATTGAAATTGCTGCCGTACTGCATTGTCGATTCCCCAATCAAATCCACATACGTTTGAATCAAAGACGCGTGGTCGATGGATCGGCTGGGTACCTGAATTGATGACACCAAGTGTGGGAAAGAAATGCCATTGGCGAGGAAATCGGCAGTAACCGGCGGCAAGTCGCGCCCAAACAACTCTCGCCCGCTGAGATAGGATTCCAGAAAAACCATCCCGAATCCTTCGGCGATGCTTGTTGTCACGATGGCATCGCAAGCAGCATAATTTTCAGCCAAAGAGATATCACGCCCGACGTCAAAGGCTACGCTCAAGCCCAACTCTCTGGAAAGCTTCTCCCAATGGTCATAAGACGTCCGTTCGATTGGGTTCATCGGTGCCAGTGTCAAACCAAACGTGGTGTCCCGGACTAACGCGGACCACAACAGAAGCTCACTCAGGTTCTTTCGGCGAATTCCGCGAACCGGGTAAAGAACAAAGCCATGATGATTCGGCACACCGAGCTCGGAGCGGACTCGTTCGCGAGTTTCTGCCACGTTGGATGACGTAGGGCCAGCCGAATCAGCCACTGGGTTCGGCAGTAAGTGGACGCGATCTTCTGGCAATCCTGCGTCTAACAGTATTTGCTGGTGCCCACGATTCAGCGTGGCGTAATGAATATGTTGTGCGATAGGGTAAAGCGACTCTCGCAGGGCAGAAGGGGAGCCCGCATGAGCCAGCATGCGCGCGTAGTTCGCTGGTCGCAACTCTTCGGAAAAGTCGTGTATCTGGAGGAGTATCCGCCAGCCATCTTGGGCAAGCCCCACCATGGCTGTGGGCATTTCCAGGTTCTTACCCAGTTGATGATTGTGGATATGAATCAACGAGTCATGTTGTTGATCCGCATACGGTTTGAAGTATTCGTCTAGCGCTTGCTTCAGGTCATCCGATCCGCCGTCTTCGTCATAGTCGAGCTGTTCAATCGCAATCTCTGCACATGGAAACGGTAGCGAGCTGGCTAAGTCGGGTGACCAGTCCTGTTTTCGTCCGCCGTGGATAATGGTGACTTGGCGCGGTTGCAAGGACTTCGTCAGAGTCGCCAACCCTCGCAGGTGGTTCTCGATGACACGAGTCACTCCGCCGCGATTGAGGTGATAGTGAATGATAAACAGATGCATGGATGCGTTAATCTATTGCCTTAGGCAAGCGAGTGATTTGGCTTCTCGGAAGACCGGTTCGAGCAGACGAGCTTATCACACTCAGGCTATCACATTCAGCCCGACTCAATAAGTCAGCCCTTGAGTAAGGCGATCACAACCTATGCTGCGACGGTAAGTCATCGTTGTTCTGGGGTGCGACAATATAGTGTCTCTTGGTGGGTTGCCAGCGTGATTCCAGAAGGGATTGCGTGGCAAGTCGCGTTGGCTTGTTCGTCTCTGCGTAAGATTGTCAGGATTCCGCCAAGATCGAACCTAAAAGTCCATTCACCTCAGTAGGTTGGGAAGCTTGGCTTGATTGATCCGCAAAAGTTAGATTTCTTGCGTTTTGTGGTTCGATGTGGGGGTACTCGAAAGCCCGTTTCTTACTGATTGGCTGGACGAAATGCCTTGGTAGGGGAGTTTCAGAAACTGTCCATAAAGGGAAGGCAATAAAAACTGACAATTGTGAGAGAAGGCGGAGAATTACCCTAAGAAGCTACTCACTTTTCGCACATTGTGCGGCGGCAAACTAAACTGGAGCAAGTCAGCTCGAATTATTTCTTGATTCGTGGTGAAATTCAACATTATGGCTTCGTCGACCGCCGTACTTTTTTTTGGCGTCGCCAATTGGGTATCGTCGCTTTTGCGAAAAGCGAACGCTTACGTGACGCATTCTGACTGACTTGAAGTTATAACGGAATCGACGATCATTACGTTAGAAAACCCCACAAGATAAACGCGTCTTCGGCGTTTATCCTATATCCCACCATCTGGATTCAATTCCTCTCAAGAGTAGGCCATGTTCAAACATCAAACCAAGACAAGAATCGCGTTAATAACCCTGTTGGTTATCTTTAGCTCGCTCATTGCCAAAGCAGAAGAAGCGAAGAGTGAAAAGAAGCCGGACTATCCGCCGCTCTCCAAAGTGATCGACGGGTACACGGAAATCAAAACTTCCGATGGCTCGACTCCATTCATTCGAGTCTGGAAGCGAGAGAAAGATAACCAGCTGATCGCACAACTGCCGGCAGACTACTCCAAGTCGACTCACCGTCAGTTCTTTGCGACCACAGTTTCCAGCGGCGAACGATTTGCAGGACTGCAGGCGGACGATCACTATGTCTTCTGGCGTAAGTATGGAAAACGTGTCGCGTTGATTCGTGAAAATCTGGATGTTCGTGGATCGGACAAACAGTCGAAGGATTCGGTCAATCGAATCTTCACTGACAAGGTCATGCTCGACATGCCAATCCTCACGATGCAACCACGGCAAGGTCCGGTGATTGACCTGGATGCTTTGCTTGTTGGTAACTCCACCACGTTCTTCGGATCGCGTTACCGAGTTTCTCGCAATCTCGTCACGATCAAGAAAGCAAAGTGCTTTAAGAACAATATTGAAATTGCCCTAGAAGTTCCAATGTCGAGCGGCGAATTGAAGACGCTCCACTATTCCATCAGCAAGATCAAGGGTTCACCTGGCTTCAAGCCACGACCCGCCGACGAACGCATTGGCTATTTTACCACAGGCTATGACGATTATGGGCAGTACGATCGTGACGATGCGCGAGTGCGACTTATCAATCGCTGGCATCTCGAAAAGCGTGATCCCAAGCTGAAGCTCAGCCCACCGAAACAACCGATCGTCTTTTACATCGAGCACACGACTCCCGTTCGTTATCGACGTTGGGTTCGCGAAGGTGTGCTGTATTGGAATAAGGCTTTCGAGAAAGTTGGAATTCTGGACGCAATCGAAGTTCGTATGCAGGATAAGGAAAGCAACCTGTATATGGACGCGGATCCCGAAGACGTCCAATTCAACTTTATCCGCTGGTTGAACAACAACATTAGTACCGCTATTGGTCCAAGTCGCGTGAACCCGATGACGGGTGAAATTCTCGACGCAGACATTGTGCTAACGGATGGGTGGATTCGAGTCTTCGAATCTCAGTTCGATAAGGAAATGCCCAAAGTTGCAATGCAAGGGGCAACACCCGAAACGATCGCTTGGTACGCCGAGCATCCGAATTGGGATCCCCGGATTCGCATGGCAGCTCCCGGACAACGTGAGTATTTGCGACGTGAGCTCGCGAAGCTGGCAAGCATGCCCCAGACGGGACATGCCAACGCTCAGCAGCAGACTCGCATGATGGGCGATGAGACCATTGATGGTCTGGTGGGTCGCACAAGTCAGGTGAATGGCGGATGTCTTGCAGCCGAAGGTCGACGTTATGACGTCGCCATGATGCGAATGATGATGGCTCTCAACTTGCCCGAAGACGGCGAAGATGCTGACGACGGAACCAAGAAGAAGCGTCGGAAGAAAAAGAAGAAAGACGAAGAGGGCGACGAGGACGACAACGACGCCAAGTCCGACGACGATGATGATGAAGAAGAGGACGATGACGATGAAGACGAGGACGATGAAGAAGAGGACGACGACGAGCAAATGCTAGACGGCATGCCCGAATCGTTTATCGGTCCACTTCTTGCCGATCTTGTCTGTCACGAAGTCGGTCACACTTTGGGGCTGCGCCACAACTTCAAAGCCTCGAGCATCTACACATTGGAAGAAATTAACAGTGCAGAGCACCGCGGCAAGAAGACGATCGCTGGGTCGGTGATGGATTATCTTCCGACGAACTTCAATTTCAAGTCAGGCAAGAAGCAAGGTGATTATGGCATGATTGGGGTCGGTCCTTACGATATGTGGGCGATCGAGTATGGCAATACGCTTGATAGCAAGCAATTGCCAAAGATCCTCAAGCGAGTCTCCGAACCTGAGTTGGCATTCTGCACGGATCAGGACACGATGGGTCCCGACCCGTTGGCTCGTCGATATGACTTTTCGAAGAATCCTCTCGATTTTGCCAAGAATCAAGTGCGACTCGCAAAGCATCACCGTGGACGAATTCTCGAAGAATTTGTCGAAGACGGAGATAGCTGGAGCAAAGCCCAGCAAGGCTACCTGCTGACGCTGAACATGCAGATGAAGGCTACCAGCATGATGTCGAACTGGATTGGCGGAACCACGGTTCGCTTCGACCACAAGGGTGACCCGGGAGAACGGAAGCCCATCGAAGTCGTTTCGACAAAAGACCAACGACTAGCATTGGACTTCGTGCTTGAAAACACGATGAGCGATGAAGCGTTTGGTTTGACGCCTGAATTGCTTGAATACATGGTGTCGAGCGGTTGGCGAGATGGTGGATTCTTCTCGGCGGGCCCAACGTGGCCCATTCATGATCGTGTCGGAAGCGTACAGGCTTCCGTTTTATCGAGCTTGATGAATCCAACGGTGCTTCGTCGCGTCTATGACAACGAGTTCCGGGCTGAATCCGAGAAGGATATGTTGACGCTTAATGAGCTTCTCAACAAAGTCTCCGATTCGATTTGGACAGAGATTGTGGATTTGGAAGAGGGCGAGTATGACGAACGGAATCCTGCCGTTTCCAGTCTTCGTCGAAACCTGCAGGCTGAGCATCTGCAGCGACTGTTCGATTTGGCCAATAATCGTAGCGTCGTTGAAGCGATGAAGCCGATTTCAAATCTGGCCAAGATGAAGCTGTACGAGTTGCAGAAGCAAATCGAATCAGCATCCAAGGGTAATCTTGATGCTTACACAAAGGCTCACTTGGTCGATTCCAATGAGCGCATCAAGAAATGGCTCGATTCGCTTTACGTAACGAATCAAGGCTAAGCCATGTTCGTTGCTTAAAAGATCGTTGAATAACTCAGCCGCGGTGAACATTCACCGCGGCTGTTTTTTTGTTATCAGCACGACATCGTTGCCGACAAATACTAGATCAGCTTGCCACCAATCTGCCAGCCATTCAAAGGTGTCGCGGGAGAAAAAGCTGATGTGCGTGGGGTCATTCTTGTAGTGCCAAGTCGAAAATGCCGCCTCGTCAATGACGAGTTTTGTCATCAGTCCCAGCAAGCCGCCTGGGCGCACACATGACCACATGCGAGCGAAATCGACGCGAGGGTTAGAGAAGTGTTCCACGACCTCAGTGGCAGTGACAAAATCGAATCGTTGAGCCAGCGGGGCAGGATCTGGCGAATAGAACGGATCGTAAAGACTGACCGTGTGGCCGACTTCTTCCAGCATCACCGATAACGTTGGGCCGGGACCGGCACCAAAATCCAGTCCCTTACTGCCTGCCTCAAGTCGATCGTGCAATGGTTTGAATATGCGTCCGAGGAAGCCACGATAGCCCGGGTCGTGGGGCGAGTTTTCATGCAACTCGTATTCAGCTTTTTCGTCAACGTCGGATAAATGATACTCCCGAGGAACGGTCACCAATGCACAAGTCGTGCATCGCAAATACTCTCGCCGATTGTCTTGGTGAAAGGAACGCAGATTGTGTGCATCGCATAATGGGCAATGAATGGCATATCCCTTTAGTCGCGAGCGAAGAACAGCCAATCCGTCTGTTCGACGTTGATCAGGTTGTTATACACAGTGATGGGTTCAACTCGGACCTCACGAAATACATTGTGCAATGCATCCGCAAAGGGAGAGCTTTCGGCATACGACCAAACGCCCAAGATTCCGTTCTTCGAAAGATGAAGCTTGGCTCGTTCCAGTCCCGCCGCGGAATAGAAGGAGCTGTTCGCCGTTCCGAGGTTGTCGTCGGGCGAGTGATCGACATCAATGAGAATAAGGTCGTGCGTCTGTTCTGGCTGGGCGGCAAGCCGCGCATAGACATCGCCATGAATAATTTGCAGCCGATTTTCTGCGTTCAGCTCGGCGGCGAGGGGGATGAGTCCGTTCTCCAACCATCCAATGACTGGTTGGAGGTATTCAACGACGTCACACTGTGCGACTCGTTGTGAACTTAGCGCCGCGTGGGTGGTATAGCCAAGCCCTAGTCCGCCAACAAGTACGTTGAGCCGAGCACCCTCATGCATCTCAATTGCGATATCCGCAACGGCTCGTTCGGAGGCCGTCAGATAGCTGCTCATCAGAAACTCATGGTTCAACGTGACTTCAGTGACGATAGTGCCAGGGTCGCAAAGGAGTTCGCGACGCCGAAGATAGAGGATGCCGAGTTCTGTCGACTCGCAGGCAAGGATCTCGAAACTGGGAAGAGTCACGGTAGGCCGATCGGCGAAGTTGAAACGGAAATTCACCATCCAACGCCGGGTCGAACCACCGCCGAAATGCTATACGCTCGCCTGATGGTATAGCAGAATGGCTGGGTAATTGTAATCTAGTGTCACGCGTACATCTCGTTTCAGCCGGAAGATGAGAGTCGCCGATCCGATTGAGGATTTCGAGAACAGCAATTCTGTTCAATACGGCCGGATGGGTTTGCCCCTAAACTATGCCATTACCGAATCCTAAATCGACAGGTGGAAGCATGCAGTTACGGATATTCCGAAATCGAGTTTTCTCAGTTTTGCCAGCAATCGCCTTGGCGTTGTTGGTAGGCCAACTACCAACGCAGGCTCAAATCGTCGTGCCTGAGACGGCAGCTGGCAAGAAGCTTTCCGAGCTGCTCAAAGTCGTCGGCAACAGCGAAAAGTCAAAGCGCGACGTGGCCATCGTTCCCTTGTTCACCGACGAAGAAGATCCGGAAGAACTCCGGCAAACCGCGACGATTGTTCACGATCAGACAGGCGGTATCAGCGTGCTGAGGATTGTCGAGTCGAAACCTACGAAGATTAAAGTGATCGCGAAAACGCAACATGGCCCCCTGTTAGAAATTCAGCTCAGCGTAACCAAGTCACCGGAGCATTTTATTCAGGATCTGCACTTCGGTCGACATGAAGAGCAGGTCGTCGCCAAGCCTGTCGGTGATCTGGTTCCCGTATTTGACAAAGACAAAAAGACACTACCGGCGGCTCGCGGCGTATGGCTGGCCAAGGGGTACGGCTACGTCGCGGAGGTGACGGAGGAAAATTTCAGAATGTACGACTACACCGGCAAGTACGGTTGGGGGATGGAGGAAGATGATGACAAACTGGCGTTGCTATTCAGAATCGGTAAGTCACCGGACCACGCACTGCTGACGTATCATCCGAAGGAACCCGGCTACAACCTGGTGCGGCTCAAGTCGCTTCCGTCCGTATGTAGCAAAGAATGGGAGTGGACGCCGACGCGTCTGTTCGACCTCTTCGCCGACATTATGACAACTCATTATCCGTTCTTCAAAGTTCGGGGCGTCGATTGGCAGGCCCTGGTTGATGAGCATCGACCGCTTGTTTCCGATAAGACAAGTGAGCGAGAGTTATTTGATGTCATGGAAAAGATGCTGTCGGACCTGAACGATGGTCACACCGGGTTGCATGCCGAGATCGACGGCGTCCAGCTACACGCTAACACGGGCCGTTCCAAGACCATGAAGCGACTGCGAGCCGCCTTTGAAAAGATGCCGGAGCCGAAATCAAAAGGTAAGGTCCTCGGATCGTTTCACCGCAACATCGACAAGTGTGTTCTGGAGCAAGTGCTCGGCGGAAAAGGCAAGCAGGTGTGTGCGAATAAATTTACTTGGGGGCTAACGCATCCCGACATCGGATACCTCAACATCTCGGGGATGGGCGGTTACAGTCTCGGAGATACGGACGCCCAAGTTGAAGCCTTGCACAAGGCATTGGATAATATTCTTGCGGAATTGAAAGATACCAAGGCAATTATCATCGACATCTCGATGAACGGAGGTGGTTCGGACTTATACAGTATGGAAATCGCAGCTCATTTCGCCGACAAAAAGCGGCTTGGCTTTTCCAAGTGGCCGGCAGCGGTGAAAGAGTATCGCAACGATCGTTACGTTACTCCGTATACGCAGACGAATCCTCAAGGCATAGCCTATACCAAACCGGTTTACCTCGTGACGAACGACTATACGGCTAGCGCGGCTGAGATTTTCACCATGTGTATGCGTTCCTTTCCGCACGTGACGACCGTCGGAACGCCGACATCGGGGGCGCTATCAGACGTGCTGGATAAATCACTTCCCAACGACTGGACGTTCCACACTTCAAACGAAATCTACACGGATCACGAAGGCGTCTGTCACGAAGGGCCCGGAATTCCACCTGATGTAACGATGGATATCTTCGACAAGGATGACATTTTAAAAGTCGTGCATCACGAAACGATCGCGAAAGTGGTGAAGCTTGCGCTGGAACGCGATGGCGATGGCGAAGGGAAGAATGTGCAGGACTAGCCTCGCACGAATTCGCCGGGGTTGAATCCCATGACGCGACCAAAGCACCGAGTCAGATGGCTTTGGTCAGAAAAACCAGCTTCGAGAGCGACTGTCGAGATGGGAATGCCCTCGGCAAGCAGACGCTTTGCCATCAAGACTCGTTGGCTGACAAGGAACTGCCGCGGCGTGATCCCAAAGTGCGTTTTGAATTTTCGGATCAAATGGAATCGACTCAAGTAGGTGACTTCCGAAAGCTCAGCGATCGAGACATCGCGACGGCAATGCCGGATGAGATGTCTACGAGCGGCTTCGAGATCAGGGCAGGAGCGATGAGTCGTCCAACGCACCGCATCGTCATTCTTTGAAGCTGCGAAATCAACGACTCGGAGCATGATTTGTTTGAGTTGGCGTCGGCTGGAACGCGGGCACTCCGCGTCGAAGGTTTCGATCAGTCTCGCCAGCTTGGGGCATTCGCGAATGAGAGATAGTGGGGCCAGCTTGGGCAACTCGCCGATCAATTCTTCGGTCAACGCGAGGGAAGGGTAGAGGGCTCGATACACCAGCGAGTCGTTGCCCATGGGGCCGCCACTGTGAGGAGCGAAGGGCGTGTGCATAAACACCTGCTGCGAAGCTGCTGCCAAGCCCGTGCACTGGCAAGCGTCGGCTCCACTGGTAATGAGCTGAATCACAAAGGTGTCGTGGAAATGTACTGGAAACTTGTGATCGCGAATGCGAGTACTCAGCACTTCCATGTGGTGAAGATGCGGAATGGTCGTAATGTTAGCGTTATTGGTCAACGGATTCCCCGATTCGAGTCCCTGGTGCAAAACGCAGGCGAAGTCGGTTGTTCGCTGAGCTTTGTGCAATCTTGGAACCGTTGTTGCGACGCCCGGTTTTTGGGCTGAATATAGCACCGATGAGGAAAAGGGCGAATTGTCCAGTAATCGACGGCTAGGGACTACTGGCTCCCTGTTGCCATGGGGTTACGATGGGAAGAACGCAACCACACGGCGGACAACGGCGGACAGCTTGGACGTGGTAAGCCAGACTAAAGTGATTCCGGCAGGACCTGCGCCGCAACGGGAGCATCGTTCGATTTTGATTGTCGCATCAATAGCCACAACATCGCCACGCCTATGCCAATCAGGACGCTGGCGAGGAGTGGGCGATAGAACAACCAGGCGACTCCGATGGTCGTAAGGGCAAGTCCACCGCCGAGAAGCATTGCGACCACAGTCGTTCCCATACCCACGAGATTACCAAGAATTGGAATCCAGCTGAACATGCTCGTTAGCGGCTGGAAAAGTAAACCGATTCCGAACACGAGCAGCGCTGTCCCCACAAAGCGAAGCATCCAGGTAACGGCCGTGTTCTCGGCTTCAGCCTTGTCGATCATTTCGTCGGCGGTAAAAATCCCCAACGAAACCATGCTGAGTTTTCTGCCGCTGTGGGCTTGGAATGGTTTCAAAGTATTCCCGGTCTGTTGTGCCATGAGGCTGACGTCTGTTGCGTTGGTAACGGTAAAGTGAATCCTGGCGTCGCCGATTTGAGGCTCAGCTGGAGTCGACTCGCCAGTCACTGACCAGTAGAATCCGTTGGCGCTGGAGGTTGTCCCGCTGGCTGGGGTGACGCTTTCTGATAAAGCCGGATCGACCTTGGCGAGATCGACGATGACGGGTTGCGGTTGATCGATGCGGGAAGTCATTCCGTGCGGCAACAGGTATTCACCTACGTAGACTTCTTTGGCATCGTAGGTCATGGATTCAAAGGGAAGGGCAGCCGGATTGGGGTGATTAACCGGATCGTTGAATTTGCCGGAGTCGATGGGGTCCTTTGACCATTCTTTCTCGTATCCGTAGCTGGTTTCTGTCGTTGTTTTTCCGTTGCTGTCCGTGCGTTTGACTTCTTCTTCGTACTCTTTCCACTGGTACATCTCGACTTTGCGAACCAATCGGATCGCATTGGCTTCGACGCCGAATTGACCGTCGTTCAGGATTTCGCTTGTTTTCGCTGTACCGGTTAGATGGATAAAGGCTCCGTCGTTATCTTCGTCGACGTGGTTGGCATCGATGGATACGACCGCTGCCGCGCCTTCTTTGAGCGCGCGGGCTGTCTTCACTGCCCGCCCTTCATTAAGAAAAAGCATCGGAAACGCTCCGATGCTCATTAGGCAGCCGAAGACAAATGCGGCGAAGGCAGATTGCTGCCGTTGGCGGGCAGACCTGTTGAACAAACCCATAGATAAACTCCTGATCGAATGCGACTCATAGTTAAACGGAGTTTGGCACGCAAATGGCCAATAAATTTGTAGTTTTTTCCACCATACAATCCTAGCCTGCTTTTATAGCAAGCTCATGTTGGGAAATACGAATACGCCAATCGCTCATTGGCGCCGAGTCAACGTTCTTCGTGTAGCCATGCTTCCCGAATATTCGACCTGTCCTGAAACAACCGCGTGATCTCGCAGTATGCGGACGACTTCGACCACAGATTCTGGTTTGTGGTGAAGTTTGGTGTGGGTGGCTTTGACGTGTAATTCCGATTCGCTACCAGGGTGTTGGGCGCTGGAGACCGGTACGACACCATCGCTTTTTTCAATCCCCAAGTGCCCGCCATGGGACGTACCAAGCACAGTGTGAATGCGAACTTGTGGATTGACTGGCAATTCGTAAATTGCGTTCAGCATCTCGTTGTCAGGTTGTAGCAAGTCGACGCTGCTGGGGATTCGCTTCAAACCCATTGCATCCTGGTTGAGTTGTGCGATTTCGTTGAACCTGGTCACTAACTCGGTTGGTTCTTTAACGATCCGAGAGGCCAGACGTCCGACCCCGAGACTAGCCAATTTCGATCCGCGGTGGGGCGTTCCCATGAAAATGACGCGTTGAATCTGCGTTGACGGTTCAAATTCGAATGTGCCAATTACATCGTCTTGCAAGTTTTCGGGGATTCGTAGTTGCCGTACGGGTTTTCCAAAGACGATGCTTGCGAGTTCTCCATCGCTGGTCGTAATCTGCATCTTGGAGATCAGCCCACCCATGCTGTGGCCAATCAAGACCATCTGATCCAGGAGCGGATCACGTTGTTGGGGATCAATCTGGCTTCGGAGTTCGACGAGTTGGCGACGAAGGTTTGCGGCTTCGGAAGGAAACGGTTTCCCCGTTGGGTAGGAGAATATCCAGAATTGATATTTGTGCAGGACGTCAATATGTACAGAGAGCTCGTTCGCCATCGCCGCCCAGGTGAGCGGATCGGATGCGAGTCCATGAATGAATACGACAGGTATCTTGCCGGGTTGATAGGGCTCGATCATTTTCAATCCAGTCGACGACTCGACTTTCTCAGGGCGAACGAATCCAGTCAGCCATGAATGATCGCTCTTGGCGCTGAGAAAAGCGAACGTAGCCGACAAGTCGTAAGCGAGGGGCAAAGACCTGTCGCCAATTTGGATGTCTCGGATCGTGTGGGAGTTGATCAGACTTAGCTCAAACTGGCCAGTTTGGTTCGGGCGTACCACAGCCGTCGCGGGCAAGACACCGTTCTGGTAGATGAATGGATGCGTACAACTATGCTGGCCCAAGAGGGGCGTCCCAATTCCCGGTTGGCGTTTTGGATCAATGTCTTTGGCAATGCGATAGTCACCAACAACCGTAAAGCGACTGCACTCTGTAGGATCCCAGGCAATGCCGATATAGTTGATGGGGATCATCGTTTCGGCACCGCGAATACCTTGGACGGGATCGAAACGTCCGAATCTCTGAGAGACATCGACAATCTTGCCGACGGCGGCTTGGTAGAGGTTTGCCGGACGATCCTGCCAATCCAAAGTACCAGCCGATACGATGGGCCATAATCGTTGAGCCACAAGCCAGAATTCATCCAGGCAACGTGGGTCATTTGATGCTTCCAGTCGTATTGCCGTTGCATAGCTAGCCTCAGCAAGGTCAAGCTGCGAATCAGCGCTGACAGCCGCTAGGTGCGCCGGATTGTTGGCCAATCGACTGGCCGACAGAGGAGCCACATAGGTTGCGGCGCGAAAGTAGGGTTGTCGGAGCGCGCAACCGCTTAGGATGAGACAGCAAAGTAACAAACAGGTTCTTGCGTGGTGACGTGCCATGCCCCACGATAGTAGGGGGTAATTCATTCGCAAATGTCAGTTCAGTTACGCGGGAGATTCGCGTAAGCCATCGTTGTTTTTGCGGTGCGTACGACGGTAAGTTAGCTAGCGTTGGCCGGCAGATTGGGGGGAATGGCAGACAATCCGCCGGGCGATCGTCTGTCGACTTGCTGGTAACTGAGGAGGCTGTAATGTTGCCTACAATGGTCAGATGTTTCGTACCCGGCCCGCCGTCAATCTAGTGCTTTCAGGTTCGCAATGTCTACACGCCTCGCCGCCATCCTACTGCCGCTTGTCCTCGCCTCGACGTTGATCGGAGAAGAGTCCACAAAGCGGCCAAACATTCTGTTTATCATGATTGACGATCTGGGGTGGATGGACTTAGCTTGCCAGGGCAATCGGCTCGTCGAGACCCCCAATGTCGATCGACTCAGTCGCCAGGGAATACGATTTACGGATGCGTACGCTGCGGCGCCGGTTTGTACGCCATCCCGTGCCGCAATTATGACAGGGTTGTCGCCGGCTCGTTTGCGGATCACGAATCATACTCCGGATCGGCCCTCGTTTACGCCGACGGATGCAAAATTGAGTTCGGCGGAGATGTATGACCAGTTGTCTGCTGAGTACAAAACGGTCGCCGAATATCTTCAGGCGGCGGGCTATCGGACGGGTTTCCTTGGTAAGTGGCATCTGTCGGGGCGAGGCAGAGGTAGCAAGCAGCTGGGGCCGTTGGCACAGGGCTTTTCACTAAACGTTGGGGGGTGTGGGT
>CAYYHV010000044.1:0-8198 GCA_964471695.1 uncultured Pirellulaceae bacterium
CTGATCAATAATCACATTTCCTTCGGACATCCAGACAACACTCCAAGGCGTTCCCTTCTCAAGGTTGTCATGTTCAAACGTGGCGTAAACCGTGTCGACACCTGTGGGAATGTGGGTGGTTGGATTGATCGGGCGACCATCTTCAGTGACATGGGTACTAAATAACAAGTGCGAGAATTCAGGCTTTTCCTTCAGCCCCTTAAACTCGGGCATGGCCATGCTTTTCCGCGACCGCTTTCGCGACGCTGGATCGACTTCGACCCCTGCTTTGGCAAGCAATGGCAAGGCTAGATTGACTGGGCGCAGTCCATTGATGAATCCGCCGACGGCCATTGGTGTATCGCGCCGATCGACTCGTCCATCACGATTGGTGTCGAGGACCGGTCTGGCATCTACAGGAGTGACTCCCGACCCAGCCGCGGCTTGCGTCGGAATGCCCACAAGCTCACCGTGCTCATTCACAGCTGTTCCACCACTGTTTCCGCCCGCTATCGTCGCGTCGGTTTTTATCCAGGCTCGGTTGACTCCCCGTTCCTGTGAAAATCCGGAAACGTTGCCTGATGTGAATGTGACCGTATCGCCGCCAATGCCTGGGTAGCCAAAAATCGACAATCGCTCGCCAAGCTGCAGATTATCCGAATCGCCAATGTCTACCGACGGCAAGTCGAGACTGCTGATACGGCGTCCTTTGCTGTCAGCCACAATTTGAAGGACCGCCAAATCCAACTGTGGGGCTTCGGCAACGACTTTGGCGAAGTAGGTGATCGCAGGCGGTTGATCCGACCGCTCGGTGATCGCAATTCCCAGTCGATCAGCCGGGGGAGACGACATTCCCATCGATCGTGGACTGGCAACATGACAATTCGTCAGAATTACGCCGGAAGGGTGCACGATACTGCCGGACCCCGTCCAAGCCGACTCCATCCCGCCAAGGAACCCCTGTCTCAATGCAACAATCTGAACCACCGCATGCATGACTCGACCAATGCCAGACGTTTCTTCCGGTGGAAGCGATTGTTGCTGTGAGGCCGACGAGGAAGACCGACGAGGGATCGAGGGCATTCGAGGCATCGCCTCGGGTTGGTTCTTCTTCAAAACCTCTTTCAGAATTCCATCGAGAATATCTTCCAGGCCCATAAGAATGCCCTCCGCATGACGAGTCGATTATCAAGAAACCAGACCGTTTGTTTTTGCGGATACCGCTCGTTGCGTCAATTGGCTAACACAACGAATGGCTGAATGCTGCCTGATTTTCAATAAGAAATCACCGCACTAACCTCGTCATCACTTTTAAACCGACTGGTCCAGTGCGTATTTACTCCAGCGGACCGACGACTTGACCGTCGTCTCGTTGAGCCAGTCGCCCCAGTGTCAGGGGATCGATATCATTCGAAACCGTCTGGACCGATCCGTCACCCATGGCAAATTGGCAAACGCCAGAGTGCCAACTTCCAAACTGGGAGTTGAAATCCGAATTGCGATCCGCAATTGGAAATTGCCGCCCAGCGGCTCGTGAAATGACCCACGGATGGTCACCGTTATAGATCGAACCGTCGCCCGTTTGAGCGCGCACATTGGCCGGCGTGTTGGTTCCAAACGTCCCGGGGACGACGTGCTTCTCGCCAACGAAGATGGTATGCGTCAAACCATCTTTGATTTTTCGAAAACGCGTCTGCGAGCTCCAACGATCGAGGATTTGAGGACGAGTCGCCGGTGTCTTGTATTCCCAGTTCGCCACAATCATGGAACCATTTCCGCCATTCCCATTCCAATCGGGCCGAACGGTCGTCCCGACGCAACAGGCATAGTCGCCGAGCGCTCCCTCGTAGTGTCGTCGACTGCCGGGAAAGGATTGGTCCGGTCGATCACCCGTTTGGCTGACACCAGGATCCGTTGTGGCGGTACGTCGCGTCGGGCAAAAGAAAATGGTGACTGGCGTCGTGCGAAGTCTGTCTCCTTCAGCCGGCGTATCGCCCTGATCGTAATACCAACGATTCAAATCCCAACCTGCAAAGAAGTTCTTGTCTTCGATGTACGGCAAAATCGGAACGGTCCACGCGACTCCACCCTGACGATTCAAACGACTGGCTGGCAGGTAACGCTGAGCAGCATGGTAGTTCTGCAAGGCCAAGCCGACTTGCTTGAGATGGTTGGTGCAGGTAACGCGTCGCGCGGCTTCGCGAGCCTGTTGAACAGCCGGCAACAACAGGGCCACCAGGATCCCAATAATCGCAATCACAACCAAGAGTTCAACCAACGTAAATCCATCGAGCCTGTTTCGCGAGTGTCGCATGATAAAGTTAAGTCCTGGGTCCATCACGTGTCCTCATCCGAGGACATCATAATAACGCGAAGTCACAAGCGGAGCGATTGTAAGGATATTTCTTGACACATCATCCGTCCGATCGCTAAAGACCGTGCCCTAAAACACATGATAAAGTAAGCAAAACCACGTACCGATACTGCCTGAGAACGGACGGACTCGCACCCAGGCGAGAAGACCACTCAACGGAATTGAGGTGATACGTGTCAACTGATCTGCAGGCTCCCGGAAATCCCATTACCAATCATGCTCTGCCACCCGGGGCACAATTGACTCACAATTTTGTACCCACGGCTCCTACGACTCTTGCCGAGGCCGGAATCCAGCACTTCGAAGTCGAAGCGCTGATTCTCAAAGCTCTGCGAGCCCGCGGGGCTGCGACCAGCCGTCAGCTCGCTGATCAGATCAAACTACCTGGTCAGATTATTCGCACCACCCTCGATCAACTTCGAGCCGAATTGCTGGTCGTTCATCGTGGCACGTCTGATCTCGTCGATTATGTTTTCCAGCTTACCGAGGGCGGAAATCAACGAGTCAACCTTTACACATCAAAGAACACCTACTGCGGCTCAGCACCTGTCAGCGTTGAACGTTACATCGAGTCGGTCAATCAACAGACGGTAGCCAACAAGGTCATCCGACTGGAAGATTTCCGCCGAGCCCTTTCGGGACTGTTTCTAACCACCGAGACCCAGAGCCAACTGGCGCAAGCCGTCAACGCTGGCCGCGGCGTTTTCCTTTATGGCCCAGCCGGTAACGGTAAGACGAGTGTGGCTTGTCAGCTGATGAAGTGCTACCGCGATTTTGTCTGGATCCCTCGAGCCATCTCGGCTGGTGGCGACATCATTCGTTTGTACGATTCCAGCGTTCACAAAGAAGTTGGAGCAGCGCGAGCCGGAATTGAATACGACAAAGTCGAGATCGATCCCCGGTGGGTTCTCATTGAGCGCCCCACCGTTGTTGTCGGCGGCGAGCTGATGATGGAACACCTGGAGTTGCAACTCAAGACCGGCACCGGCGTCTTTGAAGCGCCTGTCCAATTGAAAAGTAATCTTGGCACGCTCGTCATCGATGACTTTGGTCGACAACGCGTCAGCCCTACGGATATCCTTAACCGTTGGATTGTTCCTTTGGAGCGACGAGTCGACTTTTTGATGACTCCGAGCGGACGCCAACTCCAGTTGCCGTTCCAACAAATCCTCGTTCTTGCGACCAACCTCGAGCCAACGGAACTTGTCGACGAGGCCTTCTTGCGACGAATTCCGTACAAGATTGAACTGACGGACCCGACGGAACAGTCATTGCACGCAGTGTTTACACGCGTCGCCGAGAAAATGGGGCTGAAAGTCGAAGCCGGAGCATTCGAGTATCTGATGGAGAAGCAGTACCTTGGCACCAACACGCCGATGCGCTATTGCCATCCTCGCGACCTCCTCTTCCAGGTTTCCAACCTCTGTGACTTACATGGACTACCCAAAGTCGTTACGCCGCGAACCCTCGATTCGGTAACCCGCAACTACTTTGTGGGTGAACAACGCTTTGCAACGGGCGACGAGGCGATGCACCATCTTGGCTGATCCAATGAACCAGTAGTTGTCGACTGGATTCGCCGGCATGGGGCGAATCCAGTAAGTGAAATCGTTCTGCAAAAGGCGCAGTTTGGTCATCAGACCGATCGACGGGTTTTGCTACGCATGACGAACAGCCCGATTAAGCAGCTCGACAGCATGGTCCACACCTCAGGTTCGGGGACGAGCAATCCAACCTGAATGCGGCTGAATTTTGTCACCGTATTTCCAACCCCTGAGTAGCGAACGGTGAGGCTGCGTCCAACGCCGGTCAATGAGGTGATCCCCTGAGCCGCAGTTGCTCCTGAGCCAACACCATCGAGATTTAAACCAGGGTTCATGATGGTTTCAATCGGGGGTGTCCCCAAAAGGTTTAAGTACATCTCTGTGCCCGGACCATCGATAAAGTAAGACTCGTTCAGATCGAGACTTAAGGTTTGAACTGCCAATTGAACCGGCTGACTGAATTCAAACTGAAATTCGTGCGTATTCGCCGCATCGTGGCTGGAGTTAATGAAGGCTCCACCAGTCGAAGGAGCATCAAATACTCCGGTGCCAATGACCGTGACGTCCAGTCCGTCTACGATATTTGAGAACAGTTGTCCGTCGCCCGTGATTGCGGCGTGGTTCCAACCTTGAAAGACAAAGAAATCAACTTGTTGTGCTGAACTCGTTGCAGCGAGCAGCAGCGTAACGCAAAACGCAAACGTATTTTTGGCGCGCATTGGCGGCCTCCATCAGGTGATAAACGAAAACAATTATTTGCATACGCAATAGAATCAAGATTCCTTAGTTTGCGCGCAAGGGAAGTACAATCAATTGTCTTTCGTTATCACTAGCGATTCACGCTATGCCCCAGGAGTGCCTGGTTCCACGGGCGGCCTTTATTCTGAAATCCTGACAATCTAACCAGTGCGCTGTGCTACTACGAATGTGCGGTACCGAATGCAGAACCCGAAAGCGCGCAAAAAAATGGCCTCAGATTGCAGCCGTAAGTGCACGCCCAAACGTTCGTTTGGTAATCAAGTCAGTTAATGAAGATTAAAAGACTGTGCTTATACGGTCAGCGATCTGAGGCCACTAATTCTTTGCTCGTCGTCTTGGTTCAGCGTTACCTTTTTAAGTAGGTCAGCGGAAAAGTCACATACACGACATTCCCAACTGCAGTTAACTTAAGAGCGACTGCCTCCCCGTCAATCAGAGAAAGCCTTCCCTTAGTTGTTTTCTAAGCAATCGCCTAGATCGAGTGCGGGCCGCCCCCCCACATGACGGGATAACAGAGCAAACAATGAACGAAATGCACCGCAATCCACGAAACGCGACTTCCTCGATCCCAGCCATGACATGGATTGAGCAGAGCCTTGTTGGAAAAATCTCGGCCTATGAACGCATTGTTCTGTGGCATGGAGCCGCTTGGTTCTTTCTCGTGTTGTGTAGCTACTATGTACTTCGCCCGATTCGAGAACAAATCAGTTCGACCTATGGATTGAAGAATCTCTCGTGGCTGTTCTATTCGACGTTCGTTGTCATGCTAATTGCGATACCGCTCTACTCGATGCTCGTCGGTCGCTTCCATCGCAGGTGGCTGGTTCCCAGTATCTACAGCTTCTTTGTACTCAGCCTGTTTGGATTCTGGTGCGCCATACGGTTTGGCAGCCAATCATCACAAATCTGGGTGGCGAGAGTCCTGTTTACGTGGATTAGCGTTTATGGACTGTTCATCGTCTCATTCTTCTGGAGCGTTATAGGCGACTTGCTATCGACAGCGCAAGGACGAAAAGTCTTTGGGGTGATGTCCGGTGGGGGCACCATCGGCGGGCTGGTCGGATCACAGATCGCGAAGCAATTGGTCAGTCGCGTTGGAGTTGGCAACCTGCTGTTGTTTCCCGCGATCATGCTGGTTCTCGGTTTCATCGTTTACCTGAGATTGGAACGAGCTACGCAAAAGTCATCGGGAGCCAGCCTGACTCCCCGCAACTCGGGAAATGCAACCGGTGGTAATCCGTTTTCCGGTTTCACCGCTGTCTTCCAGTCTCGCTATTTGTTGGCGATTTGTTGCTTTGGCGTCCTGCTGGCAACTTGCGGGACAACAGTCTATTTCCAACAGTCCGAGATTGTGCAGAGCACGTTCGAGACAGCAGAAGCCAAAACGGAGTATTTCGCAGACGTCAACTTTTGGGTGCTGATCGTCACCCTCATCTGCCAATTCTTCATTGTGGGCTGGTTGATGCGCAACGTCGGTTTGGGCGGCACCTTGGCCGTCCTCCCGTTGGCGTACATCGCCGGTATTTCCGCTCTGGCGATTTCGCCTTCCATTGTTGTGCTGGCAATTATTTCCGTCACTGGACGGGCAGCCGAATATGGAATTTGCAATCCTGCCCGCGAAGTACTCTTCACTGCAGTCGAACGCGAAGAGCGTTACAAGGCCAAGAGCTTCATCGATACCGTCGTGCGGCGAGGAGGTGACTCGGTCGTTGGCGGTATCTACGGTTGGATGCGTGGGCCCAAATTGGAAGTCCCCATGTCGACGATGTCGTGGATTGTCATCCCGATCGCCATGGGTTGGACTCTTCTGGCTCTGTTTATCGGCCGGGAGAACACTCGCGTCGTCAAAGCCAACTCAGAAGATTAAGTCGCGTGCCGCCACACATCTCAGTTTGCCAATCGCTTCGTGAGCGCCTGGAGCTTTTCAAGCGTTTCTTTGCTGACATGATGCTCCAAGCCTTCCGCATCGATCGCAGCCACCTGTGGGCTGACTCCAATGGCAATGAGAAAGTTGTAAACCGTTTCGTGACGCAGCCGCGATTGCTTTGCCAGTCGCCTGCCCTTAGGCGTCAACTCAATCGGGGCGTAGGGTTCCGTTTTGAGGTATCCCGCGGCAACGAGCCTCGAGACGGTCTTGGTAACGGTAACATGACTGACGGCGAATTTTCGGGCTAAATCGACGACTCGACATTTCTGGGACTCTTCGAGAATCTCGAGGACGGCTTCGACGTAGTCCTCAGCGGTTTCCATGCTGTGGTCTCGTCGCGTCCTTTCGTGTTGCTGGGCCGCGTCGGAAGATTCGTTTTTTTTTGCCATACGGGCAGCACCAATCCAAAAATATCGTACTAACAGCGGTTGAAAATAGTGTAGCGTCTGCTACACTTTAGGGCAGTGCAATTGTAGCCAAGGCTACAATCCATTATCCCCAGTTATTGGTTAGTGAGGGACGAAATCGTGTTCTCCGTAAAATCTGCCTCACGAATGAGAATCGGATTCACTCTTGTCGAGCTTCTGGTTGTCATATCCATTATCGGCATCCTTGTCGCTCTTCTTTTGCCGGCCGTACAAACAGCAAGAGAAGCGGCACGTCGCATCCAATGCACGAACAATCTTCGCCAACTTGGTTTGGCAATGCAAAGCTATGAAAGCGCCCACGGGGAATTGCCCCCCGGTTATCTTTCCCATTCTCATGACCCGAATGCAAATCGCGATTCAACGACTTGGGATGCTGCACCCGGTTGGGGCTGGATGGCGTATTTGTTGCCGTTTGTAGAAGAAACGGCCATAGCCACTGCATTGGACATGGACCGACCTATATGGGACCAACGCAACCGAGAAGCGATTCGCTACACGCCCAATGGGCTGCTTTGCCCTTCATCGACTGGTGGACGAAGCTCGTTCCTGATAACGGACGAATCGCAGAATCCCATTCGTTTTGATGGGTCGGAGATCGAAGTCGGGAGATCGCATTATGTGGCAAGTCACGGGCAGGAATCGTGCTGGGGCGAATGCGGGGCAAGCCAAGTCGGCACGATTTTTAGCAATATCTACACGAGTGAGACTCGAGAAATACGTATCGACGGAGACGCTTCGCGCATTGCTGATGGTCCGTTCTATCGAAATTCGCGGACTCGACTACGCAAAATTACCGACGGACTGTCCAAGACGATTTTTCTCGGCGAGCATTCCTCGGGACTGAGCGAAAAGACCTGGGTAGGCGTGGTGCCGGGCGCGTTCACCCATCCAAAATTTACCACGCCAGAAAACGGCTCGGATGCCGCAGCGACGTTGGTGCTGGTCCATGCAGGTCCGTCGGGTGGAGAACTTGATATCACCGGGTTCCCCATAATTCACCCAGTGAATTTCCCAACCTACCATGTGGGTCAGATGTACTCAGAGCATGCCGGCGGAGGAAACGTCGGCTTGGGTGACGGATCCGTCCGGTTTGTTTCCGAGTCCGTCGATTTGCTGCTGTGGGCAGAATATTCCAGCATGAATGAAAGCGAAGTTGGAGATCAATTGTAATGCACGGCAGGAGAAGA
>CAYYHV010000044.1:8211-11238 GCA_964471695.1 uncultured Pirellulaceae bacterium
TCGTTTTGGCTATTCTGGCAAGCGGCTGCGGCGGCTATGGCGAGGTATCCCCCAAGGCCTACGAATTCGCCAAGTCGATTTACTCGATCAGCAATCAGAAATCAGTGCAGCGGCTGGAAAAGGTCGCCAAATTGGTAGGCGACTCCCACGCGGCCGGCGAGCTGACTGATCAGGAACACCAATGGTTACGAGACATTATCGAGCAAGGCAACAATGGTGATTGGGCAAGCGCAGCCCAAGCCTGCCGGCGAATAATGGAAGATCAAATCCAGACACGAGGATGACCGAGGCAGCCTCTACCCCAACTCAGCACGCAGGCCTTCGGATAACGTGGGGTACAGGAATTTATAACCATATTCGAGCAGTTTCTTTGGCTCGACCCGCGTACTGCCTAACAACAAGTCGTCTGCCATTTCACCCAACAGCGTCTTGGCCACAAAAGCCGGGAGTGGAAAAATAGTAGGTCGCCCCAGAACCTTGCCTAACGTTTTGGTGAATTCCTTATTGGTGACGGGATTCGGAGTCACTGCGTTAACGGGCCCAGAGACGGACTCGTTCTCACAACAGAATTGAATAATGTTGACCAATTCAGTGAGAGGCACCGAACTCCAATACTGATTGCCACTGCCGACGACTCCGCCCAAGCACAGTTTGAACGGCGTTAACATCTTCGCCAGAGCGCCGCCGTTTTTCGCCAACACCACCCCAATACGAACGTTGGCAACACGAATGCCGGCTTGGGACGCGGCTTCCGTCGACGCTTCCCATTCTTGACATACGTCGGGTAAAAACCCGGTTCCGGGCTCCGAGTCTTCCGTCAACACTTCATCTCCGCGGCGTCCGTAGTAGCCAATCGCTGAGGCACAGACGAAGAATTTTGGCTTCTCAGGCATTTCGGACATTGTTTTTGCCAACAGAGTCGTCGAATCCACGCGGCTGTCACGGATTAGCTTCTTTTTGGCAGCCGTCCATCGCCCTTCTGCGATATTGTCGCCCCCTAAGTGGACGACACCATCCACCGTGGCCAAATCACTCCCATTCAGCTGCGCCGAATCCGGGGACCACTGAATTTCAGACGCATTTTCAGGCGTTTTTCGCACCAAACGAACAATGTCATGTCCAGAGGATTGAAGTTGGGATACTAAGCGTTGGCCTACGAGACCGGATGACCCGGCGATGGCAATCTTCATATTATTTTCCGTAGCTCACAAGGCAAAACGTTCAAAACGAGCCCAATCACTTGATGTCTTGGGCAGATGTTGATATTGAATGCGTTAAACAGCTTTAATCGGGGAAGCGTAATAGACGATTTATGGAAATTTACGAGTCACTTGAACAATCAAGATACTATCTCGCCGCGACAATTGGCGACAGCAATCGGGGTCAGCGAATCCTCCATCAAGAGGTGGTGCGACCAAGGGTCACTATCAGTCATCCGGACAGCAGGCGGTCATCGTCGAATCCCCATTAATGCGGCCATCGACTATATACGTAAGTCGGGACGCTCAATAATTCGACCAGAATTGCTCCGCCTTCCAACAATTCGCAAGAGATTGCCAAGTCTCTCAGCTTATAACGACCCATTGATGGAGCATTTGATCAATGGGATGGAAGCTGCGTCACGGCAGATAGCTTACGAATTGTGTGTAAGTCATCATAGCCTTCCGGCGGTGTTTGACGAGGTGATCGTTCCGGTACTGCAACGGCTTTCATTCGAGTCGGCAGCCGGCAGGATTGAGGAATATCAGGCGGAACGCGCCAAAACTTTCCTTTCCTCAATTATTGCGGAAGTACGCGCAACAGTATTCGTTCGCAGTGAGGCCAATGTGGTTTGCGGCGCAACAACCTTGGGAGACCATGACTTTTGCTCAAATCAGCTTGCAGAACTGTCACTTCGTCACATCGGCATGAGTGCATCGTCGCTTGGTACCTCTCTGACTCCTAATGCCATGTGCCGTGCGGTGGAGCAGCTGCAACCCAAATTGTTCTGGATCAGTGTTTCCGAGGTGAATTCTGACAATAAGTTGATGATGACTTGCGAAGCGGTATCAAAGACTTTGAACACCTATCATGGAAAACTGTTGCTTTGCGGTCCGGAAGCATCTCGATTCACTCAACCGGTGAATGCGTTTGGGGCCACAACTGTCTGTTCGTCGTTTGCTGATTTCGTGCGAACTGCAAAGAGCTTCTCTTAGAACTAAGCCTTACAACCGGAAAACTCACAACGGTGCATCTCGACGAGGTGCACCGTTGTTTCAATTCCTTCGTAAAACTGTACCGGTTACGAAAAGTCTCTCGTCTCGGGGCTTGGCAAGATTAACGGTTGTTCCGCGGATTTGGGTGGATCGTGAATTGGTGGATACACGGGAAACCCGGAACCGACGAATACTTCAGATTGTCAGATTCCGTTTGGCACATCATTCCTGATCCAACTGGTCCCACGGACCGTAGACGTATAACCGGACAGCAGGGTTCCGATGAACAAAAGCATTGCAAGAAAACTACTGAGCGTGGCTATTGCCGTTGTTGCGACAGCTGGCATGGCTAATGGGCAGACTGAATCCGGAAAAGCCAAGAGCGCTCCGTACCCTGGACATGACTATGGAGTCTCGCCGACGAAGGCCATGGGACTGTGGAACCTACCCGCAACCAACGGGGGTGGTTCTTCCTATTACGACAGCGTCCGACCGGACGTTCGCGTCGCCTCGGCTAAGCCCATTGCGACCACGCCCGCCAAGGACCCGAACATCTCGGTCGCTCCGTCCGAAGTCGAACGCGTTGACCGTGTCGCACAGGCTCTGATTCAAAACGGCGGCACTGAGAGTATCAATCCGTTGCAGATGCTACCGTTGCCGCCTAACAGCCCCACGGCTTTGGGCCCCATCGGCTTGGACGTTCCTCCCATTCAAACTTCCGCCCCTCAAGTCAACCCGCACTACCCGCAGGGTGATGTGGTCATCGGTGGCGTGGGCCCCATTGGCCCCCAAGAAGTCCCCATGCCGTCTGCTGGATGCGACAGCTGTAACC
>CAYYHV010000044.1:11248-12929 GCA_964471695.1 uncultured Pirellulaceae bacterium
GCTGTAACCTGGGTGGCATCGGAGCCGGCTACCAGCCCGCTGGTGTACCCGGATCGTTCGGCAGTCGCCCACGTCCTCCCGCCAAGACGGGCTTCTTCTTCCACTGGGACCGGCTTTTCACGTTCCTGGACAATAGCACCGGCCCCGTAGGCACGCCACGGTTGACGCAAGCCGCGCCAGCCGGTGGATTTCCCGGCTTCATTGTTAACGGCGTCGACAACGACATCTTCAATCAACGTCCAGACTTTACGGGTGACCGACTGGAGTTTGGATTTTGCGACGGCGTTGGCGGAACAGGCTGGTTGGGCAGTGTTCTGTTCTTTGACCAGCAGAAGAATGCAGCATTGGCCGGGGCGACGATCCTCTTCAACGATCCAACTAATCTACTTTTGGGATTTGCCGATGCGGATGGAGACGGGTTCGATGACGACTTGAATGGCGACAACATCTTTGGACGCGATGGACAGGACACGGACTTCGACGGAATCCCCGACGTTCCGGCTGCCCAAGACGACGCCGATCAAACGACAATGTTCCCCCAGTTCAATGCCTTGAATGCCAGTTTGAGAACAGAAGTTAATGGGTTTGAACTCTCGCGCATCGGATATGCACCAGGTGGTCGCCGTATTGCTCGAGCCAATTCAGGACGTAACCTACTGTTCGGTTCCGGAGCCGGAATCGGCGGGGCTGGTGCAGGTTGCAGCGATCGTGGCTGTAGCGGAGGCGGTTGCAGTGGAAGTGGTTGCAGTGGAAGCGGCACGACGGGAGTCGCATGTGGCGGACGCGGTGCCATCGGTGGCGGCGGACTTCGCATGCTTTACGGACTGCGATACCTCGAAGTCAGCGAACAGTACGGTCTGGCCGGCACGGGCGGATTTATGGATGTCAATATCAACTCTGATGTTGAAAACTTCCTATTCGGACCTCAGATCGGCTTGCTCTATGGCGGCTCGACCGGAGCATTGGCTTACGATGCTTCCGTCAGATTCATGCCTGGTGTCAACTTCCTTCGTGCCAATCAGACCACGACTATTACCGGGGTCAGCAATGGCGGACAGAACGAGCCACTCAACGCATTGCCGGCGGTGAATTTCAATGGCATCTCTACGACCGAGCAATTCGCATCCGTCGTTGAATGGCGTTACGGTCTGAACTACTGCTTGACTCGATTCCTCTCGGTCCGTGCCGGATATACCGGCTGGTGGGTGGGTGGATTGACTCGTGGTGCGAACGCGTACAACTTCGACCTATCGAATCCCAACGTTACGCTGTCGGATGACGACGATCTTTTCGCGCACGCTCTGACATTCGGATTGGAATTCGCGTACTAGGTGACAAGAGCACAGCTCTGCGGCTGAGAAAGAAGCCGCAGAGACTCAAAGTACGCCGGCCGCTCAGGCGTGTAAGCGTTCCATTTCACGGCGGTAAGAAATTCTGCAAACCGCCACTGTCGACGGGAAATCTTGCCGGTCATATTCTTGCAGTGGACCATGCCGCGAGAATTCTATTGTCGCAAACACCGTCCTACAAGCGACTTAGGGCTGAGTGCTGCTTCTTGGCATAACGTTTGCCTATTCTCCGTTCCGAGACTTGACGATTCGCTTGCGAACGCTTCCTCAGGCTCGTCTGAATTCGCCCGTTCTGCATCATTCCTCCGCTGCAGTACCGGCGATCAGACGGG
>CAYYHV010000044.1:12939-13425 GCA_964471695.1 uncultured Pirellulaceae bacterium
ATGATGACTGCTGGGGTCGCGGCAAGCTTCGCGTCAATTGGCGGAACCGGAGTCTCGGTTCCACAATTGCCTTTGACAACGATGCATGCTGCAGCCGCCGCCCGGTCGGAGCTATATGGTCCCAACCAGACTATGTTGTCTGGTTTTCGACTGTGGCGGCGGTGTTTTTTAATCTTTCCTGAGCTACCTCGTCTGGAAGGGCGGGCAGTTTGATGGCCTGAACCATACGTGTCAGCAAGTCGATTAAGCGTTCACATTCATCGGCGTCCTCTTCCAAGGCAAACTTCTCCAGCTTGGCTGCTGAATCAGTAAAGTCATGGAATCCTGCCGTGCCACCTGAACCTTTCATCCAGTGCGCGTCACGAGCGAGCTCCTTGAAGTCGCCCTGCGTCCAACTCATGGCCATGGTTGAACATCGTTCTTTTGCCTGATCGCAGAAGTCGTGGGCGATCTCGAGAAAGTCGATATCATCGAGCGGCAACAGGC
>CAYYHV010000044.1:13435-21517 GCA_964471695.1 uncultured Pirellulaceae bacterium
CTTCCAGCTCCTCAGTCGACCCGCTACTGCTTGTCATGCCCAACGACGCATTTGCCGTCGTCGCTGCTGGCGCTGCGTCCTGAGCTTCAAGGTACTGCCGCACATATTCCATGAGCTTGTCAATCTCAAGTGGCTTGACCAGAAAACCACTGAATCCAGCAGAAATCGCTTTCTCTTTTTCCCCTGCCATCGCATGAGCAGTCAATGCAATAATGGGCGCCGGGTTCTCATCTTTGCGAATGATGGACATGGCGGTGTAGCCATCCATCACGGGCATGGATACGTCCATAAGAATAAAGTCGTAATTGACGGTTCTGGATTTCTCGACCGCAATTGCACCGTTCTCCGCGGAATCGACATCAATACCAATCCTCGAGAGGACAAGCTCAACCAGCTTTCGATTCGAGTCACCGTCATCAACGACGAGCACCCGACCACTGAAGAATTCCTGATCATTCGCTGATTGTTTTTCAGGTGTGAGATCGCTGGACGCCATGGATTCATCGATGCGGGCAACGTTGTCGACATTGCCAGGATCAATGGAAATCGAGAACGTACTGCCTTGATTGATAACGCTCGTTACCGATAACTCGCCGCCAAGTATTGCAGCGAGTTTGCGGCTGATCGAAAGACCAAGCCCGGTGCCACCATACTTTCGAGTCGTTGACGTATCCGCCTGACTGAAGGGATCGAAGATCGCTCCCAGTTTACTGTCGTCAATGCCGATCCCGGTGTCCGTTACGTCAAACGCCAAGAGCCCATTCTCTAATTCCCGAATGGTCACCGTAACGCTACCCTCATCGGTAAACTTAATTGCATTCCCAACAAGGTTTGTCAGGACTTGGCGTAAACGAGTCGGATCCGTATTAATCACTTCCGGAATCGAATCTTCAATGCGAAGAAGTAGGTTAAGGCCCTTTTCTTCAGCCCTCACGTTGAGAATGGTCAGGACTTCGTGCGACAGCCGGTATGGATTGCAGGAAATCTTCTCGATTTCCATATGCCCCGATTCGACCTTGGAGAGATCAAGAATATCGTTGATGAGCCCAAGGAGATGCTGTCCGCTGGAGTGAATAATGTTGAGGTATTCTTGTCTTTCGCCTTCACCAGCGTCGAACCCTCGACGCATGATGTCGGCGAATCCCAGAATAGCATTCATCGGTGTACGGATTTCATGACTCATGTTGGCCAGGAATTTACTCTTCGCAACATTTGCGGCTTCCGCCTCTTCCTTGGATTGCTCTAGTGCTGCCTTGGCCTCTTCCATCGGCGTGACATCTTCACAACTTACAAGGACGCCGCTGCATTGGCCGTCCTGCCCAATTACGGGCGACGCAGATACGGAAATCGACTTCTTGCCAGTCTTATCGTTCGTGAAACCCATTGTCTGACTGGAAGTCGTTTCCTGCCGAGTCAGTGCTAAATCCCATGGCAATGGCCCATCGAATTCTTTCCACTTCAGACCTGCAAGCGGCTTGCCGTACAAGTTATCGAGGCCAGTGATTTCTTTGAAGGCAGTATTGGCAAGCTTGATTTTCCCGTCTTTGTTGATCGCAACCAGACCGCCGGCCATAAAGTCGTAGGCATTCCGAATGCGCTTGGGAACGGAGCCTTCCCCCTCTGAATTCTGGAGCACGCGTCCCATATACCAACGAAACACCAGCCCACTCAATGCAAATACGAAACAAATGTATCGTGTGTAGTGATGCGTTAGTCCCGCCAGAAATGGGCTGTCCGGCTGGAGGGAACGAAATCGCATTTCAATTCGTCCCCACTCCTTGGGTGTGGCACGTGGGTTTCCGCCATTGCTGAAAATGGGAACAAAAATGCAGTCTTCCGTTGATGTTTCCAGCATTTCTTGAGGCCAATGAGCGACATGGTCCGCGACCTCGACGAACAGTTGCCCAGTGTTCTTCCTCACACCAGCCGATAACAATTCGTCATTCCGACTTACCGCAAACTCGAGGAGTTTTCCCCATCTGCGAAAATCGACATCGGACATCAGCGCCCCATTGGACGCTATCGATTCACAAAGCGCCGCCCGACTTCGCCGAACCGTTTCTGTATGATTGGGAAGCAGTCCGAGACCTAGGCCAAGCATGGCGATTGTCGTGGCAAGTGTCACAATCCCCATCGTGACACGCGTCGTTAGCGACATTTGAAACTTGAACATGTAACTATGTTTGCTGGTGGATGTTGGTTGATTTACCGCCGCCCCTTGCTGCGCAATCAAGGCCGCAGCTCTCGTCAACTTGAGATGACAGTTGTCAAAAAAGACAATCAGAGCCCAAAGACGTAGGTAGAAATGTACGTCGCAGGATTCACTGGGGATGCAACGACATCTATCCGTCTTGGCGGAAAGACACACCGATTGTGCGGATTCTGACGATTAGGAGCCTACTAACTCGTCAACAAGGACTCGATAGTCCCCGAGTCGTCGTCATCCTCGTCAAGAATCTGAGAGATGAGGACGGGATCAAACGCTCTCCATGCTGGAGACGAAGTCAGGACACCAGCCACGACGTATCCCAAGCGAACCCCCAAAGAGACGAGCCCGACGGACAACGATGACGATGCCAACACGATCGAACCACTGATGATTCCTGCTTTCGCAAGATCGGATTCGATATCCTCGCCAATCGAATCAATACTTTCCACAAGCGCTTTGGCCAGCAACGTGTTTGAGATCGGGGTGCTGGACGCCAAAAATTCGCTAACCCCGTTCAGTTTATCATGACCGGAATCGACCGACGGATTCACTGGAATTCGATAGTATTCAAAGATTCCAATCCGGTTCGCAGAAGATTCGACAAACAAACTTGATCTGTCCCGTTTGGTTGGACTTAACGCGTCCACTTCACTCTCGAAATAGCTCGGTGGCAGCGTAACAAGATCTTCTTCATCATCCTCCGCATCGGCACCGAACTCACTGGCTTCATCTGTGTCGATCGTTAAGGAGTCGCCGCCTACGACCGGTTCACTCGTTGTCGCCTCAGCTGTCCCTGTCGATTCCATGGTTGCTTCCTCCGTAAACGGGCCTCCACCGAATTCAGGAGGTACTGGCGGAAGTGTCAATTCGACAAACACAGTCCCTGGAGTAACGCTGGTCGATTCACCATCGGTAATAACATAGTCAAAACTATCAGTCCCGACTGTAAAATCATTGGTTGCGTAGGTAATCGATCCATCTGGTTCAACGGTAACGACACCATGCAATGGTTGCTGAACGATAACAATCGTTATCTCGTCCATTTCTTCATCAAGATCGTTCGCCGTGAGTTCCTCAACCGAAATAGTTCTCGGTTCGGTAAACAACGCCGTTACGTTGTCGTTGATTGCAATGGGCGCGTCATTCACCGCAGTGATCGAAATGTTCACATTGCCAATAGCTTCGCCGCCGGCACTGTCCTTCACGAAATAGCTAAAGTGATCATCGGTCGTTTCCGAGCCATCGTGTTCGTAGGTAAACGAACCGTCGCTATCAAAGACAACGGTACCGTGGTTTGGACCGACCAACACACTGCCCAGCAGAGTTGGACCGTCAACATCTACATCGTTTGCGAACGCGTTCACCGAGATCGTAGTCCCCCCTTCCGCGACTGTGATCGAGTCATCGGTTGGGACTGGAGCGTCGTTGACTGCATCAACGAAAATCTCGACAAGCTGCACGGCCGAGCTTCCGTTTTCGGAGTCAACAGCGACGTAACTGAAACCGTCGGCGCCGTGAAAATCCGCGTTTGGTGAATAGCTGAAGCTACCATCGGGATTTAGTGTGAGACTTCCAAAATTAGTCGCGGAGACCAGCTGAGCTGTCAATGCACTCTCTTCCGCATCGCTGTCATTGGTCAATACACCGCTCACCGAATCAACCAACAGCGTCGAGTCTTCATCGACTGAGTACGAATCTTGACCAGCCTCGGGGGCATCATTTAACGGCCTTACGGCTATTCCCACCGTTGCGGTTGCGGTTCCGCCTTGCGAATCGTCGATCGCGTAGGTGAACTCATCAGTTGTGGTCTCACTTCCATCGTGTTCATAAACGAACGTTCCGTCCGCATTAAAAGTGACGGTACCATGTGCGGGACCACTCACCAGGGTTGCTTGTAAAGTCGATCCGTCGACATCCGTGTCATTGGCGAGCACATCCAAAACGGCCGTTGTTCCACCTTCGTCTACCATGACGTCATCGTTGTTGGCTACCGGCGCATCGTTGACGGAATCGACTGTGATATCGACGGTCCCCTCGCTAGACATACCGTCTTCGTCGATAACGGTATAGGTGAAGCTGTCCGACCCGTGAAAATCACGGTCGGGGGTATAGGTGAATCTGCCAGTCGTCAAGTCGAAGCTTACGGTTCCGTTGCCGGGCTGGGTGAACGAATCAATGGCGAGGTTGGTGCCTTCCGGATCCGTATCATTCGCCAGCACATTTGGAATGATGACCTGTGAGTCTTCGTCAACCGTGGCAGATTCGCCAGTCACAATCGGTGCCGCATTGGGGGCAACTACGTCAAATACGACTTGGTCTGAATCAAAATCAGTCCCGGCGAATATGGCCGCAATCTGCTCACCGGACAGCGATTGATCATAGACTCGCGCGTCATCCATCAGGCCTCGAAATTTGTACAATCCATTCACGTGACTGCCAATCGACAATCCTGTCCCCGAACTATAAGAGAGTGTTTCGGTATGATTCGTCGACGCTACTTCCACGCCATCCAAATACAGAGTTTGAGTCGCCGCGGCTGCGTCAAAGGTATATGCGATGTGGTGCCATCCAGCCCCGGCTAATTCAACCTCGTAGGTGGTTCGCAGCCAATTCGATCCGTCGTAGAAAAATCCAATGAGCTGCCCGTTGTCATGCACGCGAAGAGCCAGATTATTGCCAATCGAAATCAATTCCATTGGCGAGCTGGCGCTGTCTTCAAGATTAATCCAGGTAGAAAGCGTTACGCTGGTTGGATCACCAAGGTTATCAGGACCTGTCAACTGCGTCGTTCCGTCGAGATAGAGCACTGACCCACGCTCTGGGTCCGCGACGATCGACGCCGAGCCAGAAGCAACGTCATTCCCATGTCCCGTCCGGTCCTGCCCGATGTTCGTGATGTCTTCAAAGTTGAAGTCAGCAATTCGCCCTGGAATCGCGATCTCTACATCGAGTTCAAAGACTCCAACGGTGGACGCAGTTAATTGGATGTTGTCCAAGATCGAAACGAGCTCGGCTTCTGTCCCTTGCAGCGTTACAAAATCGTCGGAATCCGTCCCACCGGCGACGACATGGGGACCGCTTACAAGGACTTGCTCTCGAATCGTCACTTCCAGCAGGTCATCAGGAAGCGTATTTCCGATTTGAATCTCATTGGGCGTTCCGGAGGTGAACTCGAATTCTTCATCCGTCTCGATCGTTTGATCAGGTGGCGCGGTGATCGACACCGAGCCTGCCTCGATGACATCCAACCCAATATTCAGCGTTCGTTGGCTGAAAGAACTCGTGCCGCCGTGGATAGAGGCATCCACAAGATCACCAGATAATGCCCCATTGGTTTGATCCCAAGCGCGAATTTCAAGAGTGCCCGAGGGTCCATGGTATCCCGGCAAAGGCACAAATCGAATACGAGCCGATTCATCCAACACAACAGCAGAACTGTCACTCGTCCCTGCCCCGTCCAAGTCCAACCACGAAGATCCGCCATCGAGCGTGTATTGCCAAACGCCATGATCGGTCGAGACACCGACGACTGCGACTCCAATGACAGAACCTGCATCAACATCCGTGACGTCATTAGAAAGCCCTAGATCACCGATCGACGTTCCAATGGAATTCGACGCACCTTCAATCAGGCTAGATAGCGTCAGCATCGTAGTATCATCGAGTATCGGTGCATCGTTCACGGGAGTCACCGAAACGGACGCTGTCGATGTAGGGCTGAAGTCGATGCTGTTTGACGAGGCTTGAAAGTAGATCGTCGTCGTCCCCACAAAGTCGGCATCAGGGGTAAACACCAGTCCGTTGGTCCCTTCCGCAACAGTGATGACGTCGCCCGCGAAAACCGATGTGCCGTCTTGCAGGCTCAACGTACCATTCTGAAAATCCGATATACGAAAATGCGATACCTCGGAACCATCCAATGGCGAAGCGGAAATGACAATGTCAGCCTGAGTATCTTCTGCTATCGCCGTCACGATCGAAACCGGAGCATCTGCAACCGGATCAAGACTGATATCCATTCGGACTGACCCCAAAGAGCCATCGACTCCAGTGGGTCGAATGCTATACGTGAAACTATCGACATTTGCGCCGTAAATATCGGCGGCTGGTTCATAGGTCAGCCCTGAGGCAATCTGACTTGCCGTCAATTCATCGCCAATTGCAATGTCGGCGCCATTGAACCGGAGCGTACCCATACTGGGTAGCGAAGTGAACTGGATGCCGTCGTAGTTCTCACCAAAATCGCCCATCTGAAACGACAACTGCTCGTCTTCGACACCGCTAATTGACTTTACGCTATCGAAAACCGTAACGCTCGTCGTCACCAAGTCGACTTCAGAGTTTCCGTCGGTAACCTGAAGCGTGAGATCGTAAACTCCAGCGTCCCCGTTGTTATACAAATGAGCAGGCACATCTACGGTATCCGTGGTAAACGTAACCGGACCGGTGGAAGTATTGAGAGTCCATAGATAGCTCAACCCTGTCCCGTGCGCATCAATGGACCCTGTGCCATCGAGAGTCAACGGGGTCTGCCCGGCTACGACGCTAAACGGACCATTGTGGATCGCCATCGTTCCGGTTACGACATTCAAGTCGACTGTCACGAGATCGGATGGGCTGGTCCCATCAAACAACCGATAGGTAAAGCTATCCGTTCCAGTGAATCCATCCACTGGCGAATAGTTGAATGTCCCGTCAGTGTTCAGTTGAAATGATTGTGCGTTAGCTGGTCCATCCACAAGGATTGACACAAAGTTCTCTCCGTCGGGATCGAAATCGTTTGCCAAAACGGTATCGGAGAAGTTGGTCGTTGTGGCTCCCATCGGAACGACGACCAGAAATGAATCATCATTACCTGTTGGGCGTGTGTTGGCTCCAAGAGAAATGGCTTCGACATCGAATGGCGCATCTTGCACGAAGAGTACTTCTGCACTAGCGGAAGTATCCGTGAGGTCCAAGCCGACAATACGATTCTCTTCCGTCCAGTAGAGTCGGCCGGTATCTTGATCGAACGCCATCCCTATCGGCTCCCGAATCGTCGCTGTGTAGTTCGCAATGACTCCGGTGTTCAAATCCAAGCGACGAAGTACATCGGCCCCAAAGACAGAATTGTCTGTCCAATAGAGAAGTTCATTCTGGAAATCGACGGCCAGCGAAACCGGCCCGCTTGCATTTGCCACAAGCAACTCGATATTGGAACCATCAAGGTTCGAC
Organism: uncultured Pirellulaceae bacterium; assembly: GCA_964471695.1. Taxonomy (GTDB): domain Bacteria; phylum Planctomycetota; class Planctomycetia; order Pirellulales; family Pirellulaceae; genus CAYYHV01. The sequence continues at coordinate 20,859 of CAYYHV010000044.1, forward strand.
CGATGGATGGTGTCCTCAAGAGGATCACTCCAATAGAGTTTTCCATTCACGTGGTCGACCGTCAGGTCGGTTGGCGAACCATTAGGTGTCGTCAACAAAGTCTGTGCGTCCGATCCGTCAAGATTGGCGACGATCACCCGATCTGGTTCGGAACCAATCAACGCGGCAAGTTCCACCGCAGGCGAGAAGGCGACAAAAAAAGGTAAACCGGAGTCGACCACATATAGTTTTCCGCCAACTGGGTCGATCGTTATTCCCGCTGGGTTGTTGACGAAATTCGACGAATCCAGAAAAAGCTCCACATCCGTGCCATCGAGGTTCGCCCGACTTACCGTGTCCGAGCCCACCTCTGTCCAATAGACTTTGCCATTATCTATATCGACGGTGACTCCAACGGGGTTATCCAACCCAGAAATGATTGTCTGAGAGGTACCAGCGTCAGGATTACCACGAACAATGCTGCCTGCACCAGCGTCAGCCCAAAAAAGCAGGCTACTCACCGTCGAACGATTCTCTACGGCCCCAATGTCCGCAATTGCGTTGCGCTGCGTCAAATTGGCATCCAAGTCATTCGACGTGTTGCTGATGCCACCGTCGATGGCAACGCTTCCCTCGTCCAACGCATGCGTGCGACCAAAACCGCCGTTTTGGGAAAGCGG
>CAYYHV010000044.1:21527-25496 GCA_964471695.1 uncultured Pirellulaceae bacterium
CGGCTGGATCAGCGGATCGACGCCCCGAATATCGGTTGCGTTGCTCAATTGCGAAGGAGACGAATCGGAAAGATTGAATCCCAACGAGTTCAGGTTACCCGTAATATTATTGAGGTTTCCGCTCGCCAGGTTGTCCGCGACGATTGAACTTCTGATCGACACTTCGGCATCATTTTCGACCGCAATCCCAGCAGCATTTGCCCCGTCTGACCGATTGTTCGCGATCGTGCTGGACGTAATCGACGCATCTTCTCTTGCATAGATTCCACCGCCGAATTCGTCGGATGTATTGCCTGAAATCGTCGCCAATTCCAGCCCGAGATAAGTCGAACTGCCGCCAACAATCGCCAGTCCACCGCCCACATCACCGGCGGAGTTATTGTCAATCGTAACGGTCGAAATCATCGCCGTGCCGTCGAGACGAATTCCACCGCCCATCCCCATCGCATGGTTCCCAGAGATTGTGGCTGAATTGAGCGAAAGCGTACCATTCCTCACTGAAATCCCGCCACCGCTTGAAGTCGCCGAATTGCCAACGACCCGAACGTTTTCACCAATCACGGTTGAATTGCCGACGTCGAGACCACCGCCATGCCCTGTGGCGTAGCCGCCCGTTAACTGAAGGTCATAGAGTTCAAGCGTGGTTGATTCGCCGTGGACTTCGATAACCCGGTCGATCCCATTGGCATTGAGAATCGTCGAGTCCGCGTCTTGGCCTCGAATTGTCAAATCATCAGTGACGTCAATGTCGCCGCCAAGCTCACCGGCTGCCGTTGCCATGCGTGAATAGACACCGGCGCCCAGGATAATTTCATCATGTCCACCTGTATTGTTCGCCGCAATTACCGCCTCACGAAGTGATATGAATCCATCCGTTCCTTTATCTGCGTAAAGAGCGGAAATGGAAGTCACGTCTCCGTCGACTTCGTCAACCTGCGTTTCCACTTCAATCGTGGCCAGTGTATGTTCCCAGCTACCGATAACATGGTCGGTGAAAGCTATTGCCGTTTCAAAGTTGCCCACGGTAAATTCGAAATTCCAATCGCCACCGAGCGAAGCATGGCCCGTTGCATCATCGCTGGCTGCAATATCAGCTCCTGTAAGCAAAGACAACGAAGCCGCGAACGCCTCCCCTTCGAGAGACGAAGTCAGGTCGCAACCATAGAGCAGAATATCCGCACCGGAGGTCAGCGAATGCTGCCACTGAGACAAACTTGAGGCATACCCAGACAGATTCTGCGATTGTACCGTAGCGTTTCCAAGTTGTAGACTCGCTTCAGATCCGTGGGAAACAATGTGCAAAGCCGAAACATCCCTGAATTCTCCGAGGATGTCCGAGATCTGTTCGACACCATCCTCATTGACGTCCAGAAAAAACACCTCGACTGGCCTGTCGAAGCTCTCAATCAGCAGACTGCGCAATTCATCTCGGTCAGGTACGGCTCCGTCGATAAACACCAACTCACGAGCGGATGACTCGGAACGATTATCGAGTACCGAAGTTTCCTGCCCGGGAGCTGACTCTTCAGGGACAAGAACGTCTTCCACGGACAGAGCAACTTCCGCCGCAGCGGGACTCGCACTGAAGCAGACGCGGCTTTCCAGCTCAGTGACGTCAACGTTGCGGATCCCCGGATCACTCGAACTGTTTGAGCCAAAATGGCTCGACAACCACCCTCTGATGGATTGATTCATAATTTCTTGTCGGCTTGGAAAGCTACGTTGAGAGAACTGTCCTATTTACTGTAAAAAGTGTAGGTCAATACGTAGTCATCTCCGTATCCGATGCCCCCTAAGTAGTTGACCGCAAAACCATGAAGGGGGTGCTATTCCTTAGGGACTGCCGATTTACTACGACCGGTAGAACCAGAAATGGGTAGGCGAACGCACTGAGAAATTCAGGGTGGGCTAGGCATGATGAGAGGTCGTGATGATCAGGATCAGCCAAACATCAGACGCTCAAACCGAGAAGAGCCCCCATCCCGAAGAATGGAGGCCCTCTATGATTTGTTGGTCTACAGAATGTAGCGCTACTTGAATCGCCGCAACCCAAGAAACGCTAGAGCTGGAATTAGCAACATCATTCCAGATGGTTCGGGAACGAGCGAGCAAGCGATTATGTTGGTTTCCCCCAAACTTCCATCGCCGTAGGACACAGTGACCGTCCCAAAACTCGAAATCGGGGAAGTCGTTGGATCCCACACGCCAAGAAGGACTTCACTGCCCGTGGTACCAACGAAGATGTCGCCAATCAACTGGGTCGATCCCTGAAAAAACTGACCTGAAAAAGGCACGTTTTGGAGTGTATTTGGATCCTTGCTCTCAAACTGAATACTTGAGACCCCTACAAGCGACGTGAAGTACATCTCGCCAGTATGATCGTCATAGCAGATTTCTTGTCCGTTAACCTGGGCCGCAAAAAGCCCACTTAAGAATAACAATATGACGACGAGTTTGCGTGGCATCATTGGCTCTCCTGCGAATTAGTCAAACGCCCAAAACGGGCTCGTTCCCAATCGATAATGATCGTAGCCGTCAATCTGTCAATCAAATCCTCGATCGTTTCCGGGTGAACAAGAAACTCGCGTCGCTGCGGATACCCAATCCAACGGTTCATCGGAATGAACAGGTTATTACGAATGAACCAGTTCTTCACGAACGCGGGTACAGTGTCTTAGCGTTGCGGATGGAGTTGTAGATAAACTCGCTGTGCTAATGGATGTTTTGGTGCGAGTCGAATCGCCCGAGTGATCGTAGCCCGAGCCTCTTTCACCTTCCTGAGATTCGCCTGCGCCGCAGCGAGGGCAATTAGCCCATCGATATCGTTAGGATGTTCTGCCATTCCCCTCTCAAGTGACTTGAGTGATTCAGGCCAGCGTTTCATGACTCCCAGCACGACGCCGCGCGTAACATAGCCATGTGTATAACTCGGGTTTGCCGAAATTCCACTTTCGATCGCCTTGAGTGCGCCTGGCACATCATTCTTTGCCATGCGGCTGCGAGCGAGGGCTTCCCAGGCGGGTGCAAACTTCGGATCAAGTCGCAGGGCTTTGGTTGCATATTCGCCGGCTTCGTCGAGCTTTTTCATGGAAAGAGACAACCAGGTCAGCATCTGCCAGTTCTGGACATCATCGGGGCGCCGCTCCGACAAGAACTGCGCTGCCTCCATCGCAGGAAGTAGCTTCCCTTCGGCTTTGTAGAAGTTGACGGCCTGCCGAAGATAACCTACCGATTTGGCAAACTTGCGCATCTCCAGATCGGTTGCGTCCTGCATCACGGGGTCATCCGCTTTGCTCAATTTTGTGGCTTGGACTCCATAGCTTTTGGCCGATTCCGCGTCACCTAATCGAGCAGCCACGCGAGCCGCCAAGACTAGGGCCGGACGAGCCTTGGGGTTCAACCCTAGAGTTCGTTTCGCGGACTGCATCGCCTGTTCAAAGTCACCCTTCATTTCTTCAGCCCGCGCCAAGCCAAGGTACCCCACGGCACTGTCCGGCTTTAGTTTGATAAAGAGTTCCCAATTCTTCATCGCTTGTTGTGCATCACCCGCACTCAGTTGCGACTCGGCCAATCGCCCGATTCCCTCCGCCTTGCCAGGCGCAAGCCGCACCGCCTCTTTCAAGGACTTGACGGATTCCGTTGTACGTCCGAGATCAAACTGGGTACGACCAAGAAGGTGCCACCATTTTGATTCGGCCGGAGCGAGATTGGCTGCGCGACGATAGAGTTCTGCCGCGGCTTCCCAGGCACCGTGCCCGTCGTAAAGCATTGCCAACTCACCAAAGCTCTGCGCCGATGGAGATTTGGCGGTTCGCCTCAGGGCCGCATGGACCAACCTCCACGTGGGGCCGTCCAAGCCATTGCGTTCAGGCGGCTTGGGTAATCCAGCTTTTTGGCACCACTCAGCCAGAGCAGATTCATCGCACTTCGCCTCCAGTACTCCCGATTCCAACGTGGCGATGTGCAGTT
>CAYYHV010000045.1:0-759 GCA_964471695.1 uncultured Pirellulaceae bacterium
ACTTTGCCGTCATTCGCTATTTACCACAGCCCTCGTTGATCGAGTGTCGAACTCGCAGCGCCGTAGTTATGACGACTGGCTTGGTGGGACTGATCGGTACGCTTTTCGGACTGGCAGTCTTCGTTGATCCGATCAACTCGTTAATCTGGACCAAGCTGGGAGCGCCTGCGCTCGGCCAGATGGGAATTTTGCTGATCGTCTGGTACCTGTCTCGAGTGATCCGTCGATTCTTCAGCGGTTCGCTTCGTGGACTTACGCTGATGAAAGAGGGTGCGATTTCGGAGAACGTACTCTACTACGCCGTACTCACAATCGGCCTGCTGGCGATGAAGCTGCGGGGAGACACCATATCCTTAAAATCCGCGATTACCATCGCGGTGCTGGGCTCGGTGCTGGCGGCATTGTATTCCATCGTCGCACTTGCAAGACACATTCAGTTCTATCCGGTCGAGTTGGCAGAAGCTCCTGGCAAGAACATCAAAAATGCCTTGTGGACTTCGCTGCCTTTGCTTTTTCTTGAGCAATCACGCACGTTCAGCCCGCAACTGGGACTCTGGCTGGTAGCCGGCTACTGCGACTTGGAAGCGGCGGCCGTCTTTGGCCTGGCTCACAAAGTTATGCAGCTCATGGCGGTACCGACAGCCGTATTGACCATCGTGGCTCGACCGCTCGTCGCGTCGCTTGACGCCGATGATCAGATCAAGTCGTCGGAGCAGGGGTTCCGCATGCTCTCGACCGTGAATACCGTCCTGAGAACGT
>CAYYHV010000045.1:773-13089 GCA_964471695.1 uncultured Pirellulaceae bacterium
GGTCATGGGACGTCTGCTCTTTGCTGCCTTTGGACCATGCGACATCGTCCTTAGTATGACAGGACATGAACGACCATTGGTTCGCAACTGGATACTCATCGACATCCTCGTTGCCGTCGGAGCATTTGTTTCCGTGAACTACTTTGGCGCCTATGGCGTGGCCGCCGCATTGGCGGTTGGTTTTGCGTTAAAGGGACTGGCGTCCTGGCGGATGTGCCGCGAACGCATGAACACGCGGACTCATCTATTTTGGATGCCGGCTCAGATTATCGGCGGCATTCGCCAACTCAAAGTCATGGACTCGTTGATTCGGAAGATTGCCTGATGAAAGCTACTGCTATGCCTACCCGCCGATTATTCGGAACAAAAGCCGAAGGCAAGATGTCCCAACTCTGGCTGTCGCAAGTCAACTTGCGCACCAAGCTCAAATCGATTCCGTGGTTCTTCCTGCCTGTGGCAAGGTTTCGCGAATCATCCAAGAAGACACTGATTCGCAAGTCGACGGATATCGTGATTGAAGGATTTTGGCGTTGCGGAAACCACTTTGCCACGTGTGCTTTTATGTCAGCCCAGAAGCAGCCGCTCCATATTGCTCACCACTTTCATGCTCCGGCTCAACTAGTGGCTGCCGCGAAATGGCGGGTGCCCGCGATTCTGTTGATCCGGAATCCGATCGACGTCATTGCCTCGTCCAACGTCTACTTGAATGTCGATGATCCGGCGGCTTTTCTGCAATCGTACATCGCCTTCCACCGCGTTCTGGAACCATGGTCCAATGAATTGGTCATATCCGACTTTTCCACAACCGTTTCGAATTTTGGTTCCGTCATTGAGTCAGTGAACACAAAGTTCGGTCGTGACTTTACGTTGTTTCAACACAACGAAGAATCCGAATCCGTTGTTGCGAAAATGATTCATGATGAACACGCCGAGAACATGGGCGGCGGCGAAGGCACGCTCCCGCTGCCAACCGAGGAAAAGAATCGTCGCAAACAGACGATCAAGGAGCAGCTTAAGGGGTCGGAATATGCCGATCTTGTGGCTGAAGCCGATGCGACTTACCTCGCGCTGAAGAAAGTCGCGGTCTAGCACGCAGTTTGCAATAAGTCGATTGTCGACGTTGCCACCAGAACACCAAACAACAAGAGTTTCAGGGACTGAGTTACCAATATGAAAGTCGCAATCACCGGCGGTGCCGGCTACATCGGAAGTATTCTCACCGAACATCTGTTGGCTCGTGGCGATAAAGTCCACGTGCTCGACAGCCTTATGTGGGGCGATCACTGCCAGTTCCAATTCTGTGCCAACAAAGACTATGAATTTACCTACGGCGATGCTCGCGACAAGGAAACCGTCGCACGAGTCATCAAAGACGCCGATGTCATTATTCCATTGGCAGCCATTGTGGGCGCTCCGGCGTGCAAAAAAGACCCATTGATGTCCAAGCAGATCAATCACGACGCAGTCATGCTGTGTGATGAACTACGATCGCCCAACCAGCTGATCATCTACCCCAACACAAATAGCGGTTATGGCACCGGCTCGGGTGATGTCCACTGTACCGAGGAGACTCCTCTGGAACCGATTTCCGTCTACGGACGTACAAAATGCGACGCGGAGATTGGATTACTGGAAAAGGACAATGTCATCACTTTCCGCCTGGCCACCGTCTTTGGGGCTTCGCCTAGAATGCGAATCGACTTGTTGGTCAACCACTTTACTTATGCCGCACTTACCGATGGCTACATTGTGGTGTTTGAAAAAGATTTCAAACGAAACTACATTCACATCCGTGACGTTGCTGACGCAATGATTCACGGCATTGAAAACAGCAAAACCATGATGGGCCAACCCTACAATCTGGGATTGGATGCGGCAAACTTGTCGAAACAGGAGCTCTGTGAAAAAATCCAGGCTCACATCCCCAACTTCTTCGTCCACTATGCAGAAATTGGCGAAGACCCAGACAAGCGAGACTATATCGTATCCAACCAACGACTGCAGGATGCTGGCTTCACAGCGCGTCGCGGATTGGATGATGGTATCAAAGAACTTATCAAAGCCTACAACACGCTGGGTTTAAATCGGTATCGAAACGCGTAACCGATTAACGGCTGAGAGAGACCACAATGAGTACACATCGAAAAACAACGCTAAGCGATGGCCGAATTCTGCCAACAAAGAAGAAAGATTTGCGCAACGACATAGTTCGCGCCAAATCGCCGCTTCGCATGAGCTTCACCGGTGGGGGCACTGATGTCCCCGCTTGGTATGAAGAACGACCGGGCGCCGTGCTTTCGGCAACGATCAATCGTTACGCATACGTGACGCTTTATCCTCGCGAAGATCGGGAAGTAAATATCCGGTCTTTGGATATGGGATACACCGTCAAGTACGACCTTGACGCAAAGCCCATTTACGATGGCGTACTCGATCTCGCGAAGAAGTCGATTGAACGACTGAACATCGAGAGCGGGTTTGACATGGACATTCGATCTGACGCTCCCGCCGGTAGTGGTTTGGGCGGATCGTCGGCACTCACATCGGCCATGTTGGCGGCTCTCGCCGAATTCGCTGGACTGCGTTTAACGCGCGAAAAACTGGCAGAACTCAACTACACCATCGAACGAGTCGATCTTGGCATCGCGGGTGGTAAGCAGGATCAGTATGCAACGGCTTTCGGAGGATTCAATTGCATTCGATTCTGTAGCGACTTTATTGCCGTCGAGCCGGTTGATGTCGAGCCGGGTGTCATCAACGATCTCGAAGCGCACCTTCTGATGTGCTACACCGGCGGAGTTCGCGCCAAAGCCAACTTGGTTGATAAACAAGTCGACTTACTTAAAGACGGCAGCCGCAAGACCATCGGCGGCATGGTAAGACTTTATGAGATGGTTTACGAAATGCGGGAAGCCCTGGCTCAGGGCGACCTCGACCACTTCGGCTATCTTCTCCACGAATCCTTCGTGAACAAGAAACAAATGAATCCGTTCGTCGCCGACGGTACGTGCATTGACGAAATGTACGAACGAGCGTTAGATGCAGGAGCCTTGGGCGGTAAACTCCTCGGCGCTGGGGGCGGAGGCTATTTGGCGCTCTTCTGCCCAACAGACGTGCAACACGAAGTCCGTTCCGAATTGGAAGAGATGGGCGGCGTATTCACCGATTTCTCGTTCGACCCCAACGGAGCTCAGGTCTGGCGAAGCTCCAGTCGCTAAGCAATCAATCAGCAAGACGTCGCAGAAAAAAGAAACCATGGAACGCGTTACGGCACTTCTACTTTGCGGCGGACTCGGTACGCGACTTCGTACCGTCGTTTCCGACAAACCCAAGGTCTTGGCCCCAGTGGCTGGCCGTCCTTTTGTCACCTACCTGCTCGATCAGCTCGCAGAGGCTGGCGTCAACAAGGCGGTTCTCTCAACCGGATACCTTGCTTCCCAAATCGAAGAGGAGCTCGGAACCGAATATCAGGGGATCACGCTCACTTACGCTCAAGAGGATGAACCCCTTGGAACCGGCGGAGCCATCCGATTCGGAGCCAGCCACGCAAATCCGCAAGACGATTTGATCGTTATGAATGGAGATTCATACATCAACGCTTCGATCGCCGACGCCTTCGCGTTTCATCAGCAAGAATCCAATGATGCGACGATCGTCCTTGTCGAGGTCGAGGATGCTTCGCGATTTGGGACGGTCGCAGTCGATGACGAACAACGTGTTACGGATTTTCTCGAAAAGCAGGAAGGGATTGGCCGTGGTGCGATAAACAGCGGTATCTACCTGATCTCTGCGAAGCTCATTGCCGATATGCCAGAAGGGAAATCGTCGATCGAACGCGACGTTTTTCCACGCTGGCTGAAAGACTGGACTGTAAAGGGTTACACGACGGCCGCAGAGTTTATTGATATTGGCGTGCCTGAATCGTACAGCGCCAGCCACGCTTTTATGGAGAAAGTCGGACGTGCCTGAATCGACTCCAACCGTTTTCCTGGATCGTGACGGGACGCTGAATCACGAAAAGCACTATCTTTCCGATCCCGACGATCTGGAATTGTTGCCCGATGCGGAGCAATTGGCCACACTGCGGCAGGCGGGTTTTCAACTGATTGTGATCACGAATCAGTCGCCGATTGGTCGAGGAATCTTCACCGAAGAACGACTGGCGGAAATCCATAAACGACTGGACGAAATGCTCATCTCCGTCGGAGTTCAGATTGATGGCTGGTACTACTGTCCTCACACGCCAGACGATCAATGTGCCTGTCGCAAGCCAGGTATCGCGATGTTCACCCAAGCCGATGCGGATCACGGTTGCGATTTTGCCAAATCCTGGATGATCGGTGACAAGGTCATCGACTGTCAGGCGGGCAAAAACGCCGGTATGCAATCCATCCTGCTGGAAACCGGATACGGAAAAACAGAGTACGATCGTCCGGAACGCGCGACGTGGGTCGATCACTATCTGCCTGGATTGGCAGCCGCCGTGGAAACCATCACGCACAAGTCCTGCACTGCTTGAAACACATAAACGGAACGAATAAACATGCTCGACTACGTACAAAACCATTTTCAATCGAGTGCCGACGTTAAGCGTGCCTTCGTCGCCGAACACGCTGAAGCCGTTGTGAAGGCTGCCGAGATGGGCGCCGCGGCATTGAAGGCTGGTGGAAAAATCATGTTTTGTGGCAATGGTGGCAGCGCTGCCGATTCGCAGCACCTCGCCGCAGAGTTTGTCAGTGTGCTCAATCAGGACTTCCCACGCGAAGCCCTTCCCGCCTTGGCATTAACGACGGACTGTTCATTCTTGACAGCCAACGCAAACGATTACGGTTTCGAAGGCGTCTTCGCCCGACAAGTCGCCGGTTTGGGGCGTGCCGAGGATCTCCTGGTTGGCATTTCAACAAGCGGCAACTCGAAGAACGTTGTCAAAGCCTTCGAAACGGCTCGGCACAAATCAATCCATACAATCGGTTTTACCGGCATAGGTGGTGGCGCCATGGGCGAAATCGCAGATCACATGATTACTGTGCCGTCTGATCAGGTCCAATACATTCAGGAATGCCATATTGCTGTGGGGCATGTTTTTGTGGCCCTCATCGAGAAGATTCTGTTTCCCGGCAACTAGCAAATCATCAAAAATGCCATTTACCAGGGGTGAGCGGCAGAATAACAAAGCGGAGAACGACATGAGCTACTATGCAGACAAAAAAGTAATGGTAACCGGCGGTGGCGGATTCCTCGGTAGCCATGTGGTTGAACAACTCAAGGAACTCGGTGCGAAGGAAGTGTTCGTACCTCGCAGCAAGGATTACAACCTTGTCACGGAAGCGGACACCGTTCGCATGTTCGACGAACACCCTTGCGATGTCGTATTCCATCTGGCTGGACTGGTTGGCGGTATCGGAGCCAATCGTGACTTCCCAGCCGACTACTTCTACCAGAACCTGATGCTTGGCGTTCACGTCCTGCACTACGCTTGGAAGAGCGGGGCTCAAAAGGTTGTGGCAGCCAGCGCAGGTTGCGGATACCCCGAAGAAGCACCGCTTCCTATCAAGGAATCCGACTATTGGAACGGTTTCCCACAAACCGTCAGCGCGCCTTATAGCCTTGCCAAACGCATGCTGCACGTCCAATCCATGGCCTACTGGCGTCAACACAAATTCCCGATCGTCATTGCGATGCCGGGTAACATTTACGGTCCCTACGATAACTTTGACCTCGAAGCCGCCCACGTGGTTCCCGCGCTGGTTCGCAAGTTCGTAGAAGCCACCGATGACGGCAAGCCACAAGTTGACGTTTGGGGTACAGGCAAAGCCAGTCGCGATTTTTGCTACGCAGGCGACGTTGCCAAGGGCATGATCATGATGGGTGAAAAGTTCACCGAGCCAACGCTTCTAAACATGTCGATGGGCAAAGAAGCGACGGTCAAAGAAGTTGTCGATGCCCTAACGGAAATCACCAGCTTCCCGGGCGAGATCAACTGGCAAACGGACAAACCTGAAGGTCAGTCACGACGACTGTTTGATATGTCAAAGACACAATCCGACCTTGGCTATGTATGCGACACCAGCCTGAAGGACGGACTGAAGAAGACGGTTGACTGGTATCGAGCCAACCGTGCAACGGCACGAAACGAAGTCGCGGCTCCCGTAAGTTAGTCAACGGCACAACAATCGCATTAGCTTGGCAAAGGATCGTATCAGAGCGAAAAAAGCACGAACCATTGCCGATCGTTGCTGGTCAACGAATCAATAAGGACACGACGATGAGAAATAAAGTCAAAGGGATGATCGCGGGCGTCTTGCCCAACAGCACCAAAATGCAAGTGCTGGTTTCGCTCCCACGCGTCAAAGCGTGGGCGGCCAGCCAAGGCGACTTCCCCGTCTTTAGTGACCGCTTCAAAATGTACGATTCGATTCAGGAGAAAACGATCGGCGATAGCCCGATGTCTTATCTTGAATTCGGCGTATTCCAAGGCGAATCCATTCGTTATTGGGCAAACATGCACAAGCATGATGACTCGCGGCTTTATGGATTCGACACGTTTACGGGATTGCCCGAAGACTGGGAAAGCTTCTCAGGTCACATGAAAAAGGGTGATTTCGACGTCAATGGCAACGTTCCGCAGATCGACGACTCGAGAGTCTCTTTCCACAAAGGCTTGTTTCAGGACAGCCTTGAAGGGTTCCTCGAAAACTTCGAGGTGAACGGCAAGCTGGTTTTGCATCTCGATGCCGACCTCTACTCCGCTACGCTCTACGTTTTGACTCGGATGAATCACCTCATCAAACCAGGAACCATTCTGGTGTTTGATGAGTTCTCCTCCGTGCTCCATGAGTTCCGAGCCCTCGAAGATTACACCAATTCTTATATCCGCGAATACAAAGTCCTCGCGGCTACGGAACCGTTCTTCGAACAAGTCGCGGTTGAAATCACGAAGTAGGAAGCGTAGTTTCCTCAACAACTGCAGGAGGCAACGTTGAAACTCTATCTGCACGATTACACCGGGCACGTCGCACAACTCGAAGTCGCGCGTGCCTTGGCCGAACGGGGCCATCAAGTCGTCTTTACGTATTGCGATCAGTTCTCCACACCACGTGGCGATTTGAATGCGGCCGACGGACTCGATCATCTCACGATCCGCCCTGTATCAATTGGGCAATCCATCGACAAGAAGAACTACGTGCGCCGTCAATGGCAGGACTTACTCTATCGCAAAGCGTTGGTGAACGATGTTTCCACCGACAAGTTTGACGCGGTCTTGAGTTCGAATACGCCGTTGGTTCCTCAAGGTGGAATCCTACGACACTGCAAGTCGACCAAGACGCCAATCGTCCACTGGTGGACTGACGTTTATAGTTACGCTGTACGGCATGGGTTGTCGAGAAAATCGAAACTGCTTGGCAAGGTTGTGGGCGGCACCTATCAGGAGATGGAACGTCGACTGGTCGAAAGTGCCGATACGATTATCGCGATCGGCAAAGGATTTCAACGAGTCGCTTCCGACTGGAAAGTAAAGAACGATCTGACGCTCATCCCGGTTGCCGCTCCTACCCGTGCGATCGTCCCGGGCAGCAAAAACAATGAATGGTCACAGGCTCAAGGAGTCGCCGAGACAACCAACATCGTCTACTCAGGTACGTTGGGGATAAAACATCGTCCCGAACTGATTTCCAATCTCGCAGCGAGTTTCCAGAACGATGCAAATGTCCGACTGATCGTCGTTTCCGAAGGCCCCGGGGCTGAGTTCCTCAAAAATGCCAAGCAATCGCAGGGACTCGACAATCTAATCTTGCTGCCATTCCAACCGTTCGATCAATACGCCAACGTTTTGGCTTGTGGTGATGTCCATGTTACCGTCTTGGAACCAGAAGCCGCCAGCTACTCGCTGCCGAGTAAAGTGATCAGCCAGCTTTGTGCTGGACGCGCCCAAGTCGCAGTGGTCCCTGACGAGAACGAAGCCGCCATTGTGATCCGTGAAGCCGAAGCAGGTTTTGTGGCGGCTCCCGGCAAAGAGAATGACTTCCAAGCTCATGTCAAGTCGCTTCTTGCCGACGAAGGCCATAGAAATCGTTGTGGCGAGAATGCTCGTCGCTATGCCGAAGAGCGACTGGACATCAGCCTCCTCGTGCCTCGTTACGAGGAAGTACTCAGCAAGATTGTTGCGTCGTAGTCTCCTCGGATCAAAAACGTCTTGGTATCCGTGAGTTACTCTAGCCCCGAAGGGTGGCAACACTTAGCCCATGGCGTTGGCCATGGGAATCAGAATCAAAAACAGAATCGCCGGGCAGCAGCCTAGCTCACAATTGTTCCACCGTGCTGTGCAAGCATCCGTGGAACAAATGCTAATCAACGGCGTCAGATAAGTTCGCCTTCGGTGGACGCAGAAAGCATATGCCGACAAACGCCGAGATGGTTAATGCTAGAAAGAATCCGTGTGCCAGCGCAAAACCACCGGTTTGGTCGTAGCACATTCCGGAAATTAATGGGCCAACACTACTTCCGGCCACCATTCCGGTCATCGCCCCGCCCTTAATCTTCCCCAAGTGGGCGCGTCCAAAATAGCGTACCCAGATCGTCTGACTAACGGCCGACAACAATCCTTGGGACAAACCGAAGATCCCATAAGCCACGAAGAAACTGTCGCCGCTGCTGAATTGCAACAACCCCAACCCAATTGCCATACCGCCAACCGAGAAAAGTGCCAGTCGATGTAGTGCGTAGCGATCAGCCAGAAAGCCACCGACCAGTCCCGCCACCGCTACGCACGCGAAGAATATCGTACTGGCAAAAACGGGCTGGAAACGAGTCGCTTGTTTGACAGCCGCAATTGGCTGGATATCGAAGATGATCGCCGTCCCCGTCATCCCCCAGATAATGCTGAGCGCGATCAGAATCCAGTAGCTTGGCTGGATCAGTGCCTGACGGTATTCCAAATCCTGCCCCGACGCGATCTTCGTCGTACGATCGAACGCATTACGCTGCTCTTCATTCATTCCGTCCAGAGTCTGCCCTATGTCGTCCGGGCGATTCCGATAGATCACCAACAGGGGCAAGAGAATCGCAGCGACCACTACTCCTAGGGCTCGATACGTCGTCCGCCACCCATACGCGAGATTGGCGGAGTTGAGCGCCAAAGGAAGGACGCTGAACCCCAACGTCGCCACCACCGATGCAATGCCGCTCACGCGCCCCAAACGGCGTTGAAACCACATCGCCATCGTGTTGCTTGCGAGCAGCGAAAGCGATCCTTGGCACAATAAACGCAGGAAAAAGAAGGCCACGAAAAGCATGGCGAACGATTGGACAGCTCCCATAAACTGACAAGCCAGGCAGATCAGTACGGTCAACACAAACAACGATCGTCGCATTCCAAAACGATCGTAAAGGGCTCCTACAAACGTCATCAGAATCGAGGCCAGAATCGTGCCGGCCGCATACGCGCTGGAAAATTGCGTCGCATTTAACGAAAGTTCTTCACGCAACGAGTCGTTGAAGACGGCCACGCCAACCGACTGACCCGGTAAAGTGCAGATATGGGCGACGACCACTATCGGTGCCATCACCCATCCATAGAAGAAGCCGCCGCGACGCAAAGACGACGGAGCACCTCTGACGACAGATTCATCGAAATTCGATTCTTCAAGCTGTGGGTTCAAATTATGTCCGCTGAATCGAAAGTCGCCGTTGAGGGGGAAAGTACGCCGGAAACAACGAATCTCGAACCGGGCATGTGGAGCACTAGAATCATCGCCAATGGGCGAAATGTCAATCGCGAATAAGAACTAACATGCATGGTTACCAAGCATCCAATACACTGACTGAACGAGGGACGCAAATCTAGCCAGATGCTGGCAAGGTTCGCAGAGTTGGAAATGAGATTTAGCAAGGCGTAGAACGAATGCCTACCAGCTTGGACATGGTAATTCTCGAGATTTTCTTTCTTGTGCTGATGGTCATCTGCCCTTTCACGCGGCGATCGGCTTTCCTTGGCTTCATAGTGTTCTCGATTATCTTTGCCTTCGTCGGCCTATTATTGAGAAGCTATGCAGGATACCCATTGGCGATACTTTGCGTAGGCATTTTGCAACCGACAGCTGCATTTATCATCCTGTGTCTGGCGATTGGAGAATACAGAATCAAAAGGGCGAATAGTCCAGCCAGCTCAATTAGTGATTGAATTCGCAACAAGAAAACCCCTGATCGCACCGTGGCAACCAGGGGTTTTTGATTTTCTCGCTAAGATGACAGACTAAGCGGCTGGTTCCGTGGCGCAACATGCACCATCTTCACAGCAAGCTCCACAGTCGCCGGACTTGCAGTCTTCAGACGAGCAATCGCATGTCGTGCACTCGCACGCTGCGCAATCGCAACTGCCATCGGCGCAACATCCAGTGTCGGCTGTGGTCGTCGCGCAACAAGCCTTTTCGCCGGCTGTGGTTGAACAACAAGTTGCTACATCGCAACTACCACCGTCACAGGAACATTGGGCACAAACACAGCTACCGGCATCGCAACTACAGTCGCACGCTGCGCAATCGCAAACGACTCCACAGCAACAATTTGCGGCATTGGCTTCTTCGCCTGGCGTACCAGTCACGTTGATAGCATAGACCGCACCCATTCCGAGCAAGGCAACAGCCGCTACGAGTAAAATACGAGGACTCATCGTTCCCCTTTCACATTTGAAGTATAGAAAAACAAAACCGATTCTCACGCAGGCTGTCTGTTAAATCAGCCACACGCACAATCGGGTTTGATAACTTCCAAAAGAGAAACACCACGACCGATCATGAATAATCGTGCGTGGCTTAGCTGTCGGAACGGGCAAGACGTGAGAATTGCACGTTTGGAAAGAAAGCCGGCCCCTCTCGCTTTGCGATTCTGACTTTTGATCAGCCGGATTCGAACGTGGCAGACAACATCCACAAGGGCACTCGGATTGGCAACAAGAAGTCTCAGCCGTTTGGGGTGTCGTCGAGCAACCACCACAGCAAGACGATTCACAACTGTTGCTCGCTGCCGCCTGGCAACACGTACAACTTTCGGTGGCTTGCTTCGGCCCGCTGCTGTCAGCATCCGAGCCGAATTGGCTGGCGCAACAGCAGCCGCTGTTTTGTGTGCAACAACACGAAACGCACAGGCAATCGCACCACCCGGCAAACAGCGGCTGAAGAATCAGCAGCGTTGTGGCGACGATCGGTAAGATATGCGTCCTGAACATGCTTGAATTATTCGATTATTGCCCAACAACTTCAAGCCATTCTTGCGTGGACATCCCTTAGACAATCACCAATTCGCATCTATTCCCGCTCGAAATGCCAAATTCCGGCAGGAGAATTGTTGGCGATTTGTCAGGATTCTAGAAAATTTCGACTAAGCAACGCTGGCACCTGCGATTCCTACCCTGGTGTTGTGCCGGAGTTTTTTGAGGATGCCACGATTATTCTGCGGTGGGCCGCAGTGCGCCGCCAAAACCCCAGGACAAATCGTCGGAAATCATCCCATCGGTTCATTTCTACCCCCCAAACGTCAACGCGAAACATTGAACGCCATCGCTTTCAATGCAGTCACCCTTCAACCCGACTTGACGCTTTGCTTTGCGTTTCCGTACCCTCCCGCGACTATCGCAATGCCGAAATGCGTTGCGACCTCATCACACACTACTGCCGTGGCCGGCACCGAATCGGAATACCTTATGAAATGCTTAGGCCAAATACTGCTCATTGGTGCCGCACTTACAATTTGCGGTTGCTCATCGATTCCAACTCCCACGGATGGCTTTTCCTCGATCAAAAATACATTCATTGATCCCAAGCCAGACAAAGATCGTGCTGAGCAGGCCTTTGCATCAGCCGAAACGCAATTCAAAAAAGCTTCCGAGTTGAAGGGAAGCGACCGAACAACCGCCTTCAGTTCTGCAGCCGATCTGTATCGCAAAGCCGCCAAGCGATCTCCAGGGACTCCGCTGGAAGAAGATGCGCTCATGATGATTGCCGATTCGTATTTTTTCGCCAACGAATATACCAAGGCATCGGAGTCGTATGACGCCCTGACGGCAAAATACCAAAGTACCCGCCACATGGATCGAGTCGCCCAACGTCGGTTTGCCATTGGTCAGTATTGGATTGGCATGACCAAAAAGCCGTCAACAAAAGACTGGCTGCCCGATGTTTCCGGTCGTCGTCCCGTGATGGACACGTTCGGCCACGCCGTCAAAGTCCTCGATAAAATCCGTTTTGACGATCCGACGGGCAAGTTAGCCGACGACGCCACCATGGCAACCGCGGCGCTGGAAGTTGCGTTTAGGCGCGCG
>CAYYHV010000045.1:13099-16228 GCA_964471695.1 uncultured Pirellulaceae bacterium
ACTTCGAAAAAGGCAAATACGGTTCAGCCGACATTCTGTTTACCGACGTTCGCGAGAACTTTCCCAAAAGTGAACATCAGTTCGAGGCTCACTTGCTGGGACTCAAATCGAAACTGGCGATGTACGAAGGCCCGGATTACTCGGGTGTCATGCTGGACGAATCCGAGCAGTTGATCAAAAACATGTTTCGGCTGTTTCGACGCGAGATGCAGGGGCATGAAGAATACCTGCAAAACGCACTCAAAGACATTCGGCTGAAGAAAGCCAATCGCGAGTATTCGCTCGCCAAATTCTATGACAATCGCAAAGAGTATGGCGCCGCCCGGCTGTACTACAACCGCGTGCGACGCGAATATTCGGATACCAACTTGGCGCTCGAATCAGAGAACCGTTTGAAGGCCATTGCTGAATTCCCGGATGCACCCGAAGAAAAGCTGGAGTTCATTGGAAAATGGTTCCCGGAAGATGAAGGCCGAGCCAAACCACTGTTTGCCCGAAAAGCCGTCGACACCAAATCGAGATAGCCGGCGATCCCGCACGCTTGAATCGCCACATTGAGACCGGCCCACCCATGAACCGCTTTCGATTCACCACATCCTTGCTTGTCGGGCTTATTCTGTTTCAAGGCTGCGCTTCGTATCAGGTCGGCAATCGCACCCTCTATCGCAACGACATCGCGACCGTATCGGTCCCGGTTTTTCAATCGGAAAGCCTGCGGCGTTTTCTCGGTGAACGACTGACCGAAGCCGTGATCAAAGAAATCGAACTGAAAACGCCCTACAAAGTCGCGAATGGCACCAATGCCCACAGCGTGCTGACGGGTCGCATCATCCACGATGCGAAATATGCGATCACCGAAAACAGAAACGACGAACTCCGCGACATCGAACTCGAATTTTTTGCCGAAGTCGCCTGGCAGGATCGTAGCGGCAACTCGCTGTTGGCTCCGCAACGCATTGCCATTCCGCGTCCGCTTTACGAAATCGGACAGGCCGTGCACTTCGTTCCAGAAGGCGGCCAATCCCTCGCAACGGCTCAGCAAGACGCCCTCGAGAGACTAGCCGAACAGATCGTGGCTCGCATGGAACTGCCGTGGTAAGCTACGTTTGCCCGTCGACGAATTGGGCAAATTAAGGAGTGCCACGATGCCCGATGATCCCCAAGCGACGCTATCCGCCCGTTTCCCCGAACGAGCCCAAACTTGGCGACTGAAAACGCAGTCATTGCAATTTGGCAGGATGCCCAAACTGATGGGCATCGTAAACGTGACTCCCGACAGTTTTTCGGACGGGGGAAAGTTCGACTCAACGGATTCGGCCGTGAAGCAAGCGTTGAGACTGGTCGAGTCGGGAGCCGACATTCTCGATATTGGCGGAGAAAGCACACGTCCCTACTCTGCCCCTGTTGGACTCGATGAGGAGCTTCGACGCGTCGTGCCAGTGGTCGAGCGGCTGGTCGAAGCCACCTCAGTCCCCGTCTCGATTGACACCTCGAAATCTCGCGTTGCCCGGGAATGTCTGGCTGCTGGAGCCCAGATTATTAACGATGTAACGGGCCTTGAAGGAGATCCGGAGATGCTCTCCGTCGCGGTAGAAATGGAGGCTGGCGTGTGCGCGATGCATATGCAAGGAAATCCGCAAACAATGCAGGACGCCCCTGCGTATACCGATGTAGTCGCGGAGATTCACCAATATCTGGCTGATCGGCGAGATACTTTGTTGTCGGCCGGAGTCGATAAAGATCGAATTTGCCTCGACCCAGGAATTGGATTTGGAAAAACCCACCAGCATAACTTGACCCTCATGGCCTGTTGCGGCGCATTCCACGATTTGGAATGCCCACTGCTCGTCGGGCATTCGCGAAAAGGTTTTTTGGCGAAGTTGCTTGGCAACAAGGAGCTTCCTCGGGACGCTGCCACCGCGGGTGCAGCCGCCTCGTTAGCCAGGATGGGAATCCACGTAATAAGGGTACACGATATACAAACCGTCAGGGACGCACTGCTTGGTTTCGCCGCGACTGGTGGGATCGACGGTCAGGCGCTAGCGCTACCGTAGTCCTGCCGGGCTGCGTTCCGATCGGATCCTTGCGGACGAAACGCGCTTGCGCGCCACATGTCGAACGTATTGTCAGTATGGAACAATCACAAGCAAATCCCTACGAAACTCCCACTCATTCTGCATGGGAGCCGCATGCATCACGATCCGACAATGGGCAAAAGGAGGGCTTGTTCTCGCGTTTCGTGTTCGGAATCTGGGCTGGCGTTCTATTCGGTGGACTGTGGGGGGCCGGCGGCTCAGTACTTTTTGGAGTCGTAGGCGGCGCAGTCCTTGGATGGGGAACCATCGGCCCGGGCATTCACTCGCTCGATTCATTCGTTGTCATCGAAGTGGCTGCGGCCATCGCTGGAGCCATCGCGGGCTTGCTCACAGGCGGAATCATTGGGCCGCTTGTCGGATTGGTCAGCGGCTTCACCGGCCAACGGACTCGCCCCATTATCGTGATGTCCACAGTACTCTCGATGGTCGCCGGCGCCTTCATTGGCTTGATCGGCGGCCAAATCATCGGGGACGAAAGTGGCACCTCGGAGCTGGCAATCTGGTTGGGCATTCCCATCGGTGTGCTAGCCGGTTTGATCGGCGGTTTCCAGATTGGACGCTGCGTGTTGAATTTCGCATCCAGCGACTCCCCCTAGAAAGCCGTAGTGAACGGACCGCAACCCGTATCTTTTGCAACTCTCTGACGTGCTGGCACGACCTCGCAACGCTATCATACAAGAGTCGTGAGGCCGCCCACGGGTGCCATTGACCCTTTGGCGTGATTCACCAATCATTGCCCGCCCCTAAAGAATGAAAAGATGACCGCAATCGCAGACCTTCAACAATATTGCACCGAGACTGCAGCGCGCGCCAAACAGGCTTCGCGTGAACTGGCGATATTGCCGACCCACGTCAAAAACGCTTGGCTGGCTGCTTCAGCAAATACACTACGTCGCGACATGGCGGATCTTGTTTCCGCCAATGCGATGGACATAGCGGCTGCGCCCAAATTCGGACTGACGGCAGCGCAGACGGATCGTTTACGCCTGGACAACAATCGCATTGAGGGAATCGCTGCTGCACTCGAACAAGT
>CAYYHV010000045.1:16238-18430 GCA_964471695.1 uncultured Pirellulaceae bacterium
TCATCCTGCGTGGCGGCAAAGAAGCCGCACACTCGAGCGCGGCCATCGTATCCAAAATGAAACGATGCGCTGCAGAACACGGCTTGCCAGAGGCTGCCGTACAACTCGTCGAATCGCCCGACCGAAAAGCCGTCGGTCACTTTCTCGGCCTGAGTGAGTTTATCGATCTGGCGATTCCCCGCGGTGGTGAAGGCCTGATACGGCGGGTGACGAATGATGCAACCATGCCAGTTCTTAAACACTTCAGTGGCAATTGTCATGTTTATGTCGACGATCAAGTAGATTTGGAAATGGCAAGCAAGATTGTCGTCAATGCGAAATGCCAACGAATGGGAGTCTGCAACGCTGCCGAGTCGTTATTGGTGCATCGCGACATCGCGCACAAATTCCTCCCGTCCGTCGCATCCCAACTCTCTGAGTATTCGGTTGAATTGCGAGCCGACGAATCGACGCGAGAAATCCTCAACGATGCGATCCCTTCGACCATCGACGACTTGAGTACGGAATATCTCGGCCCAATCATGTCCGTGAATGTTGTCGAGAATATTGAACAAGCCATCGAACATATCAACCAATACGGCTCGGGGCATACCGATGCTATCGTTTCATCCGATGCAAAGTCGATCGAGAAGTTTACTTCGCAAGTCGACAGCGCAGCCGTAATGGTCAACGCCAGCACGCGTTTTAACGACGGTGGCGAGTTTGGGCTGGGCGCCGAAATCGGCATCAGTACCGACAAACTTCACGCGCGTGGACCATGCGGCTTGAAGGAACTGACAACGTACAAGTACGTAGTGCTCGGCAACGGGCAGATACGAGAATAGAGGTTGGCAAGCCTGTCGACCTCAATAACGATCAAGGAGGATCGTATGAGCGAGCGATTAACGGATGAGGAACGCGATTTCCTCCTCTACGCCGAACTGCCAGAGAACATCCAAGTCGTAGAGGCTCCCAGCGAGGATTCTCTACCGCCGTCGCCTCACGATCCTGAGTTCGAGAACGTTCTGAAAACCTACCAGGAAGACTTTGCTCTTCGTGTCGCCACAGAACTCACAAAATGGGTAAATTCCGATGTCGACGTCGCAATTCATCGCATTTCCCGACCGACGTACGGAGAATTCGTTTTTGGGTTAGATCACCCAACGTGTTTTGAGATCATCGATTCAGAACCGCTGAATTCACCAATCGTGATGGAACTCCATCCTGAGTTTATCTACCCGCTGCTTGATCGATTAATGGGTGGTGGTAGTTTGCCGACTCCTACAACGCATCGCACAATGACGGATTTCGAAAAGCGGATTGTTGCAACAGTCACCACAAAATTTCTGGACTGCCTGAGCGATGCCTGGCCCATCGACTTTGATGCCAAGCTCACGCAAATCGAGAGCAACCCGAAACTGGCACGGTGTGCCCATCCGTTGGAAACCGTCATTGCGACGGAATTTCGAGTCGCCGTTGGTAATACACGGGGAACCATCCGGATCGCTATCTCCGAGTCGTCGCTGCTTCCGCACAAGCCACTGTTGCTCGACCCACCCATCCCCGAAATCCCCGAACCACAGTTGGTAGATTTCGCAGTCTGCATGGCGCATACAACATTGAACCGCGATGAACTTATGGATCTGCGAGTCGGCGATATCCTCATGGCTGACACTTCAGCCGACGAGGGTGCTATCGTATACGTTGACGACCAACCCGTATTTCGTGGGCAAGCCGTGTCGCAGAACGGTCAGAAAGCCGTTTTGATCCGCGATCACATCGTCGGAAACCACTCCGACCACTAAGCCGATGGTCGCGCGTCAAACCACAAACCCCGGCGCAACCAATTCAGCGCAAGCCTACTGTTGCGCATTGAAAATGCCTTTTGTGAATGTCGGCGGTTTTAACATTCGCTTGAGGTTTTCGTTCCGAATGTTGAACGAATCGACGAAGGCCAGCATATCCGTCTTCGCAGCCTGACTGTCACTCTTATACTTTTCCTCAGTCATACTCACGGTAAGGCTGTAAACATGAAAGTCGCGTACGTACATCCGACGATGCGTCACGCCTGAGGCATAAGATTTGGATTTTTTATCAACGCCAGCAGGAAAGGAAAAATACAATTCCATTCCCGGCAAGCGTGAATTGATCATGCGTTCACGATACAAAACACGGTTCTTTTTTCGAGTCGATTGATACGCATCCAGTTGGCG
>CAYYHV010000045.1:18440-22772 GCA_964471695.1 uncultured Pirellulaceae bacterium
CAGTTGGCGTTCAAGAAAATCGTAGGGTTTGTTGACGATGTCAAAATTGCGACTCTCAAGAAACTTCGGCGGATACTCAACAATCTCAAGCGAATAGTCGATTTCTTTGTGCGTTGAAGAATAGACATACCGCTTCACGACTCCATCCGAAGTCTTCGCGGAGAATGACCGGTACTTGGGTTGCTGCCGAAACCGCACCTGACAAGATAACAACACGTCATTCACAATCGACGTATTGGGATTGTAGAAACTCTGCGAACTCAGTCGAACCGTGTCCACGCTCTTCTTCGGCTTTGTGGAATAATTCGATTCCAAAGAAGTCAGAGTCGATGTTTTGTCAGTCGACTTGATATCGGTAATCTGTGCAATTGAAAGAGAAACACTCCCGAAGAACAGTTGACCCAAAACAAGAACCCAAACAGTACGTTGGGACATAGTTCTACTCCATGAATTCGACACGCAATCCTATAACGCAAAGTCTACTCATGTGCATTCACGTGTCCAGCGCAGTTGATCGACTGAACACGATCTCGCTCACATAAGCTTGCCCACAAGTGGGGACCACTGGGCCCATGATTCGGCTCAATCAGCCCGTCATTCAATCAAGAAAAATCTCGCTACCCGAGTATCCATCCATCTGGGAGGACGCCATTTTTCATGATGACAGGTATCCCTTCACGTACAACACACGTTTCGTCGACGTCGTTGTTGTTATCAACTCCGTCGCACCGTACGAGGACGTTCGTCCCAATACGGCAGTTTTTATCGACAATCGCCGAATCGATGGTTGTTCCCGATCCGATACCCACCGGAGGAATGCCAATACGTCCCCGCTGCTCATGATCTTTGGACGTCTCATAATAGTCCGACCCCATGATGATGGAATTCCGAATCGTCACGCCATCGCCAATAAAACAACGGTGTCCTATCACACTGTTTTCAATCACAGCGTCTTTGCCAATCTGGCAGCCATCGGCAATAAGACTCTGAGTCACCGTCCCGCCCTGGAACTGAGAGGGGGGCAAGAATCGACCGCGTGAATAGATCGGCTCTTCTGGCAAAGCCAGATTGAATGGCGGATCGTGACGGGCCAGCGCAAGATTCGCCTCGTAAAACGCGCGAATCGTTCCAATGTCTTCCCAATAGCCATCAAACAAGTGGACCTGTACGTGTTGATTGCGAATCGCCGCCGGAAAAATCTGTCGGCCGAAATCCTCATAGGTCGTCTTGCGAAGTGTATCGACCAGATTTTCCTTATTGAACAAATAGATGCCCATACTCGCCAAACAGTCTCGTCCCTGACTCGGGATGCCTTGGCTGTCGATCCAAGCCGGATCCATTGCGACCGAATCGATCTGTTCATCTTCCTGTGGCTTCTCCACAAAACCTACGACGCGGCCGGTATCGTCTAATCGCATAACACCAAGACTCTTCGCGTCATCGCGTGAGACGGGCATCGCCGCGATCGTCACGTCGGCTCCCGATTCCTGATGCGTCTTCAACATCCGCCGATAGTCCATGCGGTAGAGCTGATCCCCCGATAAGATCATGACATACTCAACATCCGACTGTTCGAGATAACGAATATTCTTTCGAACAGCGTCTGCAGTGCCTTCATACCAATCGGTTCCAGCTTCCATGGTTTGCTGGGCGGCAAGAATCTCGACGAAGCCACCACTGAATGAATCAAAGCGGTAGGTCTGCCGAATGTGCCTGTGAAGACTAACTGACATGAACTGTGTCAGCACGTAAATACGCCTCAGTCCGCTATTGATGCAGTTCGAAAGTGGGATATCAATCAGTCGATATTTACCTGCCAATGGAACGGCTGGTTTGGAGCGATACTTGGTGAGCGGCAACAATCGCGTTCCTCGACCACCTCCCAATACCAAAGCGACAACGTTGCGCATACTTATTCCATTTGTGACAAAATGAGTCTCGAATAGACAACCAGATAAACAACGAAGATAACGCAGACGAGTAAGCATACGCAACTTAGTTGCATAGAATTCCCAGTCGTTAAACCGAGAATGATGAGAAAGTACCGTTTAACCGTTGTCCATCAACACTTTGACTGATCAACATGGGATGGAACGGTATCTAGTTTGGGGCGACAACTGCCGACAACGCACCCAGATGACTGATTCGAATTTTCGCCGCCGCGTTTTTGACTCCACATGATACGGGCACAATACCAGCCATCTCCGCGGCCGCAACGTCTGATCCGTCTCGTCCCACGAATAGAGCGTCACCCGGCTCTACGCCCATTCGATGCGTGATCAGCCGATACGATTCCGGCTCGTAGGTAGATGCACCAAGTTGCCAGGCGGTCGAACACCAATCGACTGACGGCATCAATCCCATATTGAGCAAGCGCTGTTCAAACTGCTGGCTGGGTAGTGGAGCACAACTAAAGATGCCGACTCGAATACCAAGCAGATGCAGCTCGCTGAGGATTCCTGCGACTCCCCGGGCGACTCGTATGTCGTTTTCGAACTGGCGACGCCGTGGGATTGCCGTCGTGAGTATTTCATTGACTTGACCACACTGGCATCCAACCGCTCTGAGAAACTTCTCAAAGACCGTCCAATAGTCACCATGGGTTGCGTTGATCCTGTCGAGATAGTCGCGACGCCATACCCGGTAGATCGCTTCGTAATGAGTCACCACACCCGACCGAACGAGTACGCGGATAACCCATCGCCACCAGTCGGTCGAATCGTAGAGAACTTCTTCAGCGGCAAAGATGACCGCAGAAACGGGCACCGGCAGCGCAATCCTTGTTTCCACATCCGCATTGCCTTGTCGCAGCAAACGCACTTCGCCGTCGTCGACATGGCGCAATGAGATGCCCGACGCGACCCGCCGCAGCTCAAAGCCACGCGTGATTGACGTTGCGCCGACGGAACGGCTTCCCAACTCTTGTGCGATACCCATCGTCTTCGATTCCCTTCGAATGACGCCGGAAGTCCAGCAGTCTCTGTGACTTATTTCACCCGCATTTTGGGTGAAGCCCCTACGCTTTTTGTAGCCCGAGTCGGTTGTTGAACGCGAGCCATAAACTCTTTGACTTCGCGAAGATCCTGTGGCGAATCCATTCGTACCCTCAAGTTACTTCGGTCCTCAGGTGCTGACACCTTAAGGTATCGCAACTCAAATCTGTCAGGCTGCGAATGGAGGTAACTGGTTACCGATTGTCCGATGCCCGGCGACTGTACGGCTTGACGAAGTGAGGCAACGCGACACCATTCGGCAAACTTCCCGGCAGTCTGCTTGGCCGGCTCCGTTCCGTCTCGATAACTTACGTAATCCACCGTGGGTGTTTGATCGGCTGTTTCCACCAGCATATCAATCAACGCTGGGTCGATGAGCGGGGTCTCAAAGTCGACTCGCACAATCGCTTCGGCCGAGAACGCATCTGCAGCCATCAGCATGCGCAACAAACCGTTCGGTTCGTCGCTAGCAATGACAGTAGCGATTGATGGAACCCGAGTCGCCATAACTCGCGAGTCCGATGAATTCATGATCACAACGGTCTGCTTGACACGCTTTGCCGCACTGGCACGCTGTACCATCCATGGCAATAGTGTCTGGAGTGCCGTCTCGCGAACCGCAGATTGCCCTCCGCGACCGGGAATAAGTGTACCCCGAGCGTTAGCGTCGAGAACCAACAGCGTCTTTAGTGACATGACGGAATCCTCTGCGACTTGGGGGATTCGGCCAACCTTCGAGAGCGGTCGGCCGCAGCGCAGAAGTCTATCCGTCAAAGCAAAATCAGGTCAAGAGAGCCACGATTACGAAGGAAAATGGTGAGTCAAATCCGCAGGCCAGGGCGTCTTCGCCGCGCGAGTCCCAACACGCCAAGCGCCAGCAGGAGCAAAGATTGCGAAGAGGGCTCGGGAATGTTGGCAAGCAGGTTTGCACTGCGTCCGAAGTTATCAACCCACACCTGATAGTCCGCTGGGTCAATGATGCCGTTGTTATTCCCATCCGCAGTAAGATTGGACGTCGAACCAAGGTTGTCGCGCCATACCGTAAAGTCCGCCGCATCTACGGTGCCATTCATGTTGTAGTCGCCAAGCAGAATGGGCAACGTGACGCTCGTCTCAAGCCCTCCTTCGGTCAACGATACAACGAGTGACTCGCTGAATTGCCCAAACTCAATATCAACTTGATGCTCACCCTTGAAAGCCCGCAACGACGCCTCGCCCGAACTGTCGCTATTGAGCACGACATCCGTCCACCATTCCTCAAATACGAGATTGTTGAAAGCCTCTCCATTGGGCTTGATCGACCAATCACTTCGATACAAAGCGGCTTCGGGTCGCCAGT
>CAYYHV010000045.1:22782-24994 GCA_964471695.1 uncultured Pirellulaceae bacterium
TGAGCGTTTTCCCAAAATCCCCACAGCAACAGATCATCAACACCTTCGTGGGCGAACATCGCCTTGAGAAAGTCGCGAGTAAAATCGGCTTGGAGTTGCTCATCGGTCGTGGAAAAATCAAATTCGGTGATTTGCATGTCTAACCCTAGCTGCTCGAACCGATCGAGAATCGTCCAGAGTTGCTCGGGGCCTGTAAGATTGCCTTCGTGGAAGTGCCCCTGAAATCCAACACCGTCAATCGCAGCGCCATTGTTTTGCAAATACTCAATGGTCTCAAAATAGAGATTCTGCTTTGCAGTCGCCGTACCGCCCGCGGAAGACAAAATGTCAAATTCGTTGATATAAAGGCTGGCCTGGGTCGCGGCATCAGCTTGCTGAAACCAGTCCACCATGGCTTGGTCGCCTTCGGACAATTGTTGCATCAGATCATTGTTCGTCCGTGGTTCGTTCAGCACGTCCCAATAACCAATGTGACCATTTGTCGCTGAAGTCAGCGACTCGATATGCGCGGAAATCCGATTGCGTACGATGCGTTGCTCGGTGGCGTTGAGCGGGCCGCTGTCCAGCATCGCTCGAATATCCGCCGGAAGATTGTCGCGCCCCGGCCACACCATCACATGTCCCCGCGAGCGAATATCTTTACTGTCGAGCCACTCGAGAGCACTTACTGCACCCGCTTGCGTGAACGCGCCGCCCCACTCGCCTTCCCAGGGTGGCCACTTCAGGTTGTTTTCAAGGGTGGCGATGTTGAACAACTCGTCAACCTTCTGCTTGTACGCTGCATGCGTCGGATTGTTATCTCGTAGACGGTGCCCCACGACGGCTGACCCGAAACCAAATTCATGCTGCTGCATCGCCACATGCACATTGGCTGAGGGAATCGGGGCTCCGCCCGCATCAAAGACATTGACCGACATATTGGCTTTGCGATTCGCCTCGATCCGCTGATCAGCCACGGCTCGCCAAGGAGCATCGGGTTCAAAACCAGGGTAGGGCGGTGGGTCATCAAGACTGTTGCTCACCAGAACATTGTCGAAACTCATATCAAACTGACCGGGCCCGCCAAACTCGCCCAACACTTGAAACGTCCTGATACGAGTCAGGTCGAGGTTTTGCCAATCCCCCAAGCCAGAGTCGGGATCGTTCAATTGTCCCGTCGAAACGAAGTTGGTAGCTACTCCTGGCGTTGATGCCCCCACGCCAAACGTCCATTTGCCCGTGTTATTGTTGACGTCAATCAATTCCAGTTCGAAGCTGTTCGCGGCATTGCCCGGATTCACCGTCATGTCGACGGAGAACCGTCCTTCAGAGTAGGGACTGAAGTCCATTACACCGAGATTCAGCCCCGCTCCGCCCCAGGAATCCGACGTGTCTTGCAACCGAATCGCAGATGCACTCGGTAGCTGGCTAAACCCCGCAAATGTGTAATTAAATCCCGTTCCGTTAAAGTCCGAGATTGTTAACTGTCCATATGACAGCGAACCTAGAAGAAAGATGCACGCCGAGATGAGTGCACAACGTTTTTTGCATGACAGTCGCATAGAATCCCCAGTTTTCTGTTCCTGCCTTATTATCGCCTCAACTCTTGATTTGCACAAACGATGTCTCCCTCCTATCGTCGGGTTTACTTGACGCACGACCGCCCACCCCCAAAAATGCTGGACTGTCTCCTAATTCACTAACATTCGGACTAGATCAGATGAAAAACGCTACCGTGAAATTTCTAATCCTTGCAATATCGCTTGTTGCATGCTCCTCGCTTGTTGCTCAAGAAGTCAAAGAGCAAGAAAAAGTCGAACAAAAAGAAGGAGCGCACAAGGAAGGAGCGCACAAAGAAGCCGACCACAAGCACTACCATTTCCATGCATGGAAGAATCTATTCGATGGGAAGACGCTCAACGGATGGCGTGGCTATAAGCAAGAAGAAGTTCGTGGTTGGTCCGTCGAAAATGGAACTTTGCATCGCAAAGCCAAAGGCGGTGACATCATGACCGTTGCCGAATACGACAACTACGAGCTCAGCTTGGAATGGAAAGTCGCGGAAGGCGCCAACAGCGGCGTGATGTATCGAGTTCGCAAAGGCGACGGCGCGCCTTACATGAGTGGCGTCGAATACCAGATTCTAGACAACGATAAACATCACGATGGCAAAAGCGACTTGACCGCAGCCGGTTCGTTGTACGCCATGTATCCGACCAACAAAAAGGCGGTT
>CAYYHV010000045.1:25004-25323 GCA_964471695.1 uncultured Pirellulaceae bacterium
GGTTAAGCCCGTTGGCGAATGGAACACGACGCGCATCGTGCTCAACAATAACCATGTCGAACATTGGTTGAACGGCAAGAAGGTCGTGGATACCGAAATGTGGGGTAAGGACTGGAACGAAAAATTCGCCAAGAGCAAGTTCAAGGGATGGAAGCAATTCGGCAAAGAGAAGAAAGGCCACATTGCTCTTCAGGATCATGGCGATCCCGTTTGGTTCCGCAACATCAAGCTTCGCGAAATCCACAACCACTAGAAACCCACGGGTGAGGCCCAATGGGGCTCTGGACAGCCAATCTCAGCAAACAGCGCGGGATAGGAT
>CAYYHV010000046.1:0-9099 GCA_964471695.1 uncultured Pirellulaceae bacterium
GATCTGATGCGGCTCCAAAATTGGACCCTTGCGCGGAATACTTTTCTTCGTCGCATTTGCCATGACTTACGCTTCCTCTTTCTCAGCAGGAGCAGCCTCACCGGCACCCTTCGCCTGGGCTCGTTCTTTGATCGCATCCAACGCAGCCTTCGTCACCAACATCTTTCGCGGACGAAGCACCGACAACGCGTTCAACCCGGAAACCGACGAAACTTCCGTACCGCCGATATTCCGCGTACTCAGATAAACATTAGGGTCGTGCTCTGCAACCGTCACCAACGTCGTGACCTCAGTCAACCCAAGGGCCTTGAAAATCTTAGCCATCTCGCGAGTCGCCGGCTTCTTCATCTCCAGCTCATCAATCACGATCATTTCGTCGTCACGAATCTTCGAGGCGATTGCCATTCGAGTCGCAAGCTGAACCGCCTTCTTCGGCAAGCGATACGAATAATCACGCGGCTTGTGAGCGAAAATATGCCCACCGCCACGACGCACACCACTTCGCCGCGAGCCAGCACGAGCGTTACCAGTCCCCTTCTGACGATACATCTTTTTCGTCGAACCGGCGACTTCAGCACGCGTTTTGGACTTCGCCGAACCCTGACGCTGATTCGCCTGGTACATCACGACAGCATCATGCAACAACTGCTTACTGATGCGAGGAGCGATGTCAGTGTGCTCAATAGAGTACGTGCCGACCTCAGCGCCCGATTTGTCGTAAACCTTCAGATCTGCCATGACTGGTAACCTTCAATTCAAATAAGCCGCCCAACAGAGCAACCCAATTCTTCCTACAGTTTGTTCGTTTCCTGGACAATCACGTAACCACCATTCGGCCCCGGAACAGCACCGTGCACCAACAGCAGATTGTTATCCACATCAACTCGGACAACCTTGACATTGCGATTCGTATTCCGAGTCGCTCCGTACTGACCAGCCATCCTCTTCCCCTTAAACAGGCGAGAAGGATACGCACTACAACCAGTACCACCAGCGTGGCGATGAACCTTCTTCACACCGTGCGTCGCACGCTGACCGGCGAAGTTATGCCGCTTCATCACACCAGCAAAACCACGACCCTTACTGGTGCCCGTAATATCAACTGCCTTCACTTCAGACAGGACATCAACCTTGACTTCCTGACCCAACTCATATCCGTCCGTACTACCGCGAAACTCACGGACAAACTTCTTGGGCTCACAGCCAGGCTTCGCAGGAACCTCGACACCTGCAGCGGACCGAGACTTAGACCGCTTACTACTGATTTTCGCAACGTGACCACGCTCACTCTTGCTGGCCAATCGCCGGGGCTTATCAAGATACCCCAACTGGACGGCTTCATAGCCATCACGATCCTTGGTCCGCAACTGCGTTACATGACAAGGGCCGGCTGCAATGACCGTCACAGGAACTGCCTTACCCTGCTCGTCGTAGACCTGTGTCATCCCGACCTTCCGGCCGAGTATCCCTTTACTCATAACTAACGCCTTTATCTGGTCACTTGCCTGGCAGGATCAAACGATAAACGCCGATTACCTACGCGGCTTCCAGTACATAGGAATACCGATCTCGTTAACTCAGTATTAAAACAACCCGTCAACTCGCCGATCAAAAAAGCAAAGCCCGCAAACTAGCGAGCCGAAGCCTTAATCTTAATATCGACACCAGCCGGAAGGCTGAGCTTATTGAGCGCCTCAATCGTCTTGGCAGTCGCCTGCACAATATCGATCACACGCTTGTGGGTTCGAATCTCAAATTGCTGCCTCGCCTTCTTGTCGACAAACGGGCTTGAAAGCACCGTGTAGCGTTCAATTCGGGTGGGAAGCGGAATTGGGCCATGGACCTCAGAATTCGTGCGCTTCGCAGTATCCACGATCTCTTGGGCGCTTTGATCCAAAATTGCGTGATCGTACGCTTCCATGCGGATACGAATTATTTCCTGCGAACCAGCCACGAATAATAATCCTTAATGAGTTCCCCCGACTGAGGCAGAAAACCTTAGCCGGAATAGTACACAAACGCTTTAGGCTCCCCATCCACTTATGGGGAAACCTCCGATGTTAGGATTCGTCTTGCATTCCGTCAACACGGGGTAACGTCTTTTCGCGCCGGTTTTTCTCGACAGCACGAATCGAGCCGCCGAATTGGTAAACCTCGCTAGACCGGCAAGGTTTGCCGCAGAGAGAGGCTGGGGGATGCTATAGGGAGAACATTCCTTACGGCCCAAATCCCACATCACGCATCTGCCGACGCTAACTCACTCCATACCCTAGACTTGCGGATCAACGACAATGGACGAACAAGATGTTACCGCAAACTACCGGGAACTCCATTCTCCCATGCCGGGTACCCCAGACATCGAATTCAATGCATCGGCGTCCCGTTCCGGCGACTTCAAAAAATCAGTCGACAAACTGAAAGAGTTTTCATCTCCGGGGAATTCGCCGGTCTGAATGTCATCGATATATGACTTTGCGGCATCCGTAACGGTTTTGCGGAGATCAGCGTAGGCTTTGACGTGCTTTGGCACATAACCGCTCGTCATCCCCAGCAAGTCATGCACGACTAGCACCTGACCATCGCAATGCGGCCCCGCCCCAATGCCTATCGTGGGAATCTGCAACTCAGCCGTGATTTTCGCCGAAATATCTCGAGGAATACACTCAAGCACGATGCCAAAAGCCCCGGCTGCTTGCGCTGCCTGAGCATCATGCAACAAAGCGGATTCATCCCGCTGGACTCGATAGCCACCTAATTGATGCACATTTTGCGGTCGCAATCCAACATGAGCCATCACGGGAATGCCAGCGGAAACTAAGCCCGAAATGACGTCCGCTTGCTCCGCACCACCCTCCAGCTTTACGGCCTGACAGCGTGCTTTCTTCAGAATTCGGCCGGCGTTTTCAATCGCCTTATGCACGCCCAGGTGATAACTCGGGAAGGGCAAGTCCACAATCACGAGGGCCCGCTTAACCGCGCGACCCACCATTTCCGCATGGTAGATCATCTCATCCAAAGTTACCGGAAGCGTGTTTTCATGCCCTTGGACCACCATCGACATGCTATCGCCGACGAGAATCGAATCGACACCAGCCTCGTCCAACATCGCTGCCGTTGGGTAATCATATGCTGTCAGCATACTGATTTTGTGCCCGGCCTCTTTCATTGCACAAAACTTGGGGACGGTGACGCGAGACGCCTTTTTAGCTGCCATAACGGTTTTCCAAAGTGGACGTAGCTGAATGGGTGTAACCGCCCCCATTGTCAGAAGTTCCACCCTGTCCCGCAACGCCGCTACTTTTCTTCGAACACCACGGAACGCGAACCTAGGACTTGGCGGACTGCTTTTCCATCCACAACACACCGTCACGAATATTGCCAAACACGTCGCCTCGCCACCCGTGGCCGCCTTCATAAGTCTTCAGACGCACGCTGCCACCGTTATCCTTAATGGCCTCCTGAGCCTGCTTCGCCATCCAGTAAGGACAAACGCGATCACCTTCGGAGTGCAGAATATAAAAGGCGCGGCCCTTGGCGTTTTTAATCAACGGCGACGAACCGAGCTTAAAAACACTCATCGCAGCGAAAGTCCCGGTAAATGACGACTTCTTACTCAATCCCATCGCATAAGCCGCCGGCCCACCTGACGACCAAGCCAAAGAGTAAATCCGCTTCTCATCCAGCTTGGCTCGCTTCCGAACGTCCTTGAGGACTCGCTCCGCAAATTCCTCCATCGGGACTTTCATTCCCTCCGTGCTCAGATTCCGCGTCGGCCAAACAATCACCTGATCGCTCGACCACTTGGGCGCAATCAACTGAATGACGATGTAATTCTTATTGAGGGCGTTCTGAAAAATGCGCTTCACAAACGGAACGAAGTCCGCGCTGCCATCGCCACCTGGAAGAACGACAAGGACTCGATAGCCTGATTTCGGAGTCTTCGGTTTCTTCGCTCCAATCATGACGTATTTCAGTTGCGGATTGCCGGCGAGCACAAACTCCTTCGACCGAACGTTTGCGAATTCATCCTGAGCCAACCCCAGCGAGGCGCCGACAACAAGAAAACCAACCGCGACTTGGATTAGCATCTTCAACATCTCACCCTCCGCTTTGCAAAACAAGTGAAGCTCGAGTATCTAACCGAAACGACTTGTGCAGTTCGTCGTCAACTTGAAAACGCAACGAGTGACTCCGGCCGTCATCAAGTTGAACAACCACTTCGGCACCGTCGCCAACTTGAAATGCAGCCAACTGAACCCGGCCGCGCTCATCGGTCTCCAACTGCACGGGTTCGGCGGCTTGCATATAGACGACATGCTGCGAACCATCGGCTGCGGCTCGCTGATGCGGTGTCACCGTCGCACCAACGATGGGCTGGCTGTTGTGATCAAGGAGTTCCATTTGCCGAACCGATGATTGAGCCAGCCGAAAATCGAATTGCTGATTCGGTGAGCCATGATGATCCGGACCGCTCTCCACACGATACTGCGACTGGAACGCCATACCGGATTTGGCAACGGAAACCTGAATCGCATAGTCACCGAATTCGGGCAACTTGTCACGCAGGACGAAGCGACCATTCACGTCCGTTGTGGCCGCAAAATGCACCTGCGAATACATCCCGCCAGGCCATGTTTTCACGACGACCATCACGGCTGCCTCGCGGATAGGATGCCCGTCAGCATCTGCGACCGAGCCCTTGATCGTGGTCGCCGTATGCTTGACGGGTGCCATCGCTAACTGAGAATCCAGTGCGTGGATTTGCGATTCCAACTTTGCGATTTGCGACCGCTGATTCGCGCATAATCTCGCAAAAACAAGACTGAGGCAGAGCAGGGCAGCCACCGCGCCGGCTCCCGTTAACATCGTTCCCGTCCCCACCAGCCAACGGTTTCCAGCCGCGATGTCTCGGCACTCCTGCTTGTAATGCTCGATCAAGCCAAACTCGGCGATCGCATGATCGGTGGCTTC
The DNA here is from genome assembly GCA_964471695.1 of uncultured Pirellulaceae bacterium. Taxonomy (GTDB): domain Bacteria; phylum Planctomycetota; class Planctomycetia; order Pirellulales; family Pirellulaceae; genus CAYYHV01. The sequence goes on from CAYYHV010000046.1 coordinate 4,972, forward strand.
TTCGTGCGTCATCCCATCCGACTGAAAGTCGGCAACCAGCGATTCGAAATGAAATCGCAGTTCCTCGTCAATGTCGTTGTGAACCAACGTGACTGGTCGAGCCGTTTCGCATATCCGCTTCCAGAGAATCATCGCATTCATGATTGGACCTCCGAGGAAACGGAAGGGAAGATCACGCGCTGGATGGCTTCGACCATCTTGCCCCAATCCGCCGTTTCCTGCTTCAACTGTTTACGTCCAGTTGAACTCAGTCGATAAAACTTCGCGCGACGATTCGATTCCGATTGCCCCCACTCCGATTGAATCCAACCGCGTTTTTCCATGCGGTGCAGCGCCGGGTACAGCGAGCCTTCTTCGAGCTGAATAAAGTCGCGACTGGATTCCTTCAGGTGACGGGCAATCCCATAACCATGCCGCGCCTCCGACTCCAACGACTTGAGTATCAACATGTCGAGACTGCCCTGAGGAAAGGCAGATTTGCTTTTTTTGGCGGTCACAATCAAGTCCTTCCAACAATTCCCATAGAATGTCTATGGGAGATATTAGAACCGCTCCCCTAGATTGTCAAGGGAAGAAGCAAGTAGCATGGCCCGTTGATTCGTGCCTCTTGCCGATCTATCGCTCGCTCCATTGACACCACTTGGGTGCACGAACGTGAATTCAATTGAGGTGAAATTTCAATCAACGCAAACAGAATTGCTGTCGCCCCTTCGGGGCTTAGGGGCTTACGTCGACCGACACCATGGACTGACGTCCATGGCTAAGTGCTGTCGCTCCTTCGGAGCTGATTCCTGCGGAATCTTGAGACAAGCCTAGTGCGCGGTAGCACCGGCTGGTGTGACGATGCCAAGGTCACACATGATCACGTAGGTGGCAGGGACAACAAGCAGGATCAACCCGGTCGAACTTAACAACCCGAAGCAAATGCTCACCGCCAGCGGGACCAGCGTCTGAGCCTGGCTGCTGGATTCAAACATCAACGGCACCAACCCGGAAATTGTGGTCACCGACGTCAGGAAGATCGCTCGGAAGCGCAAGCGACTGGCCATCTTGGCTGCCTGCGCAGGACTCAGTCCCTCTTTGGCTTCGTTCTTCAGAAACAACATCAGCAAAATTGAATCGTTCACGACGACTCCCGCCAACGATACGAAACCCAGGATACTCGGAATACTGAACGGCACCTGCATGATCAAATGCCCCCAGATGACGCCGATTAGGGCCAATGGAATAGCCAACATCACAATGAAGGGTTCCGTCCAACTTTCAAATTGATAGCTCAGGATCACAAAGACTCCGATCATCCCCAGCAGGAATCCGCGAATCATCGATCCGCTGGTCTTCGCCGACTCGGCCGTCTCCCCTTCGATCGTGACCGCCAGATTCGGATGGACTGCAACCAACTCCGGCAGTTTCTCCGATTGAAAAAGATTTACTAGCTGAGCCGTATTGGCGACGCGCAAGTCGACTTCGCCAATCAGTGTGACCGTTCGCTGCCCATTGACGCGAGCGATTCGAGCCCAACTTCGCGCCGGTTCGACTTTGGCAACCGTCGAGAGCGGGACTTGTCGACCATCAGCCAACTGGACGCGAAAGTCCTTAAAGTCGGCGACGCTATCGCGATCTCCAGGAGCCAGCCGCGTAACAATCTCATACTGCTCGGGGCCGACTTGAATCTCCTTGGCCGTAGCACCTTGAAATGCCGCGCTCACCTGATTCGCCAACGTTGAGCTGTCGAAACCTAACCCAACGGCTCCATCCCGGACGCGGATTCGGTACTCTTGCTTCCCTAATCGCAAATCATCGCTCAAATTGAAGGTACCATCGTAGCTGGCGAACCAGTCACGAGCCTGACTGGCGATTTCCTTGAGCGTCTCGAGATCGTCGCCTTGAAATCGGATCTCCAAGGGACGCCCTGCCGGCCCAAACGACGGCTCGCCAAAAGACGCACTGATCACATCAGGCAACTGCCCCGAGGCTTCACGCCAAGCCGCGATGAGTTCGTCAATTCGTACCGTTCTTGTTTCTGAGCCGAGCAGGTCGACGGTGACCGTTGCCACATGCGGCCCCGATTCGAATGAGTCGATATTCTCATTAAATTTCACCTGATACGTGTTCACCAAATCTTGACCATCTGGCTGATCGGGTGCGTACTTTTCATTGACGGCTTCAATGCCGGCGGTGATCCTCGCCACAATCTTCTCGGTGTGGGAAAGCGGAGTCCCTTGTGGAAGCAGAACCCGCGCCTCAATCGTATCACCTTCGGGACTTGGGAATCCCTCAAAAGCCAGCGTCCCCGAACTCAACATGCCAAGAGAGACAAAGAACAGCCCCAATACGCTCCCCAGCAGGAGATAACGCCAATTGACGGCAAAATCGACCATCTTTCCAGCAACGTTTTCCGTCACCCATTCGAAAAACAGGTTAAAACGTCGACGAAAACCGGAAACCTTCTCGGGATCGTGCCCATGCATCGAATGGCCCAAGTGCGCTGGCAAGATCAGGAAGGCTTCGACCAAACTGATCGCCATCACAAGAATCAACACGATGGGAATGACCTGCATCACGGCTCCGATAAAACCGGACAGCGAAGCCAACGGGCCAAGCACACAGATCGTCGTTAAGAACGAAGAAAAGACACCCGACGCCACTTCGGAAACTCCGTCCCCGGCGGCGTCCATCGAGTCTTTCCCCATGGAGATATGCCGCGCCACATTTTCCGCGATCACGATGCCATCATCCATGAGCAAGCCAGTCGCCAACAGCATAGCGACGAGTGAGATCATATTGATATTCTGCCCGAGATACGGCATGAAAAAGAAGGCGCCGAGAAATGAGACCGGCAGGCTCATCACGACCCAGAATGACAGCCGAAAGTTGAAGAACAACCACATCGACAGAAAGACGAGAACCAATCCTTGCCAGGCATTCGTGAGGACCAGCGAGATTCGATCTTCGACGAGCGGCGCGTCATTGTTGATAATTCGCATATCCACATTGGGCTGACGCAAACGTTCGCCCTCAATGTAATCGGTGACTTGATCCGCGACGGTCGTAACATCCTGATTCTTATTCTTGCGGACATTGAGGACGCCACAGCGTTTGTTACGCAGCAGGCTTTTGACTTCGTCGGATTCGAACATATCGACGATGCGAGCGATCTGCCCTAATCGCACTTCGGCGCCACCTTGCGCTCCCTTAACGACTAGTGACTCCAATTCCGCGGGTGTGCTTCGTTGCTCCACAAAGCGCAGCAACAGATTGTTATCACGCGTCTCGACGGTTCCGGCGGGCATGTCCACGCCCTGGCGACTGATCACGGACGCCACATCGGCTGCGGTCAGCCCGAATTGTCGCAGCGCATCTCCCTTGAGTTCAACGCGAAGTTGCCGATCGGAAAACCCTTCCAATTCGATCAACGAGACTTCGTCCAGTCGCTGCAATCGTCTCCGCAGGCCTTCACAATAGTCCTTGAGCGAGGCGGGTGACATCTCGCCCGCGACCAGTATCGTCAGCACCGGATCGACAGTGCCCAACTGCCGCACCACGGGCTCCTCAGCCTTTTCCGGAAAGTCATTGATCGAATCCAGTTCCGTCGTAATATCATCCTGAAAAATGGTGATATCCTGGGCCTTCTCCTGCATCTCGACGGTTATGACTCCGACGCCTTCCTGGGCAACACTGCGAACCTCTTCGACAAACTTGATCCCATCGAGCGCATCTTCGACTCTCTGACAAATGGCTTCTTCGACTTCTTCAGCCGTGGCGCCAGGGTAGGGCACGGTGATCTGAATCTCAGGGCGAGTAAAGTCGGGAAAGGTGGCTCGTTGCAAGTTCGGAAGCGCGATGACTCCGAGGACCAGAAAGATGAGCATCAATAAGTTAGCCAGCGTAGCGTGGCGTGCGAAACGACCAATCATTTCTCGCCTCGCTTACCACGAGTGGCTTCATCCAGTACAAGCTGCCGCAGCGTTTCATCGACTTGCGGTTCAACCAACATGCCCTCAATAGCTGGCGTCGGATCGGACACAATCAAGTTCTCTCCAGCCTCCAAACCTGCGGTGATTACCGAAATATCGCCCTGAGAGAATCCTACTGTGACTTGCTTGGACCGCAGCCGGTTGTCCGAAC
>CAYYHV010000046.1:9109-25319 GCA_964471695.1 uncultured Pirellulaceae bacterium
CAACAACCTGATCCTTTCGCGGCTTGCCAAAAATATTGACTCGGCAATACGTGCCCTTCACAAGGGCTGGCGTTTCTCCCGGAATTGAGTTTTCAAACGGGTTGTCTACGCCCACCACGATTCCGATCGTTCGAGTCGTCGGGTCGAGGACTTCACGAATATTCAGAAAGCGAGCCGGCCTTCCTGGGTCTGGAATTCCACCAGCCACAGCGACTGTGGCCGTCACATCAAAGACTCGTTTGACCATCTCCTCCGGGTCAGCCATCACCTCGGCCATGTGTAGACGGTCGATGTCCCGATTCACCAGCATCTGGGCCTCACTCATTGGCAACTGGGCTTCGATCTTCACCAGTGCGATCCCATAGGCTTCGAATAGCTCTTCCCCTGTTTTCAAGTACTGATCAACATCGACCGACACATCCGCAATCTGACAGTTGAACGGGGCTTTGATTTTCGTTCGGTCCAAATCGCGACGCGCTTGTTCCAACTGAGCCGTATAAAGTGTTCGACTGGCCAACAACCGTTTTCGCTGGCTGGGTAACAACTTGATCGTGTTCATCACATCGAGCGTGCGTTGTTGCTGAGCCAATACGGCTCGCTTTTGCGCATCAACTTCCGACTGCGAGCCCACTTTGTCGCGCAGCAGTTGCTCCAGCCGCTGAAGTTCACCTTCGGAGACTTTGAGCGTCTCATCCTCAATCGCTAACGCACTTTTCAGGTTCTGCGCCGATTGATCCAATTCTTCGATCTGCGCGTCGGCTTGTTCAACCTGAGCCGTCAGTCGATCTACGGAATACTCATAATCCGTGGGGTCAATGGTAACGAGAACCGTCCCGGCTGGTTGAATCGCGCCGGCTCGAAGATTGTTCGCGATGCTCTTGATGCGCCCGCTAACCTCAGCCACGGCCCGCCAGGTCCTGCCGGGTTCCACGGTCCCAAACGCCTCAACGGATGGAATCACATCAACAGATGGGACGCTGATGACGCGCAACAACCGACCTTGTTCCGTTTCCTCACGCAACGCAGGCTGACGTGCATTCCTGGTCATCGTCACGAGAGCAAACAACCCCAACAGAATGGGTGGAATGAATAACAGTATCTTTCCGTATTTACGAAACGCCACCAACCAGCCTGATGGGTCATTTTTTGGGTCGCCACTCATCGCGATTATCCTCAATCTTCGAGGCTATAGGTGTTAAGAATCAGTTCCGTCGCGGCCTTGACCGTTGCCTTCAATTCCCGATGACTCAACGAAGGCTCGCTGGCAATCAACTGAGGCCAGAAACAAAACTCCTGAATGATTCCCGTAAATTGTCGCGCCACACGAGACACATTTGCCGTGTTAAGCCGTTTGTCTTTCCTGGCACACTGCATCCAATGCGCAATCCCCGATTGGGCCACTTCCCGCAAGTTGAGCGTCGTGGAAGCGATCTCGGGACTTTGAATAAAACGAGAAGTCACCACGCGAGCGAATCGTTGCAAATCGCGACTGGATGCCAACTCGCCAAACTGCATCCCCAATCGATTGAGTTGGTCTCGCATCGGTTCATCGGATGCATATTCCATCCGTCTCAGGCCTTCCATCTGCTCCAGCATGTGGGCCACGATGGCCTGAAAAAGCGATTCCTTACTCTCAAAATGATTGTAAACCGTGCGCTTAGAAACTTTGGCTGTCGACGCAATCCGATTCATGCTCGCGCCAGTGAAACCATCGCGCTCGAATTCCGTAACCGCAGCCTCAAGGATTGCGAGTCGCTTTCGATCTGTAAGCCGCATGGGCTGTGATTCTGATGCTGTGGCCAAAACTACACCGACAGGTTTACTTTAATGCATCAAGAGTACTCCCATGAGTCTACTTTAACAAGCGGAAAACCGACAGTTTCAAGCATAGGCATCGCGATCCTACTACCTATCGGCGACTGGCTTGCCATTGAATAGATACGAAACAACGTATCGTTATGCAGGCACATTGGCAGCTTGCATCAGCGTTCGCGGCTCATGGCGTCACCTGACGCTTGTCCGTTTCTCAAGCGCCACGCTTTAAGCCCACCTTGGACTGGTTCGCCGATGTGCTCGCCTACCCATAGAAGAAAGTAGACGAGAGTCTCCCTGCATCCCAAAGTTATGATTACCGAACGTGGGTGGCGACTTTCGAACCGGAAGCGTTGCGGGGATTAACTGCGTGGCTTAGCGATCCCCGTAGCCGGATCGCCCCGACCCGGTGCGCCAGTCAGTTTTGGGAATATAAGTCGGCGACGCTTCGTTGCGTTCAAAGCGACTTGGCGACGCGATAGCCCGATGATCGGCGTGAATCTTTCGCATTACCTGGACGACACACCAATCACCATCATTCGGAATTTCCGAGTACGAAGTCTTATCATCCTGATTGATAACTGTGCACTTAGCTTGAAACTTCATGGTTATGTCCTTGCGAGAAGAGGTAGAAAGTCTGTCAGAGCGACCCACCGATTGGTCGATAACAACGTTCTCAATAACCAACAAACGCACTCCGTGTGCCAATTGTCGATGCAGCGCACAAATCAGGTCGTATAACCCTAAAGGGCTAGCTATCCATTGTATTCGAAACCGATTTCCGCCGTTTTTCGGCGGAAAACATCGAACTTTGCGAAGAAATTCGGCATAACCGCCCAAGTCGATCATCGCTTTTACAAAACGGTTTGTAGATTCCAGGAAACGTCCCAACGATGCGGGGGACGCGAACTAAAGCCAATGTCGCAGCCCTGGAGTCAACCCAAAAGTCGCTTGAGGATGACTTTGTAGATATCTTTCAGTCGACCCAAATCATGAATATCAACGCACTCGTCGACCTGATGAATCGTGGCATTAATGACTCCCAACTCCACGACTTCGTCGCATACCGTCGCGATAAACCGTCCGTCGGACGTACCGCCGCCCGTCGATAACTTCGTTTCGGTACCGACAACATCCTTGATCGCGACTCGGCACGCGTCGATCAACTTGCCGGCTGCAGTGAGAAATGGATTGCCGGACAATCGCCATTGGATGTCATACTCCAATCCACGCTCTGCAAACAAGAACTCGACTTGTTGCTGTAATTCGTCAGCCGTCGTTTCTGTTGAAAATCGAAAGTTGAATCGGGCTTCTGCCGTTTCCGGAATCACGTTCTCGGCGCCCGTACCGGCTTGGATGTTCGAGACTTGAAACGTCGTGGCGGGAAAGTGCTCGTTCCCCAAGTCCCATTCGGTATCGCACAATTCTGCCAGCACAGATGCAAGCTGATGAATGGGATTCATCGCCAAATGCGGGTAGGCAACGTGGCCTTGCTTGCCAACAACCGTTACGTGACCGTTAAGTGATCCTCGGCGACCGTTTTTAATCTCATCGCCCAACGCGTTGGTACTGGATGGCTCAGCGACAAGGCAAAAGTCGATCTTGGTATGCTGCTGCGAGAGGTACTGTACAACTTTGACTGTGCCATCGACGGCGGGCCCTTCTTCATCGCTGGTCAGTAGCAATGCAATCGAGCCGCGATGACCTGGATTCTCGGCGACGAATTCTTCGCAGGCGATGGTCATGGCAGCCACACCGGTTTTCATGTCGGCTGCTCCACGACCATAGAGCGTCTCGCCGTCTATCACGGCACCAAAGGGCGGATGACTCCATTGCTCCTCAGGCCCAGTCGGCACCACGTCGGTGTGCCCCGCAAAAACAAACAGCGGCGTCTCGGTGCCTCGTCGAATCCATGCGTTCGTCACTTTACCAAAGTTGAGCGACTCAGTCGTAAAGCCAGCCGATTCCAATCGCTCGGCGATGAGCGGTTGGCAACCGGCGTCCTCCGGAGTGACTGAACGACGCTCGATAAGCTGGCGGCTGAGTTCGACGGTTGAGTCCAAGTGACAGGCTCCTGAGGCCAAAGAGTCGAATGTCTGCGGATTAAGATTCGCGTGCGGCGACGCTATTCGATAGAGCGGAGCAGTTCGTTCAACCCGACTTTACCGCGTGTCTTCTCGTCGACTTGCTTGACGATGACTGCACAGTAGAGGCTGTACGTCCCATCCTTCGAAGGCAGGTTTCCGGACACGACGACTGAACCTGCTGGGACACGGCCGTAGGTGATTTCTCCCGTTTCGCGATTGTAGATTTTTGTGCTCTGACCGATGTACACTCCCATCGAAATGACGGAACCCTCTTCAACAATGACGCCTTCGACGACTTCGGACCGGGCTCCAATAAAGCAGTTGTCTTCGATGATCGTGGGGGTAGCCTGCAGGGGCTCGAGGACTCCGCCGATACCGACACCGCCGGAGAGGTGTACGTTCTTTCCGATCTGTGCGCACGAACCGACTGTCGCCCATGTATCAACCATCGTGCCAGAATCCACATAGGCTCCGATATTCACAAAGCTAGGCATGAGAATTACATCTGGCGCGATGTAGGCGCCTTGTCGAGCCATCGCGGGCGGGACCACGCGGACACCGAGCTTCGCCAACTCGTCCGCCGATTGGTTGGCGAATTTGACGGGGACTTTGTCATAGAACTGCGCGCATCCACCATCGAGCGGAACATTGCTGTGAATCCGAAAAGAAAGCAAGACGGCTTTCTTGATCCACTGATTGACGATCCATTCACCATTCTTCTTCTCGGCGACTCGCAACTCCCCTGCATCCACCTGACGCATCACATCGACAATGGCCGACTTGACCTCACCATTGACGCTATCCGGAGTTATGCTGGCCCGATCTTCAAATGCTTTTTCGATAGTGTCCTGAATATTGCTCATCGTACTCTCTTGTTCCCAAAATCGAATTTGATACGGGTAACAATAGTACGTCCGTTGGCATCAGGACTGCAAGCCGTGCGTTTGAGATCGCCCGCCGACGCGACGACCGTGGCTATACTGCTAGATGGCTTCGTCAAGTAATTCGTTGGACATCGGCGCATCATCCGCGGCCTCATCCAATTCGGGCGGCGATGGCGACTCTCGCTTGAGAATCCACTTGGGAGCCAATTCCACGATCTCAGCGCCTTTAACATCGAGGTCGTAATTGACTCGCTCATGATCCAGACGCCTGAGGCTCACGCGATGCTTCCCCGCGGAGATTTCATACTCCAATGGCAACGTAAGATTGACTTCCTTCGAGTCGCCATCGACGATCACCGCACAGTCTTCGCGAATGTTGGTTGGAATTTCGACTCGAAGAATAGCCGATTTAGCGCCTTTGCCGAGCAGAAAGACAAAAAGTGCAGCAATGAGAATCAGGCAGGATGCAAGAAACAACATCGTCACCAGCGCAGTCGAGAGGCCCGTCTTCTTGCGACGACGACGACGTGGCTGAGTTTCAATCGTGATGCCACCCGGACGGGATCCCGGATCAAGCGGAGTCGCCATGGGAACGCCGGATTGCATTGGGGTCGCCTGCGGCACCGCGACTCCGAGTGGTTTCGCGACCGGCAGAGCCGATGCAGAAAGTGGCTGGGCTAATGGTGGCGTAGCAGCATCAGGCGAAGGTCGGGCGGTGGACATCGGCAACTCTTCAATCGCTTCAGCCAACACAATCTCTTCTTCGGGCTGGGATACCTCAGAAGACAGAACGGGCTGCGGTGTTGAAGTTGGCAGCCTGGGGATCCGAAAAATTTCGCCACACTTTGCGCAACGCGCCTTTTGCCCAGCCAACTTTTCTTTGACTCGGAACTTGGTATTGCACGAACCACAACGGCAGAGAATCGACATGACGCTAATCGGGAGGAAAGGTTTGCACGCGTCTCCATTTTAGCAACGATTTCCACAGTGACAGTACGTAAGGAGCGTTTACGGGCTGTGGCATAGCAAAATGTCAAACTAGCCGCACTAACCGTCACAGTCCGACACGTTTCCAACCACGCCAACGAATTGCTAGGGCCGAATCGCTCGAAGCAAAACGCCGGATCGCAGCACATCGAGGGCGGCGTTGCCAAGAACTTCGCCACGCTTGTATTGCAGAATCAAGGCATCGTCGGGGCGCACGCGATAGGCGCCCGGGTTCCGTACCGCTTCGTTCAAATCGATGACACGGGGTGACTGCCCCGCTGCGGGGACCACCAAAAGTTGCGTTGGCCCAAAGACTCCTTGACGTCCGGATCGAAATCTCGACACATTGCCATCCGCAATGGCGATCGCCTGAAGAACATTCAACCCGCTGTCCAGTGGATAGCGACCGCCCTGCAATTCCCCACCCGCATAGTAGTAGTTGCGTTGTTGTGGAGAAACCTTGACCACGTCTCCCTCACCGACTTGGCCACGCTCGCTCACTCGACGGTGTCGCCCGCGATCAATACTGATCACTTGCTTTGCATCAAACGGCGCACCAGCTTTACCCAATGCATCCAACATATGCGTTTGGTCAGCAGGTAATTGAACGACACTGACTTTTTGTTGTGGCGTTCGGTACGAATCGTAAATCGAGCCAGAGAACAGCCGCTCGTTTGGATCATCGTGAATAAGCGTGACACTTACGGTTCGCTTGCGGAGCAGAGTCGCAATGACCTTATTACCCTTGCCAGGCTTGATGACCTTTTCGCGCAAGTAAGTGTTGCTGATTTTCTTCTGAGCCTGCAGATCGCTCAGCCCCCGAACGAAAACGGGATCAATGAGCGGTAAGTCGATCGTTCCGTTCTCCCGCACAATGATCGGATAGCCCATACCAGGTTGCGTGTCACCATTCGCTTCCGGCATGTGAACGGGTGCAGATTCAAAGTCTCCAAGAACGCCATCCACGATGACGGCCAAAACGTCACCTGTATCCAACGTATAAGAACGCCCTGTCGATCGGTAACGTTCCTTGTAGGGAGTCGCAGGTTTGGCGGGGCGATAACGTGTCAACGACGACCGCATAGAAGGTGATTGATACACCGATGGGTAAGCCGCTGGATTGCGACGCGGCAATGGCCGACGGACATAATGATATTGCGCTGAAACCGCCGAACAGCCCAGCCCTAATAGTAAGATGATGGCTGGTAGGATTCTGTGCATTTCGTTCTCGCTTTGATGGCCATCTTGATTGGACCAGACTTCGCGAGAAATTCAAATCTGCCGGCCGATTCGGGCTGTGAATCATCGTCAGCGCATAAAAAAGGGAGCCTTTGACGTTCCAACACGCGTTGGATGTCTGACGGGTCAGGGGCAAGGCAACCCATCAGAAAATTCGTTCGTCAAAGGCCCCACGGGCCATGACCTCACTTAATGCACTGCGTGTGCCAAACCAACCGGTCGCGTAAAGAATTCCAAAACTCACGGCAGTGAGCCTCGTTTTCCTCGGGCTTTCTGGGTCGCGTCCTGATTTGAGACGGCCCAGACTCCCGAGAGTCCAAACAGTAATGCGGGAAACAGTGACGCACGAATTGCCGACTAATACACGCGACATGGATCACCCTTTTGGGGGCGAAAAAAAATCGCCATGCTGTCTCGAACTGCGACGATGTGGAAAACACATCATAGTGCCAAACCGCGAATTCGCACTTCCAGTCAAATGCGAGGCGACTAAGTCTTGAAATCGCCGCAAAAATTGCCTGCCGGAACCGTCAACACACGTTGCCTGCCAAGATAGCATTTGTCCCAATCACGGCGACGGCAGAACGCTGCGAATAACATCGAGAGTTGATTACAGATAGGTCGAAATGCCACCACCAAACAATGACTCCTAAATGGCACACAAAGTCGCATCGTTTGACATTGGCATCCGTGCGCTCATCGGATTGGCTTTCGTACGATTCGGCAATGCGAGCAATCGGGCAACCAGCCCGACAAATCTGGCTCTGCCAGCGTCTGGACCGCTGACATCCCTACGTAGCGCTTCGTTCTTCACCATTACCGTTAAACTCATCACATTCGAAACAGTGACGCAAACATTTGCGGCTCACCTCTTGCCAATACGTAAAAGGCAACCCACATCCAGTCACCTCAAAAATGGGTGAGTTCCCCCAATTAAATTGGCTTATGGGTGGCTTGAGAAAATCTCTAAGCGACGATCACCGCGATTAAACAGGAAAAGGACCGAGAATTCAGAATTAGCCAGTGTCGGGACTCAGACTTACCGCCTAGAGTGCCAAGTCATTTCCAATCAATAGTCTGGCACAATCTTCCATGTATCATAACCGAATGGCGGCCCTGATTTGTGGAGTCAGGAATCGGCAGATTCACATTCTGGAACTCCTTGAGAATGCGAACATCAACGCGCACTCCTTTGGTAGCGTTGAAGAATTCGTATCGGGGCCCGATCCAAATTCCTTCGATTGCGTCATCATCGACCATAGCGATGTGTGCAACGCCGTCGACTCACTAGCCGTCATTGGCAGTACTAAGATTCCCACCTTCGTCGTCTGCGAGTCTCCCACGATCACCGCGGCCGTAGAATCCTTCCGCAACGGAGCATTCCACTTCTTGGGTGCGATGAACGGACCTGAACTTGTGAATGCCGTTCACGAGGGATTTCGGTTGATGGACAGCGAACGTCAAACCGCTAACGCAGTCCATCGATTCCGCGAGTTCAACGAAGACGAACATCGAGTCATTCGACTCATCATTGAGGGGACGAACAACCGAGACATTGCCCAAAAATTGGGACTGGGCGTTCGTACAATCGAGAGGATTCGCAGTCGCATCCTTTTGAAGAGCGGAGCGACGTCGTTGCCAAACGCTGTGCAACTCTACACCATCGCTTTTGGATCACACCAGAATCCTGGCTCCCAAGAAGCCGTCACGAACCAGTAACGATGGTCCCGCGGCCCAACGCAAGATAACGCTCTGCTGCAACGTCACGACTTGCCCGTGTGAATCACGATTCCCGATCACTTGGGATCCACGGACCACTCACCGTTGGTTTTTAAAGGTAGCGGTTTCCGCAATCCTTCATTTGTGACTTCACTCAGCATGCGTCGGTAGGCCGCTTCCTTTTGCGACTGCTCCCTCAACGACGTATAGAGCTGGGCAAGAGTCATCGCTCTGGACATAGCGGCAGTCGACCCAACCCCTAGTGCTGAATATGCTTGCCTGCGGTGCTTCTCAATCGTCTTGATAGAGCAACTCAATTCCGACGCGATCCGCTTGTTCGGAAACCCCTCCGACGCGAGCTGCAGAATTCGCATCTGACGTTCGGTCAATCGCTTCTGCCGAGTGTAAAAAACGAAAGCCTCAGACAATTGCTTGGAAGCAGTCGAATGGAGCGATGCGGCGCGGACCGCACTCTCCAACTTTTGAGTCGAAATCGGCTTAACCAAGACGTCCACCGCACACATCTGCATCGCCTGCACGGTAATCTCGGGATTCACATACCCTGTGACGATTACCACTGGTAAAGAAACGCTTTTGGCCAAGAGCTTCTTTTGCAGTTCGATCCCGTTCATTCCTGGCAAACCGTAGTCCAGAAGAAGACAAGAACCAGGTACAAATTCATCTACGGTGTTGATTCTATCCAAAAACGCTTCGGCTGTGCCGAATGCCTCTGAAGCGAACCCAATTGAGTCCAGCTGTTGCGTAACAGAGAATCGAACTCCCTCATTATCATCTACCAAATAAACGGCGGGCAAACGCGACATCTAAATGTCTCCGGCAATGCTTTAATGAACCCCGATATTAGCAAAGGCACATGACATCGTCGAGCCCGTTCGTCGCATGACTATTGAGAACTTAGCGGCTCTCTGATTGCCCCCCGCACGAACTAGAAACTGCCCCGCACATTGGAGCTCGAAGAATTCGCTTTCAGATTCGAAGAGAACATGGTCGCGTGACACATGATTCCAGCGGTGCCAATGAAACACTCACCATGTTATCGACAGTCCCAGGTTAAACCCGTGAAACCAAACGTCGTCACTGTTTGGGCGGGGATCCACATTGGTTAATGGTCCGGGCGCCGCCCCGAGCGTACTGCCATTAAACCTCGTGCTTGCCAAAGATCCAGGCCGCACCACAGACCGAAGATAGAGAAGATCGTAGCCAACATGAGAATGAATACACTCATTCCATTGATAACGTAGTTTTAATCGAAGTTGCGGCATGAATCCGAATCGTGATCTATTATACGATCCGACATTTTCAGGTCTTACCAGAAAGCCCCCTGAATTCGAGGATAACAAGGTACTTCCTATATAACCATTTGTTTGGCCATCCATTTGGTATCGGCTGTAGATATGCCCTAAAGCTAGAAGACCAGTCGCTTCGGCAGACCAACATTCCCGACCTTTGAGCCAAGAAAACCCAAATTCTCCGCCGTGAAAGTCATTTCTAGTCTGTATTTGATCGGACAGTTCGAATGCGGTTCCAGGAGCGAACGTCGAGCTCGTCGGCTCCAAACGCTCAAGTGCGCTCAACCTTTCTGACAGTCTCATGTATCGGTAACCCAAGAGGAAATCGACTTGCGTGTAGTTCATCCCGCTAAACTCACATTGTCGACACGCATTGCAGCTTGGCGGACAACCGCACAAATCTCCACAATTCACACCGCAGGGTTGGCAGCTTTGGCATGTACTACACCCCGTGTCCAAGCGGCACGGATCGCAAGAGTCACAAACAGGTTCTCTACAATTCCATAATGGCTTTCGTAAGCGGGGAGCCGCCGACAGTACCTGTGATCCATATCCGAAGGCAATGCTGCCGTTAGCCAGTCCTGCCATGTTGATAATCTGAGTGTCCGGGCCATTCACTGCGGGGTCAGTATTGTAAAACGGTCGAGCAAGAGTGCCGTCCGCACCGTCGTAAGTCCGATTCCCGCGACTGCCCAATCCGAAGAATTCAAACTCAGGCTGCCAACAAGGGAGACAGGTGTTGGGGATGTAGCCAGCCGTCCATCGAGCACCGGGAGTAAACCTGCCCATGTCACCGAACAGAACCCTTGTATCGGGCTGCCCCAACTGACCTGCACTATGCGATGGAGCCCCAGCGGGAGCTGTCGTCAGGAGCGGAGGTAATGAGTCGTCTCCCACGAACCACCCAAGAAATTCTGCCTTGATCCACCTCAATGGAAAACAAGCCGGTTGCGGCTCGCCCAGCAGATCAATGGGCATGCTATTCGCCGCATTGAGGGGCGGCGAAATCTCATGCAACGATTGAATATTGGGAGGCGTCCAATCCATGCGCAGGTTTCCCAGATCTGGAAGAGTCGGCAAAGCTGGAGTAGCAGCCACAGGCCGAGCCCCAGGCGCCAAACCGCTTACGGCGGACGCCCGATTCATTCCGGGTAGCACTGGCACTGATAGGGCCTGATTCAAAGACGGCAGCGGCTCGAGAAACTGAGAAGGGTCAACCCTTGGCGGCGGGCCAAAACTTGCTCCCGTCGCAAAACCGGTCGACGATTGCTGCAAAGCCGAAGCCGAAGCCGATGCGTTCGCGCTCGGGACTTTGAATGGAAGGGGCGGCAAGCCGAAGTTTGCCAAGCCGCTGGCTTGTGACATTGGCGGTTGATAAGTCACCGGCAACGGCGGTAAACCCGAAAGTCCGGTGACTGTCGAATTTCCCGTGTTCGGTGCCCCCCAATGGGTGACTTGGCGAATCGTATTGGACTGAACCGAGTCGACTTCGATCGAATCGACGATAGTTTCCTTAGGCAACCCAGCTGGCTGACTTAGCTTCATCCATTGCTTCCGAACGCGAGGCGGCGCCAGTTCAGTCGGATTGTTCGATGGCAAACCAGTTGGCACCGACACATCTTCCGACTGCGCGACCACTGGCGAAACCATACTGGTAACAATGCAGGCTATGTTGAAGCACAAGACTCCAAGCAAACCAATTGTACAAATTCGAAGCATTATCTTTGGTCCCATGCTGGGTTGCCAATCCTTAGACTGTCTCATCAAGCCTTAGTTCCAATCGCCGAATTGCGAAAAGACGAAATCGACATCTTGTATGTCTGCACGTGCCGTGTCACCGACTTTCGACGTCGCATTGACGGCCCCAAATCCTGTCGCATAAACCTCACGACCGTCACCGCCAAGGTGGGCCATGGCATCGCGTCCCATCAACATTTCGCTGGCGGAGACATCCTCAAATTCAGCAACATTTTCTGAACTCTCCGAGGTGGCTCGGATCGTCTCGAAGTGACGCACGACGTTTTCGTAGGTTGAAGACTCGTTTCGCATCGTTGACGAATTCGCTTGGGATGCAAACCAATCGACTCCAGTTACATCAAGCAACATCGCAAGATCATTACCGCCTTGCGTCGCCTCCGCATTGACTTGAGTAAACCCGATCGCACGATTCTTGAATCCTTCGCCTCGCAGCTCGCTATAGTCGCCGCGGCCTACAAAGACGTCGTTGCCGCTGGAGTCAATAAGGTTGGCGGTGTCATTTCCGCCAAGAATCGAGTATCCACTGGTCGTTTCGAAACCACGAGCAAGGTTCCGATAGTCTCCGTTGGACATGGTGGCTTGCAGAGCCGTCGCGGAAAACTCATCGTCATCGGGGCTGTCATACAGTTCAGCCGTATCGTTGCCGCCGCGACGCGCCTCGGCCCGAACATCATCAAAGTTCTCGACTCGATTCTCAAATCCTGGACCACGCATCGTCGCACTGTCCATGTTGGCTCGGAAGTAATCATCCCCCGACGAGTCTACGAACTCGACGATATCATTGCCCCCGACGCGATGGTGAGCCGTGAAGCTTTCGAAGCGACTGGCTCGCAACTCCGAACCACCGCCGAACATCTGCGAAAACTCAGGCAGCACGCGGAACGAATCGTCACCGCTGCTGTCGATCAACAAGCCGATGTCGTAGCCGCCCATAATGGCGTTGCCCGTTACGATCTCAAAACCCTTGGTCTCGTTGCGATAAGCATTGTCAAGCGCCCGCATCGAAGCGTAGTGGGCTCCCGCAACAAACACATCGTTTGCTTCCGAGTCGACCAGGAACGCGGTGTCCTGCCCGGTATCACCATGGGCGATTATTTGTGCAACATTGTTGACGGTGACTTCGTAACTATCGTGCACCATGTGTGCACGATTCGGTGATAGAACGACTCGATCATGCCCTGCTGCACCATGAATGGCGGCAGTATCGTTGCCCTCGACTCCATTGAATCGGATGTCAGTAATGGTATTGGCGAGATACTGGCGGGCAACGTTGTTGACTTGAATCGTGTGAATAAATTCACCCGCTTCGATGACCAAAGTGTCGTCGCCTGCGGACCCGGTCACAAAGAGAATGTCTCCAACAATCTCAAACGTCGGCTCACTTCCATCACCGCCGCTACCAGGTGGAATGAGATCGTCATCACCTCCACCGCCACTTCCACTGCCGGAACCACCAGGCTGATTCGATCCGAGGAAACCGGATTTGCCGCCGCCAAGCGGATCAAATCCCGTTGTATCATCGGGATCGTTGTCCCCATCGGCATCCATATTGTCGGGATCGTTCAAGTCGTCCGACAAATCCGAAATGGGGCCGGCATGTCCAACTGCCGTGGCTGTCGCTTGATTCGATAGGTTGCCTTCCGGAGTATAATTGGCTCCCGGAGCCGTGGGGTTTAGCTCAACGGTCACGCGTACCGTTACGGACTCACCCACCAGCAAGGTTCCTGCGCTCGTCAGAATGTTCTCGGTGGCACCACCGGAGTAGGCAGAGTTGCCTGCGATGCCTGAAGCTATCGGAGCCGTCGTATCGTCACTCAAGTCCATGTCGACGATTCGGATGAAAGCGCCACCCATCTGAGTCGCCCAATCGTCGACAATTTCAAGATTCGTTATGGGAGCGTTGCCCGTGTTGGTCAACACGAACTCATAAGTCACGTCCAGATTGCCGACCGTCGTGCTGGCTGCCAAATCGGTAATCGTCTTGGTCAATTCCAAGTCGGAGATGGTCAAGTCGGTTTCATCATCTGGCGAGCCGTCGCTATCTTCATCAACGTTGGCGGGTACCGCTGGATTGTCCGAATCGGTTGAAATGGTTGAGGCTGGTCCCTGAGCCGTCGCGGTGGCAGAATTCTCTAGTTGCCCGAGGGCGTTGAAGTTGGCTGCAGCGTTGTCAGGATCAACTTCGATCGTCAAGGTTACCGTATAAGTCTGTCCTGGTCGCAAGTCATCCGTCGCCGACCCGAGAAGCATGTCACTTCCGCCGGTTCCGTCGTAAGCCGTATTGGCTACGGGAGCCGACGTGGCTGTGCCGGGCGAAACGCTTACGTTTACGACATCCACAAAGGCGCCGCCGAACTGAGTCGCAAGATCATCCGTTAGCGACAGATTTGTGAGGTTGGTTGTGCCCGTATTGGTGACCACCAAGATATAAGTCGCATCAACGTTACTTGCCGTCCCGCTGCTGGCCGGGACAAAGGAATCCAGCGACTTGGTAAGCCGCAGATCCGAGATCGAGAAACCGGTTGGGTCATCATCGCTTGTAGGATCGACAGGATCATCTGACGTATCCGTTACCGGATTCCCGTTCGAGTCCATGCCACCCGCCGTGGCCGTATTCGAAAGCCCGCCGTTGACTAATACTGCACCTGCTGCATCGGGATCGACCTCAACAAGGATCGTTACGGTAATCGAATCCCCAACATCAAATTGTGACGTTGCCGCATCGAGGACTTCCGTGGTGCCACTACCGTCGTAAGCGGGCGTATTCGCATTCGCCACGGCGGCGCCCGATGCATTCACCACGCTGATCGTTGGAGCCCCCACGATTCCAACAAAGGCTCCGCCAAACTGAGTCGCGAGGTCTTCCGTCAATCGCAGTCCCGTGATCAAATCGTTACCCGTGTTTTGGAGCACCACCGAGTACTCAATCACAAAGTTGTCGGCCGTCATCGAGCTTCCAGCGAAGAGACTGGCCGGCGTCACCGAGGAAACCGTCTTGATGACGGCGATATCGCCAACGCGGAATGGCGTTTCGTCATCCGGATTCCCGTCGCTGTCATCATCTTCGTTCGTCGCGTCGGTCGGATCATCAGAAGTCGACGTCGTCGGCCCATTGGGACTGTCTGCCGAAATACGGGCGGAGTTCAAAATATCGCCATTCGCATCGTAGACGGCTGCGGGTGCGTCCGGATCAACTTCGACAACCAAGATCACGGTGAACGATTCCATCGGAAGCAAACTGTCCGTGGGCGAGCCGAGTAACATATCGCTGCTCGACGAACCGTCGTAAGCCAAGTTGACTGTCGGCGGAATGGTCGCATCAATATTGTTGAGCGTTATGCTGACCACATCAATGAATGCCCCACCAAATTGACTCTGCAAGTCATCGACCAAACTGATGTTCGAAAGCGGCTCGAGTCCCGAGTTAGCCACCGTCATCACATACTCGACATCGAAATTACCGGTCACGCCACTGGCGGCTGGACCAATCGTCCCGATCGACTTTTCGACCGTGATATTCTCAAAGCTCACGACCGTCGGGTCGTCAGGATCGTTGTCATTGTCTGGATCCGCGTTTGTTGGATCGCTGGGATCGTCGGACAAATCGGAGAGCGGACCATCGGGACTGTTGGCTTGTCCGATGGCCTGGTTTTCCAACAATCCATTGGCGTTGAAGACCGCAGTCGGACTGGACGGATTGTATTCCATGACCACCGTGACCGACACGGACTCGCCTCCAGGCAGTGTGCCCAATCCATCGAGCATATTCTCCACAGCACCGCCGCTATACGAACTGTTGCCACCGATTCCGGATCCGATGGGAGCCGTCACATTGCCACTCAAGTCATTGCCAACGATTCCTACAAAAGCTCCACCGAGCTGCGTGGCCCAATCATCGGAGATCACCAAATTCGTGAGCGGCGTATTTCCCGTGTTGGTGAGCGTCAACGTAAAGCCGACTTGCAGATTCCCAAGTGTTGTTGCGGGAACGATTGTGGTGACGGATTTCGTCAACTCCATGCTGGAAATCGTCAGTGGAGTCGCATCGTCGGGATGGCCATCACCATCGTCGTCCGCATCAGTCAGAATTGTGGGATCATCTGAATCGCTTGTTGTCGTTCCGCTGGCTCCGTCGCCGCCGCCCGTTGCAGTATTTTCAAGTCCGCCGCTCGGGCTGAAGTTACCCAACGCATTGTCAGGGTCGACTTCGACTGTCAGCGTGATCGTGAAAGATTGACCGGCTTCGAGCAGGTCCGTGGCGGCACCGCTGAGCATGTCGCTGCCCGTCGTGCCGTCGTAGCCGCTGTTGATCGCAGGCAAGTTGCTTGCGTCGACATTCGTGATGCTCAGATTAACGACACCGATGAAGGCTCCACCAAATTGTGTATTGAAGTCCTCGCCGAGTGCGAGATTG
>CAYYHV010000047.1:0-7406 GCA_964471695.1 uncultured Pirellulaceae bacterium
TCGGGGCGTTTTGATCGATTCAAGGAAGTCGCTTTTCGCCATGCGTTCCTGTTGCGCCTGGCTGGCAAAGCGGAATGATGATCGAGGTTTTGGTTATATCGGGCGTTGCCTAAAAAGCCAGGAACGCTCAGAACGGCCAAAGCTGCGGGATGAGCAATAACGCCGTGATACACACCGTGATGGCCACGGGCAAACCGACTTTGAAATAGTCGCTGGGGCGGTAGCCACCGGGGCCCATCACCATCAAGTTGGTCTGATATCCAATGGGCGACAAGAAGGAGAGAGAGGCAGCCAAGGTGATTGCGATAATAAACGGGCGCGGACTGAGTTGACTTTGGAACGCAACCGACACGGCCAGTGGGCACATTGCGGCTGCCACCGCCGTGTTGGAGATCATCTCAGTGAAGAGAACGGTCAGTAAATAGATGACGGCCAGCAACAGCATGGGATTTTGTCCCACGATTTTTACGATTCCGCCAGCGATGGCGCTCGCAGCCCCGCTTTTGTCCAAGGCTCGTGCCAATCCTAATGCACAGGCAATTGTCACCAAGAGTGGAAGGTTGATTGCGGATCGAGCCGCGGCCACCGACAGGCAGCGCGTATAGGTCATCAAGCCAGCGACAGTGATGGCTGCCAGGGCGGTCGAACCCAAGCCAGGGAAGACGCTGCTGTCGCGAAAGACATTCGTCATACACAACCAGATGATCAGCAAGAACGCAAAGCCAGCGGCGAGCAGGGCCCGGTCGTGGCGGCGCGGTGCGCCGTCGAGGGTACTTACCAGGTAGAAATCACGATGGTCTCGGTAGACTTCGACGAAGTTGCCTCGCGTCTGTAGCAACAAAGTGTCGCCCGGTTCGAGGATGATGTCACCAATCTTGTTTGTCAGTCGGGCACCATTACGATGGACTGCAATGATGGCTGCCCCATAACGACGTCGGAATCCACCTTCTCGCACAGTCGTTCCGACGAGAGGACATGTGCGGGACAAGACGACTTCGGTGAGGTGCCGTCGATGAATTTCCGGCGACTGGTCGTAGGATAAATCGGCTGCCGGAATCAGCCCCGGGATCTTTTCGAGGTCGACGATCGTGGTGACGATGCCCGTGAAGACCAAGCGATCACCGCTGTGGATTACGTCAGTGGGGGTAACGGGCGTGATCACTTCGTCTCGCCGGTTGATTTCGACGAGGAATAACCCGGGTAAGTTTCTCAATCCGGCACTTTCCACGGTGGAGCCAATGAGCGGACACTCCGGACGCACTTGGAGCTCGACAAGGTACTCGCGACGCTGATCGCCGAATTGCTGGCTGACCTTCAAGCGATCCGGCAATAAGTAGGGAGCGGCCAGTAGCAGTATCCCCGTGCCGGCCAGCGCACAAGGCAATCCGACCTTGCCGATTTCGAACAACCGCATCTGTTGCAGTTCGCCCATGAACCCCAGCAATTGCTCGGCCTGGTTCTTGTCGCGTTCGTCAGTTACCAAGCTGTTGGCTGTCAGCTCATTAAATGGAAGTTTGGTATCCATACCGTATTCGGTGGCGCGAGCTGTATATTCGGCTTTGAGTTGTTCATTAACGACGAGAGTCGTACTGGTTCCAACAAGTGTGCATACGCCGCCAAGGATCGTGAGATAACTTACGGGAATCAACATGCGTGATGGGGCGATACTGCGTTTGCGACACCAGTCCAGCACAAACGGCATCGTCATTGCGACCAGCGCCGTGTTGAGGATAAATGACGAGGCGATAACGAGAGTGGCGGCCAGTCGTGAAAGTGCGTGACGTTCAGAACTGACTTGTCCAAGCAGAGTCCGACCTACCCAGTCCAACACGCCAGTCGCCTGAAGCCCGTCGGCACAGACGAGTAAGCCTGCGATCGTCAGCAGCGCATTACTAGAAAATCCAGCCAACGCATCTTGAGGAGTGATCACCCCACAGAGAGTGACAAACACCAACGCCCCGAGAAAAAGCAGGTCCGTAGGCACGTTACGACGTAATTGCATTGCTGCAAAAACCGCAACGATGCAAAGGATCGTTATACAGCCGTCGAGGCCACCGAGTGTATCCATAGCCGAAATGGGACCATTCATCGGAAAAAACGCGCGAAAACCAATATCCGTCCGCACGGAAGTTGCGTCAACGGCGATCGCAGCAAAACAGTTACGAACGACACCAGAGGAGCAACAGACAGGTTCCGTGCGACGTTTGATTCCCGACTAATGGGCACGTCGCAAAATTGCGCCAACTTCGTAAGCGATACCCTTTACCTAACGGGAGTACCGGAGATTCGTCGATAGCTGCTGTACGACCACGGAACGGAGAAGGTACAGATATGTCGATGCCCTGGAAGCCATTGCTGGTGATGCTAATTTGCTTCGCGGCTCCTTTGCTGTTGTTGGACAACTGCAAATCGGTTCCGCACGTTGTGCAGATTGATCATTCCATAGGTTCAGAGCTCTGTGAAGACGACTTTCCGGCCGTTGACTTGGAGCAAGCTGAACCCGTCGAATTTACGGCAGACGAGTTGTTTGCTGAGTCGTCGACTCAAGCAACCGTGACTTGGTCAGTACAAAACATACGCTCGAACCTGAATCGGTGTCCTGCGGAGGGCTCTCCGATTTCTGGGTTCGTCGGTCCGGACCGGCTGGGAAAACAGCAGGGTAACCTGCTGTCCGACCTCTCAGCCGGTCGGACTGATTTTTCTACGGGTGGATTCTCTCAGGACGTGTCGATGCGGTTGCCGCGGGGCTGCCAAGCCGCAATTGGCGGCGACAATGCGGATTTACTGCGGTTGGAGACTGCGATCGCGACCGGCCGACTCTTCGACGTCGAGTCACTATAAAGAGGCGCTCTACGAAGGGACTTTGCCCATCCGTTCAGAGCACAAAGGCGAAATCAGTCGCTTTGGCCGGCTTCTGGGCCCGATCAGCGGGGTCGTTTTCCCGACCATCTGCCAGCACAAATCAAAGCCCCATAGGACTTTGCGGAAATCAAGAGCTCGATAGAACCGCCGAATCACGGCGATATTGCATGGATTTGGTGATTCGCCAGCCCTAGACGGTACAATCGGAAGATACCCGCGACCGAATTCGCAATTGATTATGGCGTAAGCCTTTGAGGCGAAATAAAATGGGGTTTGACCCGAGCTGCGCGCTTTGGGCTATTTGATCAATTCAGTGATGAAGATCCCTCTACCGGAACAGAGAGGTTCTCGCATCACATAATCCACTTCGTGGTTGGAGTTCTCAGTATGAGTATCCGCCGTACCTGGCGACCTGTCGTATTGCTTTTAGCGGCTGCGGCATGGTTATGCACCCTTGGACCTGTTCAGGCTGAACAAAGTCGATTGGCGACGTACGACCAAACCGATGGTTCTACCGTCTTTGCGTTAAGCGTCAGTCCAAAGATTGACCAACCTCATTTGGCCCCGCGCAGCATCGTTGTGTTGATAGATACGTCGGCCAGTCAGACTGGTACGTATCGGCACGATTCGTTGAGCTCGCTTGTGTCGCTGTTGAATGGACTGAAGTCGAAAGACCAGGTCCAGATCATGGCAGCCGACTTGGCGGCGGTTCCGATGATGGACAAGCTGAGCGATTCTCGCTCAGAGGCATCGCGAAGTGCGTTTGCCAAGCTTCGGTCTCGCGCTCCACTGGGCTCGACCGACATGTACAAAGTTCTAACAACGGCACAGAGAGCTCTGGCTGCTTCGCCGAAGACGGCTCGTCGCATTGTTTACATTGGCGACGGCGTAAGTAACGCTGGCAAGCTCGACCAAGAACGATTCAAGAAGCTCATTGACGGTTTGGTAGCGGATCGCATTTCGGTATCCAGCCTTGCGATTGGTCCCAAGTGCAATGTCGAATTGCTGAGCACGATTGCGAATCACACCGGTGGCAATGTAATTGTGGATACGGATCGTACATCAGCCCAGGAAGTCGGCACTTTGCTTGCCAAAGCGACTCGTGGTGTCGTTGCCTGGCCCAAATCCGTGAAACTTCCATCGGGTATTGCCGAGTCGTTTCCAACGGCATTCCCACCGATGCGTGCGGACCGCGATTCGATTCTTGTCGGCTCGTTGAAGCGTGGTGAAGCCATGACTTTGACGGTAGAGACTGAGATCGAGGGTCAAAGTGAAGCATTCGATTGGACGCTCAATGCGGAAAAGTCGAACGAAGATTTTGCTTACCTAGCACGCTTAGTCGACTTGGCCCGCAAGGATCAAGGTATCCGCTTGCCGACGGCTGGCAGTACATCACTTCGAGAAGTTCGTCGAGTCATGGTTGCTGACGCAACGAACCTTAGCGAAATTGGCAGCCGCGCACTGGCTTCCGGCGACGTTTCGGCCGCAAAAGCACTGGCAGATGCAGCTTTGGCGAACGATCCGACAAATACTACAGCAGATGTAATTCGTGATGCAGTGAAGCGTCGTGAAGACAAATCACCAATCAAGTTCATGCAGTTGCAGCTTGGCGGCGAAACCGCAGAAGAGCCGCCACTTCGTATCGCTCCGATTGAAGCGGAGGGTGAAGGCTCGGGATTTCGAGCACCTGTTCCCTCGGCACCAATTATCGAAGGTGCACTTGAGACTCCGATCGTCGAAGGCGCGTACATCGAGTCTGCACCGATCAACCAGGGCATCATCTACGGTGCCCAGTTCAATGATGGCACATTCGGCGACTCACCCATGGAGTTTGATCGTGAAAATGGTCAATTTTTGGACGAAGTCGAACAACGACGCCGTGCCGCCGAAGCGCTCTTAAAGGTCGAAGTTCGCAATGGCATCGCCGACGGGCTTGATTCGTTGGGAAGCAATCCCGACGGGGCTG
The DNA here is from genome assembly GCA_964471695.1 of uncultured Pirellulaceae bacterium. GTDB lineage: Bacteria > Planctomycetota > Planctomycetia > Pirellulales > Pirellulaceae > CAYYHV01. The sequence goes on from CAYYHV010000047.1 coordinate 4,829, forward strand.
TTAGTGAACTCAAGTTGCTCTTGGAGACGGTTCGGGCTGCGACGGATGTCAGTGCGGATGTTCGTGGTCAACTGACGGACCAAGTTCAATCGGCTATTCGTGCTGGAATGCGACGTGGTCTTGAGAAAAGCTATCGAGATGCTCGGATCGCTGAAAATCAGTCGCAGGCTCGCGATCGACTGCGAATTGCCAAAGCCATGCAGCGGCGCGAACAGCGAACGCGACAGATTATTGACCGCTTCAATGCTTTGGTTGACGAAGGTCGTTACGAAGAAGCCGAATCAGCCGCCATCGAAGTCGAGAAGATTGATCCTTCGAATGTCGTGGCGCAAACCGCCATTTTGTCTTCACGATTGGGTGGTCGGGTTACGGCGAATCGTCGCATCCTCGATCTAGAAGAACGCGGGATTTGGAGAACATTGAATCTGGTTGATGAGGCTCGGATTCCATTCCCGGATGAACCACCTCTCGTCTATCCTGACCCGGAATTCTGGGAAGAGTTGACGATTCGTCGAGAGAAGTATGCTTCGATCGATCTCGCCAAACCTGGCGGAGCTGAAGAAGCCATTTTTAAGGAACTTGAACGTTTCGAAGAAGTCGATTACATCGACACTCCGTTGACGGAAGTGATTGCCGACATTAAAGAACGGCATAACAATATCAATATCATTCTCAATACGGCGGCTTTGGAACTTGCGGGCATTGACCCGGAAGAGACGATTTCCAAAACCCTATCCGGTATCAAACTGCGTAATGCTTTGCGACTGATGTTGAAGGACCTTGAACTGACATACGTCGTTCAAGACGAAGTCCTTTCGATTACTACGCTTGAGCAAGCCGAACAGCAACTGATCACCAAGGTTTACCCCGTGGGCGACCTTGTACTGCCAATTATCAATATCGGCGGTGGCGGTGGTGTTGCTGGTGGCGGCCTCGGTCGTCAACTCAATGGTGGTGGCCTCGGTGGCGGCGGCGGTGGTTTCGGCGGCGGCGGCGGTGGATTCGGCGGCGGTGGCGGCGGAGGTGGCGGTGGCGGATTCGGCGGCGGTGGCGGTGGATTCTTTGATATTGATGACCCGATCTCACTGGGCTCGAAAAGCGAAGCCGCTGTTAAGACGACGACTCCGGCTAGCATTCCTGCAACGACTCCCAAGCCGACACGTGGCAAGGCGATCACGCTGGACCTTGGGAAGATGACCGCGGAAACTGCTTGGCAACGTTATTTTGCTCGCCAAGCCAAACTGCCCGCAGCGGATCAGGTTAGCGATTCCGACATCAAAGCGACGGTTGCTCGTCGCATGAACAGTGGGCAGTTCAAAGAGACCGTTTCGCTGATGAATGCAGCGTTGGCTCATGGTTTCGCGCGTCCTTGGATGTATGAAGCTGTCGGGTTGGCGATGGAAGCTGCCGGTGAACCAAAATCTGAAATTGAACGTGCCCTCATGTCGGCAATTGACCTTACAAGCGACATGAATGAGGTCTACTACATCGCGACTTATATGGCCCGCATCGGGTTGGAAGAACGAGCTTTTTCGCTTCTTCAACAAGTCGCGGAAAGCAATCCAACACAACCCGAGCCATTCGCACTCGCTATGAAGTTAGCGAAAAGTATGGACAACCCCGAAGCCTTGAAGTGGGCTTGCGTGGGGGTTCTGCAGAATGCCTGGCCTGACAGTGAACGCGAAATCGCGGAGGATGCTTTCCGAACCGCCAAAGCGACTTACGCCGAGTTGATTCAAACGGAATCAAAGAAAACGATTGCTGAGGAACTGCGGGACAGAGTCAACAATGCCATGGTTCGTGATTGTGTCGTAAAAGTCAGCTGGACGGGCGACGCCGACGTTGACGTACTGGTTCAGGAACCTTCCGGATCGGTTTGTTCCATTCAAAATCAACGCACTACCGCCGGCGGAGTCTTGCTGGGGGACAATTCATCGATCAAACGCTCAGGCGACAACGCTTCAACGGAACCCGTTTCCGAAACCTATGTTTGCTCGAAGGGCTTCAGCGGAACCTACAAGGTACTGGTCCGTCCGGTCTGGGGGGATGTGGCAGCTGGCAAGGTCAACGTCGAAGTACGTACCAATTTCGGGACGAAGGGTGAACAGGTCATCAGTCGTTCTGTCAAACTTGGCGACGAGGCTTCGATGGTCGTGTTCAATCTTGATCATGGTCGTCGAACGGATCCAATTGAAGAGCAACTCATTCACAACAGTGCACAGAAACAGATCGAAGTTGGGCGAGCTATTTTGGCTCAGCAGCTTGATAGTGGCTCGTCAGAGACGCTTCAGGATCTGGCATTTGATCGAGCCATTGGGAATCGACTTCTTCCACGTCGCATTCGTGGTGGCGTTGGTTTCCGTCCCGTTATCACAACGTTGCCGAATGGAACGAACTTGAACGTCACGACTGCCGTCATTTCGGCGGACCGGCGATACGTTCGTATTTCGCCTTCGCCCAACTTCTCGGGTGTGACCGAAGTATCCACGTTTAACTTCGTTACGGGTGATGGTACGACTATGCCAAACCAGGGCGGTGGTGCTGGTGCTGGTGGTGTTGGTGGTGCTGGTGGCGGATT
>CAYYHV010000047.1:7416-8372 GCA_964471695.1 uncultured Pirellulaceae bacterium
GCCTGATCCTGCCAAGCGCACTGGCCGGAGCATTGCTGGTGCTGGTGGCGGATTCTAAACGCTGAATCACTATCAACGACTATTTGCGCACCAAACCAGGTAACGCATCCATTTCGAGCGACTCAACCATTCCGGCTTTGAGTCGCTCGATTGCTATGGCTCCCATGACTGCGTTGTCTGTGCACAAATGAATGGGGGCGATCGTGAGTTCGATGGATCGAGCCGCACAACCTTCTGTGAGTTGTTCGCGGAAACGTCCGTTCGCGGCGACTCCACCGCCTACGCACAATCGAGGCAAGCCCGTGATCTCACAGGCTCGCAGCGATTTTGCCACGAGGCAATCGACAACGGCTTGTTCAAAGCTGGCGCACAGATCCGCGATCTCTGAATCGGACATCCCAATTTCCGTGGGGATGGGTTTGCCCGGTCCGGCAATCTTGTAGCGAACCGCAGTCTTCAGCCCGCTGAACGAAAACTGCAAGCGATCCTGTTCTTTGATAAACGATCGAGGCAGTTGGAAAGCAGTTGGGTCACCGTCTTTGGCGCATTTAGAAATCGCTGGCCCGCCGGGATAACCCAGTCCCAACATTTTGGCGACCTTGTCGAAAGCCTCGCCGGCCGCATCGTCGATGGTGCCGCCGAGGAGTTTGAAGTCGAGAGCGCTGCGGCATTCATAAAGACTGGTGTGTCCACCGCTAACAACCAACCCCACGCAAGGGAAGACGTTGTGTCCAGCGGACATACGGCAGGCGTAGATGTGCCCTTGGAGATGGTTGATGGCCACAAGCGGAATGTTGAGCGTGAGCGCCAGTGTCTTGGCGGCGACGACGCCGACCAGTAGCGATCCCGCCAGTCCGGGCTCGTTGGCAACGGCCACAGCATCCAGATCCTGCAGAGTCACGCCGGCTCGCTTGAGCGTTTCGTCGATCACAGGCAGGATGCGCTCTACGTGCGCG
>CAYYHV010000047.1:8382-25017 GCA_964471695.1 uncultured Pirellulaceae bacterium
GCTGACGTCCAAACGTTCTGCATGGGCGCGGGCCGCGATTTCCGGGACCACGCCTTGAAAGCGAGCGTGGAGTTCGTCTTGCGAAGCCACAACGGCACCGAGGACATTAAGTTGGTCATCGACAACGGCCGCAGCCGTCTCGTCACAAGTCGATTCGATCGTCAGCAATAACATCAGGGAATCTGTGGCTTGAGGTGGTTGAGGGCTCGTTCGAGCTGGGGATCAATAAAGACGGTGGGCTGCGGTTCGCCGGGGATGGCGGATGACGATTTGTAGAAGGCTTCACGCAAATTGTCGAGCTGGTCAAGCGTCATGCGGACTTCCATGCCTGGCGACGGTTGCACACCCCATTCGTCGGCTTCTGTCAGGTTGTTAAAACGATGGATATTCTTGCCGTTGGGACGCAGATACGTCGAAGTCGTGAGTTTCAATGCGCTGCGGCCTTCTTCCAGTTCGATCACTTTCTGAACGCTGCCTTTACCCCATGTGCGTTGCCCAACGACGACGGCTCGTTCGTTGTCTTGGAGGCACGCGGAAACGATTTCACTGGCACTTGCACTGAACTTGTTCACCAAAACAGCCATCGGAAACCCGACGTAGCTGCCTTCCTTGGTCGCGTCCCATTTTCGAGCGTCGGCATTTCGCCCCGAAGTCGAAACGATTCGCCCTTCTTCGAGAAACATGTCGCAGACCTCGATCGCAGTGGGTAGCAAGCCGCCAGGATTCAACCTCAGGTCCAGAATCAGTCCTTTCATTCCATCGGATTTGAGCTGCTTGAGCGCGGCCTGCAATTCTTCACCCGTGTGTCCGCTAAACGATGTGATGCGGACGTAAGCGATTTTCTTGAAGTCGTCGAGCATGAAATCCCACGTCCCGTCCGGATTTCTCTGCTGGGCAATGACGGTTTCCACGCGAATGATTTCACGTTTGACATTGAGAGTTTCGACCTTGCCGTCGGCGTGTCGTACCTTTAACCGGACGCTTGTACCAATGCGGCCCTTCATCAGATTGACGGCGTCATCGAGATTGAAACCTACGGTCGGTTTCCCATCGACTTCTTCGATCATGTCGCCGGGCTTCAGCCCAGCCTTCATGCCCGGCGTTCCGAACAGCGGGCGGATGACGGAAAGCACACCATTGGTCATGTTGACTTGAACGCCGATGCCACCAAACTCACTTTCCACGTCTTTGCGGAACTCGTCGATATCTTCGGGAGCAATATAGTCGGAGTAGATATCGAGTTTGGTCAGCACGCCTTCGATCGCGGCTTCCATCAGTTTTCGACGGCTGATCGGCTTTACGTAGTTGCGCTGAACTTCATCGAGGGTGTCGACGAACATTTTCATAAGTTCGTATTCGTCGCTTTCGGACAATCCCTTTTCGTTGCCTGCTTTTTCGAGACTGGCTACGTCTTGAGCTTCGGGTGCGTCGACAGCTTGCCCGCGGCTCGTGCCAATTATGGCGAACGAAAAACCGACCAGGAGAAGCGTCAGCAGGTTTTGAGGAGGGAATCGCAAAACGCTGCTTTGCGCAACCGATTTGAGGATTTGCATAGGAGTTCCGACAAAAATAGAGGCGGTCAGAGAAAAAACGCAGCCTGAGAAGTATAGAAAAGTCACGTTTTCAGGACAACCAAACCTGACGAAGTGGCTCGGTCGACACGCACTAGTGACTTAACGCATGCGTGATAGTACGAATTTGGCTTCTGCGTTGATTTGTTTGTTGGTGTGATTCTTTGCTACCTGCTGAACCAGTTTAAGAGATGGTTCGTCGCCAAAAAGTTCCAGGAGATGAAAAGCTCTGGTCAACCTGCGGACTTGTTCCGCCGTTTCGGGGGAAACTTCTGTGTCGACACTCAGGATGCGGCGGATTTGCAATCGCAGTTCGACGGAACCTGATCGTTTCAGACGATCTTGCAACGGAGCAATGGCGACTCGGCGTACAGATACCAGTTCATTGTAGGCTCGGGTACGCTCGAAGTAGGTCGGGGCATCCAGTTGTTCAATGAGTTCGACAATTCGTTCCTTGGTGATTGGCCGCGCGGACGCTGCCATCTCTTGCTGGAAGATCTGCATCGCATCCTGTCGATTCCAGTAGAATTCGTTCATGGCTTTGAATGCCAAGTCGACCTTGGAATCGCCCAGTTGCTTCCATGCTTTTTTAAGATTTCGTCTGGCTTGAGGTTTGAGTTCTGCTTGTGGGAATAATATTTCCTGCAGGTCCCAAACGATCGCGCAGTTTTGCTTTCGTCCGGAGCTACCCGTTACAAATCGGTTTCCGTCTCTGGAGATTGCTAACGAAACCAGGCGATCACCGTGGCCACTCACGTCTGCTAGAGCCTGCATGGAGAGCGTGTCCCAGATGCGTGCACGTCCATCTGCGGATACGGAAATGATGAATCGTCCGTCCGGCGTATATTCGACGGCTTGAGCCGTATCGGCATGGCCAGAAAGTTCCAGCATTTCGCGTCGATCTTTGGTGTCGCGAATATGTAATCGAGCGTCACTTTTGCATGCAACAACAATTTGATTCGTGCGAGGGGAGCTGGCGACATCAAGTATCTGGGACATAAATCCCTGAACGCCGCGTTCATTGGAGTCGGCTGTTTGGTGTACGATCAGTTGGTGGCGACTCGAATTGGACCGGGGTGGAACGTAAAGAAGTATCGCCGTTTGATCCTGATTCAGCGCCATGGGAATCGCTGACTCCCGATTGGTTTTCAGGAAACTGATTTTGGGTTGGTTGGGGGCATCCAATGAGAATCTTGTCAGCTGGTTGTAGCGGAGCGCAAGCAGTTCCTCGCCTTTGCGAGCGAACTCCAGGCGATTCCCGGCAAACTCCATTCGCTTTGATACGTCGCCAGTAACCACATCCCATCCAAGCAGCGGTCTAGCGACTTCTTCATTGTTGGTGATGGTGAGAAGTTGTTTGCCGTCGTGCGAAAACGAAATGTCATGCAGTCGCGACTCAAGAAACGGTTCAAATTCCTGAAGCAGCTTTCCTGAATTCGCGTCCCATATCCGGCACACATGGGTGACGGATCGGGTGGCGACTTTTTGGCCGTCCGGAGAAATCGCAATCCCCTGCACTGCACTTCCGCGATGGGGATTGTTGACGACGCCCAATCGGGCGATTGCGCCTGACGGAAGAGTCTCCGACGGTGAAGTCGACTCCTGTGCGTGAGACGAAACAACCAAAGTAACAACGATCATGAGTATGCAGAGCGACTCAGTAAGCCACAAGCATCGAAGCATGCCTGGTGGCTTTTTGCGATAGCGATCCTTTTTAGCTTTGGGAAACGGCATTGAAATCACTTTTGCAATATTGAGCGTAGTTGCGGCATAATGCTCCGCATCGCTCCAACTTACGAAATATGGACGAAACAAGACAACCGAATCGAACCATAAGAGTTACTCTCAGGATAAATTTTGGGAACTCACTGCTAACATGCATCGTCTCACTAGGTAACGATAGCGACTCACAGGTTGGAACTGTTAAAGAGATTCTTCCATGGCCATGCGAATATTGTTGATATCAGCGGCCCTTGCCACCTACGCGATTATGGGGCCACTTTCGGTTTCCAGGTCAACGGATCCACCGAAGCCGACCCAATCTGAATTGGACGACGGACTGGTTCCGCCGATTGTATTTGACGATGACGACGAATTCTCGCACGACGCTTCGGCTCATTTTCACGCCCACGGCGATCAAGTGTGCGCATCGGGTTGTGCGGCCAGCCGTCATCCAACGAAGACGTTGACGAAGCCGGAATTCTTGCGGTTCATCGAGGCGGTCTCCAAGCGGCCGCTGGACGCCGACAACAAAGCCTACGAATCGTTGCTCTACTACGGACGTCAATCTCTGCGCATGCTGAATCAGCACGGCGTCGGTCGACTGGCTCCCCTTGTTGAGGCCCAGCTCCGAGGCGAATTGGAACGGACGCACGTTTTTATCTCTCTACGTGTCATTGATGAGCACGGCGAAATACGCACATGGTTGGAGCCGACGCGCGTTCCTCTTGACCGACGACACGAATTCACGATGGAGACGAATCGTCTGCCTCAACTTATTACCAGCGGGACCGTCAAACGAGTCGGATTGGATCACCTTTGGACGCGGTTGTGACTGGAGGGTGTCCACTTTGTGGCAGGGCCATGGTTCGTGGTCCAATCAGAACATGATGGATGGCAACGGATGGGGGAACTTTGGATCAGCAATGGTGAAGACGATTGCCAGGGTCATATCGAACTCAAAGTACAACTTGAACAAATCGAAAACGCAGAAAAGGCGAATACTGATGACTAAAACATGCTTGCGATCCCGTATCGCTTTGTTGATATCTTTGCTGCTTGTTGGTTTGGCCCTTGCCGATCCGTGTGGAATGGTACCGCCCATCTTCCAGGGTGGCGGCATCCCAATCGTTCGATCGGGCGACCAGCAGACGTACGTTTTCTTCAAAGATGGTGTCGAGTCGTTTGTTATTCGCCCAGGATATCAGGGAAAAGTCGAAGAGTTCGGGATGTTGATTCCATTTCCCTCAGCACCGGCCGTGCGGAAAGTCTCCGACAATATATTTCCCCACATAGCCGCGGCAGTCGACCCACCTGAAGTTGTGATCGACTTAACTCCCAGCGATCGGTATTTCTCGATGCCAATGGCAGCTGCCGAGAGCGCCTCGGCCGGACTGAGTTACCGTAACCTCGCTCGCGATGAAGTTCGAGTCGTCAATCGAGAAGCCGTGGGGATGTACGACGTAGCGGTACTTGAGGCGGGCAGCGCTGGTGCACTCAAGAAGTGGATGGATAAGAACGGTTTCAAATTTCCCGATGGTATGGAAACTGTATGCGAGCAGTATGTGGCCGAGTCGTGGTGTTTCGTGGCTGTCAAAACAAAAGTCGGAGCCAAAGATGCGGTGGACGCGCAACCCGGGCAACGACGTGTTGCAGCGGGATTACCAGCGGGCTCGACGTTTGATGGTCACGTTCAAGCGATGGGGTTTCGGTTCAAGACGAAAGAGTTGGTCGTGCCAATGCGATTGTCGGCTTTCAATGGTGGCGATTTGCGCAACATCGTCTATCTGCTGACAGATGGCCCACGTCGTATTCGAAATATTCCCGATGAATTCGTAGTGCGACAGATCAAAGGAAACAAGCTGGTCAGCAACCTGACTCAACCTTTGCCGCTCCGTATCATTGGCGGCACAGAAAAAGACTTGCAGCCGTATCATCGCAGCAATCTGACTCAGCGACGTGACCCGACGCCAAAGAACGGCGCCGCGAAGCAACTGTTCGCAGCCGATCTTGTCTCGGTTGATTCCGGCGAGCTCACCTTGGCACAGGAAAAAACGGAGAAAGAGCTTCTGAAGATTGGTGAGCGCTTAGGATTGCGCGGCGACCAAATTGACAAACTGAATCGGGAGCAGATGGAGGAAGTCGTAGCCAAAACCAATGAACGTGCGATGAAGCTGCTGGCCAAGATGACGCTGACTGTCGTTGATGGCGATTTTCCGCGGGAAGTGTTGGCTGGCGAGAACCTCACGTTCTCGGAGTACAAAATGCCTACTGCCAGAAACAATGCGGCACGCTACAACGCACGGCTTAAGAAGGCGAATCCGAATCGCCGGAAAGGCAAATTGATTCTGGAGCCGGTCGGTGCAGCTCCTCGACGTTCGCCCATTCGTTTTGCCTGGACATTACCTATCATCGGAATTGGTTTGGCTGGATTCCGGATGAGAAAGTCCATGAATACAACAACCACAGTGCTCTTAGTGCTGTGCCTTGCCATCAGTCTCGTGTCTACGGTGTCGGCTCAGGAAGGGAAAAACGCGACGAGTGACTTGATCAAGAATCTTGCCGATTCGGCAAAGGCGAATGATGCGATCCGGAAGTTGGTCGAGATCGCTGACTCGCGGAAAGCACGGGACGGAATTGTTCCCGAGCTGCTCGTGGTGGCGCAATCGTCGGATCACATCCAACAAAGAGGCTGGTCGATGGTCGCCTTGAGTGAGATCGGTGGACTGGATGTCGACGAGGCGTTGCTGAAGATTCATAGTGACGAATCCCAAACGTCGCTGGTTCGTAACTGGGCCGCTGCGGCTCGGGTCGCTATGAGCCGCTCGACGGCAGCCTTGATTGAAAAGGCGCAGCTGATTCAGAAGTTCCCAGCCCTGGGACGTCCCATCAGCGTCCGGCTGGTAGATGCATTGAAAACGTCGGACGATGTCACTGCAGAGCAGTTATTGCAGACTTCGATCAAGGTTCCGCAGATCGCAGAGTCGTTGACACCGATGATCATGGGGCTGGGCACCGATGCGTTGTTGGATGCAATGACCGGCTCGAAAGATCAGAATGTCCGCCGTCAGGCCGCAGCGTTTTTGGGCGCCATTGCACGAGAGAATCCCAAGGAAGTCGCCGACAAGGTTATCGCAACTTATACCTTCACGAAATCGGATGATGTCCCTTGGAAAGGCGGGCCGCTTTTCATTCCAGGGATACGATGGGACAAGGATTCAGCATCGAGGTTGGTTGGTGAATTGGTCGCCTGGAATGTTTGGGCTGACCAGAACAATCAATCGGATCTGCAACGCCAGATTCACAACAATCTGCGAAGTGTAGGGCTTTCACGGGTCGTCGGATATCAGACTCCCAATTTTCAATTTGCGACGCCTGCGGAATGGCTAAAAGCCTGGGGAGCAGTTGCCGGCAAAGACGCCGTCCAGAAACTATTGAGCGACCAAGGATTGAGTGACGCCGAAGCCTATCGATAAGCAGGCGCGATCTGGACCTATATTGAGCTGCATCGTTATCCGAATGAGCATTAAACACGTCGGGGTTTTGCTATGAAGTTTTCACCATGCAAGTTTGCAAGTCTGCTCGTGACCTTGGCGATCGCCATTGCTGCGGCTGACCCGTGTGGAATGGTACCGCCAATTTATCGCGGCGGCGGAGCCGTGCCGCTTGTGCGAACAGGCGATCAGCAAACCTACGTGTTTTACAAGGACGGCATCGAATCGTTTGTCATTCGTCCAGGATATCGTGGCAAAGTCGAAGAGTTTGGGATGTTGATCCCTTTCCCAACTCCGCCGATGCTTCGCAAAGTCTCGGACAATATCTTTCCGCAAATTGCTGCAGCCGTCGACCCACCCGAGGTTGTTGTCAGCATTTATGAAACGTTGAGCCGCAGTTCTGGTGTTCGTTCCCGCCGTGGCCTCATGTTCAAGCAGGACGTCAAAATGAAAAGTGAGGTGGTTGTTGTTCGTCGCGAAGCCGTTGGGATGTACGACGTCGTCGTGCTCGAGGCGGGCAGTGCAGCAGCGCTAAAAAAATGGATGGACGAAAATGGATTTCGGTTTCCGAACGGGATGGAATCGGTTTGCCAGGAATATGTTGCAGAGGAGTGGTGTTTCGTCGCCGTCAAAACCAAGGTTGGATCGAAGGATGCTGTGCAACCTCAGCCCGGGCAGAGGACAGTGAAGCCCGACCGCCCAGTCGGCTCCACATTTGACGGGCACGTTCAGGCGATGGGCTTTCGATTCAAGACGGACGAGTTGGTTGTCCCAATGCGTTTGTCGACATTCAATGGCGGTGACAGTCGCAACATTGTTTATTTGCTGACCGACGGTCCGAAACGAATACGAAATATTCCAGACGAGTTTGTTGTGCGACAAGTCAAAGGCTCGCAGCTCGTCAGCAACTTGACCGAACCGCTGCCGTTGCGAATCATCGGCGGTACAGAGAAAGACCTGCGACCGAATCAGCTAAATTCGCTGCCCATACAGCGCGATCCCACGCCCAAGAGTGGTGCTGCCAAACAGCTATTCGCGGCTGATCTCGTGGCCGTACAGAGTGGTAAGCTCAGTCTCAGTCAGGAAGAAACCGAGAAGGGACTGTTGAAGATCGGCGAGCGGTTGGGATTGCGCGGCAGTGAAATCGACAAGATCAATCGCGAGCAGATGAATGACGTAGTGGAAGCAACGAATGCTCAGGCAATGAAGTTGCTTGAGGCGATGACGTTGACTGTCGTGGATGGTGATTTTCCACGCGATGTTTTGGCGGGCGAAAATCTGACTTTTGCTGAGTATCGTATGCCTGCGTCGAAGAACAATGCCGAAAGTTACAACTCAATCAACAAGGGGCCGCAACCCAAGCCAAACAAAGGTATGAAGAGCACGCTAATAAGAGGGAAAATCAGTCAATCGCCTGTTTCAGTGCCGTTTCGGTTTGGTTGGGCGTTATCGCTATTGGGATTGTGCGTGGTGTTGAACAATGTTGCACGGGCCGTCGATCACAAATCGTGATTTGGCTCGATTGCGTTCCTCAGAAATCAGGCAGCGGACGACATCACCACTGCGGAAGACGCCTTCATATACCACCGAGTAGTCGACAAGTTCATCCCCTGCTGAGTTCGTGTAGATCGCGGGGAAGAATAGCGACTGGCTGGCATCGGCGATAGTAAATGTGATTTCTCGTGAAGTTGGCGGTGGAGTCGGTTCGTGGGCTCCGGGAGGGGTAGCGTCGCGAATGGCACGCAGGCTGAATAGCCGCCCTTGAAATGCTCCCATATGAAACTTGCGGTCCAAGAGTTTCGGCCAATCGGGTACATCGAGGCTGTAAGGCGCGGTCATGACCTTGGGATCGGGGCGTGCGAAATCTGGGTGCCGATAGAGTCGGGCGCCGTTCTCTAGAATCTTTTGAGCGTGGCCCATTCCAACGACGAGGAGATCGATGTCCGATGCCGCGTGACCGTCGCCCCATAGCAGGGAATCGGTGATCGCAAATTCTTCGAGTGGGATCCTAAGATTATCGCTGATTTGCCGAGCGAGTTCCATCGCCTGTTGGTGAAGCGGCGAAGGCGTTGAGGTGGCGAGGAGTTCTCGCCATCGTTCCTGCGGGTCGTAAGATTTTGCGATCCGATTGTGGGGTACGCAAATGTACTGTCCCGAGTTATCGACAAAATCAGGGTGGTGTTGAGATAAGAAAGTTTTGGCTGCCGAATATCCATCTTTCCATTTCTTGCCGTCGATATACTTCAGGCTGGCAAAAACGGATTGTGGCGGATGATGGTATCCTGTGACATTGAATAGGAGCCCATTCTTCGTCAAAACATACGACTTGTCGTTCAGCATCCGGTTTTGTCCAGCGCGGTTTGTTTCAGTCCTTTCAGATCCAGTTTGCCTGTCCCCAAGACAGGCATCTCCGAGATCTCGATGAAACTATCGGACGAGGGGATGTATATGTTTGGCAGTCCGGCTTCGGATAGACCGGCTCGCAACTCATCCACCGTCCTGTCGATTGCCGTGTGCAAGACGATTAATCGCTCGCCTTTCTTTTGATCTGGAACAGCGGTGACGGCGGCTTTGAGTCCTTCTTCTTCGTCTCCACCAATCAGATCGGTAAGGATCTCTTCGATCTTGATATGCGGTACCATCTCTCCGCCGATCTTTGAGAAGCGGCTTTCGCGCCCGGTAATGTGGATAAACCCGTCGTCGTCGATGCGAGCAAGGTCACCGGTGACGTACCAGCCATCTCGGATGACTTGAGCCGTCTTCTCCGGCAGTTTCATGTAGCCCTTCATGACGTTGGGGCCCTTGATGAGCAGCATGCCCGGCTCGCCAACGGGCAAGTCCACATAGGTTTCTGGATCGACGGTTTTCGCAGCCACATTTGGGATGGGGCGACCGACACTGCCTTCGCAGCGGTCTTTCTGATGCTTGGAACTTGAACGGCTGTGCGGAACGTTGACGGATACAAGCGGTGAGAGTTCCGTGCAGCCATAGCCTTCGACAGGGCGAATTCCAAACTTCTCTTCGAAAGCGTCGCATAGGGAAACAGGAAGCTTCTCGGCTCCCGCGACCACGACGTCAAGGGTTTTGAATTGCTCGACGGTGCAGCGTTTAAGAAAGCTGCGAAGGAACGTTGGTGTGCTAAGCAGCACCGTAGCCTTGTGCTTTTTGCACAACATGCCAATACGTTTTGCATCGAGCGGAGAGTAGTGATAGATCGATTTGATATCCAAAGTCATCGGCGTCCACATCGTCACGGTGTAGCCGAAGGAATGGAAAAACGGCAGGATGCCAACAATGACGTCCTTCGAAGTCAGGTGCACGACTTGCTCAATGGCTTCGACGTTGGATGCCACGTTGGCATAAGTCAGCATGACGCCTTTGGGAGTTCCCGTGGAACCGGAAGTGAAGATCACCGTGGCTTCGTCTTCGAGTTTGATACTCCCCAATCCCAGTTGCATCGCGAGTAGCCATGCAGGCGTTACAAAAGCTCCGAGGGCGCCTGCGATCTTGTCACCGAGGGTGACTTTCTCTTTGAAGTTCTCCAATTCAATGATTTCCGCGTCGAGCTCCAGATTCAGCTTGCTCAGAACCTGACGACTGGTGAGGACGCGTTTGATTCCCGCGGTCTTGATGCACTCATTCATGACGTCCGACGTGACGGTGTAGTTCAAGTTCACCGCAACGCGTTTGTCTAGCGCAAGCGCCATGTTGGAGATAACGCCACCATTGGACGGCGGCAGGAGGACTCCAACATATTTTTCGTTGGGGTCGAGAACATGACGCTTGAGTAATCGGCGCAGGATGAGCGTGCGGAGGAGGAGTTCGCCCCCTTTGACTTCTCCGGTGTTTGAATCTGCGATCTTGCCAACGAAACGACGCTTCTTGCACATGCGCAGCATGGCATGTGGTAATGACATATGTTCCAAGATTCGCTCCTTCACCGCGGTTGCGCTTAGTTGCTGGACTGCTTGCCGAACGTCCTTGACTGATTGGATTTCTGGAAGAGGTTTGCCGTAGTGCAACGATATCGGAAATCGCCAACGCTTGGGGATTTTCCAGAAGAACTTTCCCTTGTCAAAGGTGAATATACTTCCCCACAACTCGTCAATGCAGACGGGAACGACGGGGGCATTCGTCCCTTTGATAATCTTATCGACGCCCGGGCGAAATGACTGAATCTGCCCACTTCGCGAGATGCCGCCTTCGGCGAAGATTAAGACCATTTCGTCGTTTTTCAAAGCCTCATTGGCCGTCTTTAAGGCTCGAACGATCGCTTTAGGTCCGCCGCTAATTTGAATGATGCCCCATGTATCTGCCCACCATCGTAGCAACGGATTTTTAAAATTGCCGGCATACACGATCGTTCGGAGGGGACGTTTCGTCAACATCATGACGATGGGGCCGTCGAGCCACGAGATGTGGTTCGAGACGAGTAGGGCTGGGCCTTCGAGCGGGACGTTTTCATGTCCAAAAACACGGATGCGGTAAAATAATCCGAAAACGCGCCGAACCAGCCAGCGAAAAATGCTCTGCGTTGTTCTTAGCTTTTTCGCCAATTCATCAGTCTCCGGATGGCGTCGGAATCGACGCAGTGGTTACGGGGGTGTTTGCTGTCGAATTGTATGCCAGCAGTGCTTGCTGAGGGGATACGGATTCTTGGCGATTCAAAGCGTCTATGCCAGCAATACCGGCAACTCATCTTGCTCATTGTAGACCCTGATTCTACATTTCCCGCTCAACGGGCAGGTTTAATTTTGATGGAGGGTACGACGAATGGGTCGCGTGGGTACGTTCGTTCTGGGGTTTCTGTTTGGTGGTGCCGCGGTTTGGTGGTCATTGCACTACCATGTCGTGCGAGCCAACGATGGACTGCACCCAATCCCCAAGGTGACATCGACATTTTCCGAGTTGTATGTGGACATTCGCTCGTTCGGATTGGAAGAATGGAACCAACATCGAGAATTGGCGTTCGCACTAACGAAGGCAAATAAGGCGCATCTTATGCACGGCTTTGATACGGGAGCGTTTGAAAAAGCCGTAAATGGCGTCATAGAAAATGCATTCGACCGCATGGGTGGGAGTCCTCCGCCGACGCGATAGATCGGATTTATCATTCTAGCTGTTGGCAGTCACAATCATGTTATTCGGCACAGATCGACTCTTGACGTACCGTCTTTAGGCATGGCTCTCGTTTGGTCGACGCTAGAGATACGCCAGCTTATTGTGCGTTGCTCAGGATGAGCATTTGCGGGACGGAATCCCTGGACTTCGGTGACTTTTGACGTTGAGGGTCAATAACCATGGGGAATCGGTTCATCATCGCTGGAATTCTTGCAATGCTCATTGGGCTTCAACTCCGAGCCGTAGATTCATTTGTGCTTACTCAAGAAGCCAGCAACTTTATTGCAGAGAAGCAGCGTCAGGCGCAGCTTTCCAATGCAAACCCGTATGACTATCAGCCGGTGCTGCTCTCGGCCGGTCCCGTCCCGAAACGAGTCGTACGGCCTAATCGCTGGTTGGGTTGGGCGCTCCTAAGTGTCGGCGCGGTGATGTGTCTGCACGGATCGACCATTCGCTACAACTAGTTTCGGAATTGAGTCTGCTGAGTCTGCTGAGTCTGCTGAATCCGCCGGCAATGATTTCCATTGCCGAATCACTTGGATACAATGTCGGTCAACCTTGACTGATCAGAATCCTTCGGGCGGAATACTATGCACCAAAGAACCAGAATTTGGATAGCGACTTGCATCGTGGCTTATCTCGCAAGCGCGTCGGTCGCCGAGATGGATCATTTGGTTTTTGCGCCAAAAGGCAAAGCCAACGGCAAGCACGTAGTGCTGATCGCTGGTGATGAAGAGTATCGTACGGAAGAATCCTGTCCGATGCTTGGCAAGATTCTCAGTCAGCGGCATGGATTCAAATGCACTGTTCTGTTTTCCATTGACCCTCAAGATGGGTTCATCAATCCCAACGAGCAAAAGAACATTCCCCATACGACTGCGCTGGATTCCGCAGACTTGATGATCATTGGGACTCGATTTCGCAACCTACCCGATGAGCAGATGGCACCTATTTTTCGCTATCTGGCGGCTGCCAAGCCGGTTATTGGTTTTCGAACGGCGACACATGCTTTTAATACCAAGAGCAAGTATGGCGACTTTGATTGGAATAACTTTGGCGCGAACGTAATCGGTGATAACTGGGTCAGCCATCATGGCAAACACAAAGTCCAAGGTGGGCGCGGTGTCGTTGTTGAGGAGAACGCCAGTCATCCGGTGCTCAAGGGCGTCAAGGATGTGTTTACTCCTTCGGACATCTACGGGATCAAGCGAGTCAAACCGGACAACGCAACAATACTGATGTTGGGGGCGGTAACTGCATCTCTTGATCCGGCATCGGAGAACATTGATGGGCCCAAGAACGACCCGATGCAACCATTTGTGTGGCTTCGCGAGTATAGATCGCCCAAGGGGAAGGTCGGTAAGGTGCTCGGCACGACGGCGGGTGCATCCGTCGATTTTGAATGTGTGGACTTGCGTCGGCTGATTGTCAACGGAGCTTATTTTCTCACTGGAATGTCGGTTCCAGATGAGGCTGACGTGACGCCGATCGATAAGTACCAGCCATCGTTTTATGGCTTTTACAAGGAAAAGGGGTTTTTTAAGGAACGCAATCTTCGCGTTTCCGACTTCAAGCTCGGCAGTTCTGCGAAATCCATTCTTGAGAGCGTTGGCTCGAAGTAATCAGGTATTTCAGCGAACACGTGAACCCCTCTTAATGCCGATTGTCACTAGGCCTGAGCGGGTTGGATTTGGGGCCGCTTGACACTCATGAGGGCTGTCATAAGAATAAATCCCATAACCTTTGCGGCTGTCGATTGGACGAAGGGGTTGGGGATCGTCCAATCGGCTGCCTCGAAGGATTTTCTTGGGTTGAACCCGAATTCGACGACGGCCTTAGGCTGAGCCTTGAAGAGACAAAAGCGTATGTCTGATTATCAGCAAATCGAGTTGACTGAATCTGACGATGTGGCCATCGTTCGGTTCAAGACTCACAAAATAACGAACGAACTACATGTCAAGTTGTTCGGCGAAGAGCTGCTTTCTCTCGTTGAAGCGGGACGCAAGAAGGTTGTGCTGGACTTTGAGAATGTTGAGTTTTTGTCCAGTGCGGCGCTGGGGCACTTGATCAAGCTGCGTAAGCGTGCGAAGGCGGCTGAATCCAAGGTCGTATTGACGAATATTCGGGATACCATTTTCGAAGTATTCAGCATCACTGGATTGGATCAGGAATTCACGATTACCAAGTCCTTAGACGAGGCGGTTAAGGGTCTCGCCTAGCCGTCATTATTGGTCTCAGCGGACTATTTGGATTTTCTTGTAATCGTTTGGCGACGAATTCAAGCAAAAGGGTATCTGTAACCGATCAACTTTTGGATACAATATTCATTCGATCCCCTGTAGCTCAGTTGGTAGAGCGAGCGGCTGTTAACCGCTAGGTCGTAGGTTCGAGCCCTACCGGGGGAGCTTAAGCTGTGGTGCAAGCAATGCATCACGGCTTTTTTCGTGTCAAATTCGTCAGCTTAAGGAAGCCGTCGCTGATTCCATTAGCGCGCCCTGCGCTTCCGTGGCGTGGTGTTCGGCCCAGCGAAGAATGAGCGGGAAGAGTTTTTCGCGTTTGATGGGTTTGGTGGCATAGTCGCTGCAGCCGGCGTCGATGCACTTCTTGCGGTCGCGTTCCATCGCATGGGCGGTCAAGGCAATGATCGGAATGTTGTACCCTGACTCGCGAAGTTTCGTCGAGGCACTGTATCCGTCCAGGACAGGCATCTGCATATCCATCAGGATCAAGTCGTACGGATGGCCATCGTCGCGCGCCGAGATGGCTTTCTCGACGGCGACTTGTCCATTGTCCGCGATTTCGACTTCCGCTCCAACGCGACGCAGCATGACGGAGACAAAGTGCTGATTAAGCTTTTCGTCTTCTGCGAGCAGAATGCGATAAGGCAGTCGAATTTTCTCGACGTCCACCTTGGCATCCGTGATGGCTTCGCTTCGGCGTGACAAACGTCGTTTAGCCGATTGTAGTTCCTCGGGGATTTCGCCCAGCGGAAGTTCGACGGTAAATGTACTGCCTTTGCCGGGATGGCTGCTGACGGTAATGTCCCCACCCATTCTCTGAGCCAGCTGGCGGCTGACTGTCAAGCCAAGCCCAGTGCCACCGTAGTTTCGCGTCGTCGAACCATCCGCTTGGCGAAATGGTTTGAACACGAGTTCCATTTTATCAGGAGCGATTCCGATTCCTGAATCCGTCACGATGAATTGAATTTTGGGTTCACCGTCTCGAGTCGTCGTCGTGAGCTCCACGATGACACCGCCCACTGATGTGAACTTGATGGCATTGCCTACCAGATTCAGCAGGACCTGTTTGATACGGACGGGATCCGATTCAATCATCACTGGTACGTCGTCGGAAACACTGAGTGTCAGTACTATGTCTTTTATTCCCGCTTGTACATGCATCGTGGACGCGACTTCTTCGGCCAGTTCGCGAGGGGAGCACACGACTTGCTCAATGATGAGTTTGCCGGCTTCGATTTTCGACAAATCGAGGATGCCGTTAATCAGGCTGAGGAGGTGTTCACCACTTTTGCAGATGGTGCTGACAGCTCGTTGCTGTTCTTCGCGTAGGTTGCCACCGGCTTTACCGCCGAGAAACGTGTCGGCGTATCCCAGAATTGCGGTGAGCGGAGTTCGCAATTCGTGGCTCATGTTTGCCAGAAACTGACTTTTGGCGTGGTTGGCTTGACGCGCTCGTTCGACGGATTCTTTAAGCTTTTCAGTGCGCTTTTGAACCATCTCCTCCAGTTCGCTCATGCGGGTTGCTGCCATTACGCCAAGTCGTCGCTTTTCGATCAGCGCGGAAGCGAGTTGTGAGACTTCCGCACTGTCGAACGGCTTTTTCAGTATGAGCAGTTTGTCGCTTTGTCCCAGCCGATCAACAATCTCCGCCCACGTATAGTCTGAAAAAGCGGTGCAGATGACGACTTGAAGCTGAGGGTCGACTTTCCAGAGTTCCGTGATTGTCTCGACGCCATCCCAACCAGGTGGCATGCGCATATCGACAAAGGCGAGGTCAAAAGGATTCTGTTGGCTGACAGATTCGACGACTTTCTCCAGCCCTTCCTTGCCTTGGTATGCATTTTCGATTTCATAGTCGGCTCCAGCCATCGTTTCGAGATTTTCGTCACCGAAGAGCTCAGCCTCAAGCTCATTCAATTCGTTGATCGATTCGTCGATTCCCTGACGAGTAAGGATCTTGGCAAAGTCCTCGTGAATGGCACGGTTGTCGTCAATAATCAGGATGCGGCCGGATCGGATATCGTTGGCTTTTGCTTTTGAATTCACGTTTGCTTTCCTTGGAAGGCCGCATGCACGGCTCTCGACGAAGCCATTCTGATTGGGCTGACGGCGAGCTATTCGGTGTCGATGTCGAAGAGTGAATGCCAGCGCGATAACCCTACGCTGGGAAATATGGCTTACCGCGTCGGTGCGTAATCCGACAAACTGCTCACAAAGTCACACGTGAAATGTCATTGGTCGGTCAGTTGTCGCCGTGAGACTGTGGCAACCGGAGTATTCGGAAGTCGAGTGTGACGCCGACGATGAGCTGTAGTTCGGGGGAGGCCTTGTGGTTGCCGAATCGCTATTTCGATGCGTAGGGAGAGGTCGGGGTAGTGTTCTTGTTGGCATCCAGCCGTGATTGCTTAGGGGGAATTCCGATTACGACGACTTTGACGGCATGTTTTGTGATGTGAGTCGGTTCAACCATCCTGCGTTCCTGTGTAGACT
>CAYYHV010000048.1:0-11401 GCA_964471695.1 uncultured Pirellulaceae bacterium
CGCGTATAATTCGCGCGATGAATGGTCGCACATTCTCAGCGAGCCGCCAGGATGGCCAACAGAACAATTTACTTCTCCGTCGGCGAACCCAGCGGAGACCTCCACGGTGCAAATTTGATCCGTTCTCTGAACGCGTCGACTGAGCATACGTACCGCTTCGTAGGGTACGGCGGCCCGAAAATGAAAGCCGCCGGATGCGAACTCCACGAAGATCTAACGCAGTTGGCCGTTATGTGGCTGTTGCGAGTCGTGTTGAACATTCATCGCTTTTTGGGACTCTTGCGTCGAGCCGACTATTACTTTGCCAACGAGCGACCCGATGCCGTTGTCCTGATCGACTATCCGGGATTCAACTGGTGGATCGCGCGTCGAGCAAAAGCTCACGGTATCCCTGTGTTTTACTATGGAGTCCCGCAGCTTTGGGGATGGGCGCCGTGGCGAGTCAAGAAGATGCGAAAGTTGATCGACCACGGCCTGTGCAAGTTACCGTTTGAAGAAAAGTGGTTTCGCGAACGCGGTTGTAACGTCTTTTATGTAGGACACCCGTATTTTGACGAACTCACGAATCGGTCGCTCGATCATCAATTCATCAAATCGCTGCAATCCCATCCCGCGCCGTTGATAACGCTCTTACCCGGCTCAAGAAATCAGGAAGTCACCGGCAACCTGCCGAATTTCTTCAATGTTATTCACGAAGTCCGACGTGAACTCCCAAATGTCCGCTTCGCGATCGCGAGTTTCAAGGACTCTCAATCGATACTTGCACGAGAAATGGCCGCCGAACGAAACATCGCGGTTGAAGTCTATTGCAATCGAACTCCAGAACTCATCGAGTCGGCTGACGTCTGCCTTGCATGCTCAGGCTCAGTCAGCCTTGAATTGCTTTATCACGCCAAGCCCAGCATTATTCAGTATAAGATCAGTCGCTTGGCTTTTCGCTTGCAAGATCGCTTTCGGATTGCTCGCTATATTACGCTCGTCAACTTACTCGACGCGGACGACATTGAACGCAAACCGGGCGAGCACTTTGATCCGGACGAAGAATCGTCGGAATCGGTTCCCATGCCAGAGTATTTGACGTGGCAAGACTGTTCCGAATCCATCGCGAAGCGAATCATTCAATTAGTGTCCGACAAAGCGTTCCACGAATCCCACCGCGAGAGATTGCAGGAACTGCGGTCGAAATACGCAAAACCCGGCGCCTCGCAGCGAGCCGCCGAGTATATTTCCCGGACGTTGAGCGTGTCGGAGTCCAGTCCCGTGCCTCGCCCCCACTTTCTCAAATCCCGACCAAGCACGAAGATGGACTCGCGCACGAACTAAGTCCTTGTATTTCATCCCCATCCTTTCCCCAGGTGAGACCTGTGCTATTAGGTGAGCCAGCCCGAACGCAATTCGATTGGAATTTCGTCCTGTTCGGCATTCCCATTCGTACTTCCCCATGGTTTTGGTTAGCGGCTTTTATGCTGGGCCAGTCCGCTGCGACTTTCCCCATCAACGGGAAAGCAGCAGGTGGGCAGGGTCTACTGGTTTGGACAGTCGCAATATTCCTGTCCATCCTGATACATGAACTTGGTCACTCTCTTGCCTTCCGTTATTTCGGTTTCGATTCACACATCGTGCTCTATCACTTTGGTGGCATCGCCGTCGCCGATCGTAACCGGTACGGTGGCTACGCTGCAGTAGAGTCCAACCCGTGGAACGACATCGCCATTTCGGCTGCAGGACCGGCAGCCCAGTTGCTCGCCGCCGCCGTGGTCATAGTTTTGCTCAAATTGACGGGTTATGGAGTACCAGACCCTATTGGATGGTTGGGATCGTTGCTCGCCGGTCGTCCACTGCCAAGCGACTATCTTGAGATGTTCCTCTTTCTGTTCCTTGCGGTGAGTATCCTCTGGGCACTCATGAATCTACTGCCGGTTTATCCGCTCGATGGCGGACAAATATCGAGGAATCTGTTTTTGCTTTATTCAAGCCACAATCCCATTCAGTATTCGCTGATGCTTTCCGTGGCCACAGCAATCGCGGCTGCCATCTATGGTTTCCGTCAAGAATTCTTCATGGGCCTTATGTTTACCCTTCTGGCCTACTCCAGCTACGAAGGCTATCGCGCTTACAATCCCGGCAACTATGACAGCGGATGGCGTTAAGCCAAATCAACCATGGGCTTCAAGCAACAACTCTATCGAGCCATTCGTCTGAGGTGCCCCGTTTGTGGCGACGGCAAGCTGTTTCGCGGCTTCTTCGCCATGCACGAAAATTGTCCCGAGTGCCACTTGAAATTCGAACGCGAACCCGGGTTCTTCTTGGGGGCGATCTATTTCAACTACGGCATTACGGCAGTGCTGACCACTGTGGGCTACGGCGTCTTGCGATTCGGCACGACACTCACCTCGAAACAGGTTCTCACGATCACTCTAGCCGTGGCGATCTTGTTTCCCATCTGGTTGTTTCGCTATGCCCGCAGTTGGTGGTTGGGATTCGACCAGCTGCACCATCCACGCCCCGACCCGAGGCACGATACACCCAACGATGCGTAGAGTCGAACCGTTGGAATACTAGCAGGCACTACGGGCGGCATGCGGTTTCGCTGAAGTCAACCACTCGACGTTAGTAGAGAGCCAGCCCAAGGTTTACTCAACGGCTGGGACCAACGATTCTATTTCGCGCATACGATTTGCTTTCCGCACTTCGTAGTAGAAATAAGCGCTCAAGCCAAAGAAGATGAGAAACGGCATCGACATCATGAAGATGATACTCCACCCGTAACCGTCAACCAGATTCGCATTATTCCCGATTCCTTCTTTACAGGTTGGGCAAGCCTCTGCGATCGATACCCAAAGGAGGGCGACGAAGATGACGATCAGGTGGCGAGATATTCTTGAAAACATGATTGCGATAGTCTAATTCGAGTCGAGATTCTCAGTTCCTATATTTTATCGGTAACACGGCATGCTGGCGACAGCTTCTTGATCTCAAATTCGGCTGCATTAGCCCGTTTTAGTAATAGGGGCGCAGCATCAGATAGCAAATCGGCCCAGAAATCGCCACAAATAACCACACCGGAAACACCCACTTCGCCAATCGTCGATGTTTCACGACCTGTCCCGTATAGCCGTATATCCAAGTCTGCAGGATAAATGGCAGACTGATTGCAGCCAGCACGATGTGGCTTATCAGTAGAACAAAGTAAACAATGCGAACTGTGCCTGTTCCGCCAAACTTTGTTTCTTCCGTTGTAATGTGATACGCAACGTAACACGCTAGAAATACGATCGAACACAGCATGGCCATGCTTACCATCCGTTGGTGCAGTCCAACATTCTTACGCCGAATGGCTCCCAAGGCTGCGAGCAGAAATACCGCAACTAGCGAGTTAAGAATCGCATGCACTAGGGGTAAAAATGTCAGCTCGATTCCGGCTGGCAATTCAACCTTGAATTGACGCATCGCTCCGACCAGCCCCCAGACGACAATCGTCAATATCCACGCGACGACCGTCAGTTTACGAGCCAGTGCAATCCGCGGCTCACGACTTCCAACTGAGCCATCCTTCGCTTCATCTGTCACTTCGCGCCTTTCGATGGATCTCCAAGAGTCGGCGTTTCCGGTTGACCATCACTCGCCGATTCGTGCGACGTAGTGGCGGCGGCTTCGTCCGATGCATCGTCACTCGCTGAAGCCTCTTCGGCTGTAGGGGCCACATCGGTACCCGGCGCTTCGTCGTTTGCTTCGGTGGTAGGCGACTCTCCGAGCAGCAACGAAACTTCATCAATCAGCTCGGCAAACTGCTTGGCTTCGAGAGACCGATAAGTCCCGATCAGTCCACCGTCTTTGCCAAACAAAATCAAACGGTCAGAATGCACTTTGTCGTCGACGGTGATTCCAAACTTCTCACCACCGACTTGCTTAATAAGGTCCAGATCGCCCGTCAGAAAATGCCACTTGTCAGACTCTGCGTCAAACGTTTTTGAATAATCCTTCAAAGCCGCAACGGTGTCGTTTTCTGGATCACAAGTGATACTCACGAATTCGACGCCCTTATCGCCAAACCGCTTTTGTAGTTCGGCAACTCGCATATTTTGAATCCTGCAAGTGCTTGGGCACTGAGCAAAAAAGATGCTGCCAATCCAGATTTTGCCGTCAAGACTCTTCGAATCAAACTCGGTCCCGGTTTGATCGGTCATCTGAAAACCGTCTTCGAGAGAATATTTTACCGGCGGCTTGGCAACCGATGTCGAGAACGACTCGGGCGTTCGATTGCGGTTGGCGAACACGATGACCATGGCTCCGCCGAACACAAACAACAAAGCCATCCAAAATGTGAGGGTGCGACTCATCGATCAATCCGTTTCCACAACTAATTTATACTGGCACTTAGACGCTTATGTGCGTCAGGCATTCTTCATACAATTCGTCTTTAACCGCAGATAACCGGCAAAGTTAACTTGGTGCCTCATCGAATCCAAGGCAAATGGCCATTCCAAGCCTGCAAAGCAACTTTTCGCTATTATCAAAATAATGGTAACCCATTATCGGTCTTGATAAACTAGGACTACTAAGTTTCGCATCAACTAGCTGGAGTTTCGGATGAATTTCAAAGCGATAAGCATCGGCCTCATGGTCGGTCTGGGGCTGATAGTCGGCACGGCGGCGGCGGCGGACTATTCGGACAATTTTGACGGTGGGCTTCAAGAGCCATGGATTTTCGGCAACTTCGACGGGCTAGGAATGCCCTCAGCGACTGCCACGGCGAGTGTCGTTAACGACCAGTTAGTATTTACCGATCCTTTGACCGCGGCGGAGGGCGGGGCGGCTTCCGTCTTTGGAATTCACCCCGATCCGTTTGACGATGTTCGAGTAACTGCGGTCATCAATCCCAATGCAAACATTGACATTAATGACAGTCAATTCGTGTTTGCGCGCGGAAACCCGACAACCAATGAGTTCTATTCTGCTGAAGTCGACTACGACGGAAGTCGCTTGATCTTGTGGCGGTCTGACGGACTGGCCGTTGGCGGCGAAATCGCTGGTGTCGACATCCCCAACCTTCAGTTCGACCAATCGGTTTACCTCGAGTTCGAAGCTGTCGAAAGTGATTATACGGCTCGATTGTACGAAGAACCGGGTGGAGCCTTACTGGCAGAAGTCAGCGGATTCGATGACACACGTGGACCCGACCCAGGTCTTACCGGATTGATCACTTCTTCGCAAAGCAGCACCAGTCTCGAAATCCTTGGCGTGTGGGATGACGTAACCGCCACATCGCTTGACGTCGTCGCCGTCGACGCCGACTTTGATGACGATGGCTCGGTAGACTGTATCGACGTTGACGCCTTGGTTGCTGATATTGCGGCCGGCAACAATACGGCTTCGTTCGACCTCACCGGTGACGGTGTGGTGAATCGTGACGATCTGGACGCATGGCTGGTAGAAGCTGGAAATGGGAACATCAATGCACCTTATTTACCAGCTGACGGCAACTTGAGTGGAGCGATCGACGTTTCCGATTTCAATATCTGGAACGCCAACAAATTCCAGAGCGGTGCCGGATTCTGCGGTGGTGACTACAACGGTGATGGCTCGACGGACGTTTCTGATTTCAACATTTGGAATGCGAACAAGTTCCAATCGTCGGATAGCGGAGCCGCGGCCGTTCCGGAACCCGCCACGTCGGTTCTGGCACTTTTCGCCGGATTGGCTCTGTTCGGGCTTCGACGTCGCAGCTAAGCGGCCAAAAGTTTATAATCAAAACTCCAAGCGGAGCGCCACGATCATTCGTTGGCGCTCCGTTTTAGTTTAGTTAACGGACTTCGAAGGCGAAGGAAACCGAATGTCGATGACTGCGACGGACGCTAGAGTGGATGCCGCGTTGGACGGGCTTCACCAATCAAGCATTCCACTCGAAGAGCGAATTCGACTTTGCCAAGCCTGCATGGACAAGGTCGTCGAAGTTTCGCCGCAATGGACAGACTTGGCAAACCAAGCCAAGGGCACCGCGAACACACCTTTCGCGACCGAAGATCTGTTCACTGGCCCAATCGTTGTGACTCGCCAACTTTTTCTAACGGCTCAGACACTGACCAACATCAAGAAGACGGGCGTCCCTCAAATCCCCGGTCGCCCACGATCGCTACCCAGCGACCAGCTCGCGGTTCCAGTGTTTCCAACGCGTGGACTGTTCGACAGCTTGACGTTCATGGGACTGAAGGCACACGTTCGGCTGAACCCTGGTGTATCCCACAACAATATTCACGGGCAATTGGTCGAACAGGCAAAAGCTGATTCCCCATCCGGGACTACAGTCATCCTTGGCGCGGGCAACGTCTCTGCTATTCCGGCGACGGACAGTCTGAACAAGATCATGTTCGAGGGAAAACGCGTTCTCTTGAAAATGAATCCGGTCAACGACTACCTGACGCCCGTCTTCGAGCAAGCATTCAGGCCATTGATCGACGCCGGCTTGCTGAGAATCCTGAATGGGGACATCCATGTTGGCTCGGCAGCGATCCACCATCAACGAGTTGACGACGTCCACGTTACCGGAGCCACTTCCACCCATGATGCTATTGTCTGGGGTGAGCCGGAAGGTCGCGAAAATCGAAAGTTGAACAACGATCCGGTGCTGAAAAAGAAGGTGACGAGTGAGTTGGGCAATGTCACACCCTGGATCATTGTTCCGGGAAAATACTCTGCTAAGGAACTAGATTCTCAAGCCCAACATATCGCAGCTTCGATCACAAACAATAACTCGTTCAACTGCCTCGCCACCAAAGTCGTTGTGACTTGGAAAGATTGGGAGCAACGAGAAGATTTCCTCTCTCTGATACAAAAGCACCTGGATGCGACGCCAAAACGCAAAGCATATTACCCCGGTGCCTATGAGCGATTTGCCACATTCTCCGGGGAGTCGTTCGAACCTGACGACAATGGCTGCCTCCCCTATCGGCTGATGGTCGACCAGCACATCGAAGAACGACCTGAGCTGTTTGAGCAGGAATCTTTCGTACCCATCTGCATTGAAACGGCACTGGTCGAAGCCTCACCGCAGGAATTTTTGGCGGCTGCTTTCGAATTCGTAAACGATCGAGTCTTTGGAACCCTCTGCTGTTCGGTCAGCTTTCCGAAATCATTTCGCAACGATCATCCTCAAGTCTCAGACGATGCCATCACTCGACTTCGCTACGGCTCTGTCTGCATCAATCAATGGTCCGGCTTGGCTTATGGGCTGATCAGCGCCCCTTGGGGAGCCTATAGTGGCGGTGGTACACCTCAAGACGTCGGAAGTGGAATCGGGAATGTGCACAACACTTATCTACTCGATAGCGTTGAGAAGGCCGTACTGGAAGGACCATTGATCAGCTTCCCCAAACCGGTCTGGTTTACGAATCACCGGAAGAGCGTTCAAGTTGGTCAGAGACTATTGGCGTTGTTCCACAAACCATCTCCGTTACGGCTACCATTGCTGTTTGCTGCTGCGCTGACGGGCTAAAAATGTTCCTCAAGAGTCAAACTATGGAATCTCGCAAGCACTGCACCTATCGACTTTTGCAAAACGGACTTTTGAGCATCCTGCTTATTCTCGGCTCAGTGGGACACGCGCAGGATTCCGACACCGTCGACGCCCCTCCACCCTCGGCGTTGGAACCTCAGATCACTGTCGTTCAACCAACCGAAGACTGTCAGCACGACCTCCAAGCTGCGTTGATTAATTCAATGCCGGGTGACGTCATTGAATTGGCCGCCGGCACTTTTGAGTTCACTTCCGAATTGAATATCGTTTGTGACAATCTGACGATTCGCGGGTCAGGAATGGACAAGACCATTCTGTCCTTCAAGAATCAGAATGCGGGTAGCGAAGGCATCGTGGCAACAGGCAATGCCTTTGTGATTGAAGATCTCACCGTCCAAGATACCGCAGGTAACGGCGTGAAGGTGTTAGGAGCCCAAGACGTCACGTTTCGCAGTGTCAAAGTCGAATGGACAGGAGGTCCAAAGTCAACTAACGGCGCCTATGGCATTTACCCCGTCGAGTGCTCCAATGTGCTGATCGAGGACTGTGTGTCCATCGCTGCCTCGGATGCAGGCATTTATGTTGGCCAGTCACGAAATGTCATCGTTCGGCGATGTCTGGCCTCGCAGAACGTGGCAGGCATTGAGATTGAAAATACCATCCATGCCGATGTCTACAACAACCGGGCTCACAATAATACCGGTGGCATTCTGGTTTTCGACCTACCAGGACTGAACGTCACCAACGGTGGACATGTCCGCGTCTTTCACAACGAAATCGTAGATAATAACCACGACAATTTTGCTCCCAGAGGGACGATAGTGTCCACCGTTCCGACTGGGACTGGCGTGTTCATCATGTCGACTGACAACGTCGAAGTTTTTGAAAATAACATCGTGGATCACAAGACAGCCAATGTCGCCGTCGTCAGCTTCCTGATTACCGAGCGCAAAGTCAAAGACAAGAAATACGACCCCTACCCCGAAACGATTTCGATTCATCACAACCGCATTGCCAAAGGCGGTTACGCTCCCCAGGGAGAGTTCGGTAGCCAACTCAAACCGGTCATCGGAAGTGAGTTCCCGGACATTCTTTATGATGGTATCACCAACGAAAAGAAATTTAAGGACGGTAAGCTTCCGACCGAACTTGGCGTATCCGTCCGCAATAACGGAGACGCCACGTTTGCGAACATCGACATCGGCAATTTTTCCGTCAAGAACTACGCACTCGGCCGATACAAAATTGATCGCAATCTTCAGAACTACGCAGCAACTTATGCTGCCATCGACAAAGTCGAACTGTCGCCGCACGCAAAACCACAACCAAATGGAAACCCGGCCGTCGCGGTTTATCGAAAAGCGCCTCGACAGCTCTCGGAATGGAATCTGTTTGAATCCGTGGACGGCAAATGGCAACCCGCCGACGACTTGCTGGTTTATCGACTTAGTACGCCGCTGTTCTCCGACTACACAGTTA
The DNA here is from genome assembly GCA_964471695.1 of uncultured Pirellulaceae bacterium. GTDB lineage: Bacteria > Planctomycetota > Planctomycetia > Pirellulales > Pirellulaceae > CAYYHV01. The sequence goes on from CAYYHV010000048.1 coordinate 8,993, forward strand.
AGCATCGCTTCATCCGCCTGCCAGAGGGCACGGCAATGCAATGGAATCCCACCAACGTTCTAGATTTTCCGGTGGGAACCGTCATCGCCAAGACTTTTGCGTACCCTGATGCGTCTGTCGACGCATCAAGCGAAGAACGATTCCTGGAGACGCGAATCGAATTACGTGAGGATTCGGGTTGGTACGGCTATTCTTACATCTGGAATGATGATCAGTCCGACGCAGAGCTAAGTCTGGGAGGCGGTATCATCGATGCAAGCTGGGTCGGTGCCGATGGAGTCGAACACACCAATGCTTACCAAGTCCCCAACGCCAATCAGTGCCTTAGCTGCCACAGCCGTGATGGCGAATACGTTCCCCTTGGCCCCACGGCTCGCAATCTGAATTGCTCGGGACCGGAATCGACAACCATTGTCAATCAGATCGACCACTGGATCGAGAAGGGACAACTTCAGGAAGCTCCCCCTAGGGAAGAACGCCCCAATCTGATCGCGTATGATGATCCTGATGCGGGTTCCGTCCATGACCGGGCGCGGGCGTGGCTGGAAGTCAATTGTGCGCATTGCCACAATCCGCTCGGCACCGCCAGAACCTCTGGCCTGGACTTGCGGTACTCGCAGAAAACCCCCGCCAAATACGGCGTCTGGAAATCTCCAGTCGCCGCCGGTAAAGGATCGGGCGGACGCAGCTACGATATTGTTCCCGGCGAACCGGACAAATCGATTTTGATGTTTCGCCTCGAGACGGAGCTCCCCGGAGCCCGCATGCCGAACCTCTCTCGTAATCTCGTCCATTCAGAATCCAATGCTCTGATTCGCCAATGGATTTCGGAGATGCCCAAGAAAAAATAACCACGCTGTCACTCGGCTGGTGTAATCGTCAACTTCCTGAATTCAATCGGACCATGGTCGCCCTGAATTAAGATCGGACCTGCTTCGCCTTCGAGACTGTCGATTGCGCCACCTGTAATCCCAGGTATCGCCTGACGATCGATAACTCGCTCGCCATTAAGGACAACCGTGACCGTTCTTCCAATGAGCGTTACGTCGTACTCCTGCCATTCGCCAGGCTTCCTCGCAGCATTCGTTGATGGCGTCAAGAAACCATAGACGCCACCAATCTTGTGGCACTCGGGCTCTTTCCCGTAGTTGTCCTCAATCTGAACCTCGTAACGTCCCCGCAGATACAATCCGCTGTTGCTACCTTTGGGATAACGAAACTCCGCATGCAGCTTAAAGTCGTTGAACTTCCGATTCGAGACGAGGTTGTTTCCTGGCGTTTTGTTGAAGAGCAAATCATCCTTCACAACCCAACCATTTTTCACGTCCTTGAGTTGAGTCGACCAACCTTCCAGATTCTCACCATTGAAGAGTTCGAGTGGCGTCCCCCACTTCGGTTCGCCAGACCGTTTCAAAGCTGGTGCTCGAGTTCCTTTGAATTTCAGCAGTCCATCTCCTTCGGCGGCAGTTGTGACTCCCGCCACAGATTCGCCATCGATTTTGAATTCGAAGACAAGGTTCCGTTTGCGCTGCTCCCACTGCGGAGGGATCTCAAACCGATACTCCCCATCGCGGTTTACGATTTCTGAGATTGGGCGCGAACTTCCAAACTGCCCAACGAATGATCCGACCAAGGTTGAATACCCCGATTTCCGAATCTCGATCCACGATGGATAGACTCCATTGGGGCCTTCCACCTCAAGATCCCAACGACCAATCGCTTGGTCTGCTCCCGGAGACTCGGCAAAAGAAGTGCCGGCAAAGAAGAACAATGAACAAATAAGAATGGCTGAAAAACGACGAAGACGAGTCGGCATTGCTTTGCTCCCAATTGAGTTTCCGAGGTGATCCCGGATCTTAACTCAGTGGTGAAGCGCCGCAAGTAAGCGGTGGTCGTGCCCCGTACGATCGCGTTCGACAGAGTCAAACGCGAAGGCTTGGTCACACCATATGCGAAGTGCCGGGTCAGGTCACGAAAGACGACAAAACGATTGCTTAGTGGCCGCCATCGGCATCTGAAGCATGCCCACCGTGATCGTCGGAATGCCCGGCGTCGCCATGCCCATCAACCGCGTGGGCATGATCCTCGTGTACGACGGCTTCAGCGGCGAAGACCTTGCGTTCCTCTGAGTACTTGCGCATCCGCAAGCCCACGTCCGGGACCAACATAAGCATCAAGTAGATCGACATCATACCAGCCGGAATCGTGAGCACGTATTTCCAACGTGCTTCCCACAACAAGTGCATGAAAAACAGGATCACCAGCATCGCTTTGGTACAGGAAACGGCAAGCATAAATGCCCAGCCAATCGAAGGCGTATCCTTGAAGGGCCAAAGGCTGGAGCATGTGAAAAACGAAGCTCCTGTCAGAACACAAAGGGCAAGAAAAACCATAATGTATTGCCCAGTT
>CAYYHV010000048.1:11411-12540 GCA_964471695.1 uncultured Pirellulaceae bacterium
GTTCCACCATGACTGTGATCGTCGTGGTCGTTGCCGTGCGCTTGTGCGTGATCACTCATATTTTTTGTCTAACTTGAATCTTGATTGCTGGTGGTCCGTTGCTTACTTCCAAAGCCACCTAGAAAAGGTAAAGCAATGGGAAGAGGAAAATCCAAACAAGGTCTACAAAGTGCCAATACAATCCGGTGTTCTCAATGAAATTGGCTTTACTCTTATCCAGCCGCATTGGTAACGCGAGCGCAAATACGATCAGTCCCACGAGAACGTGCAACGCGTGGAAGCCCGTCATCAGGAAATAAGTACTCGCCCACATGTTGCCACCCGGTATCATCATGGGCATGGTCAGCCAAGGTCGAAAACCGCCTTCATGTTCAAACCGATAATTCAAACCTTTTTGCGATTCTTCTTCCATCAAGACTGGGATCGTGGCCATGCGATCTTTGACCATCTTCAACTCAACGGGAACAATATCCAACCGTTGAACGACCGCAGAGTACTCTTCGCCTGACGGATTATCCTGTTTGGCGATTTCGTCCCGCTTCGCTGTGAGCTGTTGAAACTCAGCCTCGAGAGCAGCCAGCTGGCCAGGCAGCTCCGCAGATTCCTTTTCCAGCAGCTTCTTCAGCCGTTCCTGAGATCCGTGGATCGGATAAATCGTATCTGCCAATCCGTTCAAGGCCTCTTGGCGATCAGCCGTGTTGGTGGCTCTTGCAGCGTTCATCTCAGCCCATTTCACAACGCCATTTAGAACCATGTCGCACGAGTCGACTCTAGCCTGCAAATCGTCGGGAAGCTTGCCGTTCTCATCACCTTGAGCAACAAGTCCCGCTCGCGTCTTGCCGACTTCTTGGCGGACGGCTGAGGCATAGTACAGGTTCGGCTTCTCATGAATGAGGCTGCGTGGCTTTTTGGGATAAATACCGTGGGCAAACTTGGAGTTGTATTCGTATGCTTTGATCAACAAGAAGACACATCCCAGCACAAATGTTATCCACATCCACATTTTGGCTTGGCCCGTCTTGTTTGACTTTGCCGATTCGAGGCAGAGCACAATCGAAACGCTGGAACAGATCAGAAAGAACGTGTTGATCGCTCCTAGGATTTCGACAATATGCACATCGTGGGGTGA
>CAYYHV010000048.1:12550-24623 GCA_964471695.1 uncultured Pirellulaceae bacterium
CAGGTGCACCAAATCGCAATACGATATAAGTGCCAATCAATCCTGCAAAGAACATGATTTCCGTCGACAGAAACAACCACAGGCACACCTTGCCATTAGGCATAGGTAAAGCGGGTTGATACTCCAAATGTACGTGACCGTGGTCGGACATGATTCGTCTTTCACTCTCAGCGCCGTTGGGCGACTACGAAAATGGATTCTCAGTTGTTCAAATTAGTGGAAGGCAGGCCAGCCCAAACATGAGCAGCGGCAAATATATCAACGATGTTCGTAGCAGCGTACGGGCCCTTCCGTCGTCCCGTTTCCGCCAAAATCGATACGCAGTGATCAGGTAAGTCACGCCCAGCACCATGGCGAATGCAGCGTAGAGCGGTGAAGGCGGAGCAATAATTGCCGGGACAAGACTCACCGGAATCAGCGCTACGGCGCCAACGACAGCTTGAACGCCCGCTCGGCGCCCTGTCGGGTCCGTCACGGTAACCATCTGAATCCCAACGCTTCCGTACTCTTTTCGGTATTTCCAAGCAATCGCCATAAAGTGCGGAAACTGCCAGAGAAATACAATGAGAAACATCGCCACGGCGCGAAGGTCAAACGGTTGTCCCATAGCTGACCAGCCGATGATAACAGGCAATGCACCGGGAATCGCGCCAACCAAAGTGTTCCATCGCGTGACCGTTTTCAAGGGTGTATAGACGGCGACGTAAAGCAGCCAGGTTAACAAACCCAATCCGGCAGTGAGCATGTTCACCGCTAGTGCTAGATCCAATATCCCAATCAGCAGGAATAATGAGCCGAGACAATAGGCCTCTGTTCGTCCAACTCGACCAGCCGCAATTGGTCGCTCTGCGGTACGCGGCATGCGAGCATCGGAGTCGCGTTCGATCCACTGATTCCAAATACACGAACTCGCAGCGACTAATCCCGTACCGAAGACCGCGTGGAGCAACAGCCATGGCTCCGGTTGCCCCCATGTCGCTACAAAAGCCCCTACAGCAACCGTCACCAGCACGAGTGTCGCAATTCGAGGCTTGGTCAATTCAAGATAGTCGCTCAACTTCACCGAAATCGAATTCGTCGCTGTGTTTGAATCGAGCTGAAGAGATGTCGTGCTCATGCGTTGGCTCCTACAAAATTACTTATCGTAGGAGAATACTCCGAACCAACGGATACACCCACAACGCACCCAAAGGCGACTCGAGTCGTCTTCACCGCGACGACAACACTTACGGCAAGAATCAATGCTCCCAATGCGACGTGCCCAGTCACGATCAACGATTGCATCATGCTTTGAGATTGAACGAGGAATCCTGGCTGGCTGAACCAGGGTTCAAACACAATCGGCCATCCGTATTTCACGGCCCAAGAGCCTATCCCCAAAGTCACCTGCCCCAACACGAGAAGCGATATCAGTGCCGCGGGGAGCCGTAAGCGGTCAGGTTTTTGAGTACGTCGCAATCGCCAAGCCATCCACAGCGACTGCAACATCAACAGTCCGGCCACAATGACATGGAACAAAACCGCGGAGCGAAACACTCTCGCTTCGACGTATTCGACGCCGTGCCGCAAGAAAGAGCCCAAAACCAACTGACATACGGCTAATACGACTGTGATCCAACATGTAAAAGGCAAACCCCGATAAGTCTTCGCATCTCGTGTGACGTCGACGGAAGAAATGGTTTGTCACCATCGGGAGAGCCAAACAGTGATTGCAGCGCTGAATGCGAAGAACATTGGGCCCAATATCCCATGCATTTGAGCGATGCGCCGATCGTCGAGCAAAACTCGTTGTCCGCCCAGTAGTCCTTGCAAAATCACCAACCCCAAAGCAATCACCGCGGTGATACGAACCCAGCGACGCGAATCGCAACGCCAAGCCGCCACCAACAGTCCGATTGCAATAAAGCCTACCATTGCACCAAGCAAACGGTGACCATGCTCGATGAATAAGTCCCAGGGTCCGGCAAGCCAAGACTGCCACGGATAGAGCAACAAGTTGTAGCCATAAGTGCCTGGCCAATCAGGAACCGCCATTCCCGCATCGTAAGTCGTGACCAAGCCACCCACCCAAATCAAAGGAAACGTCGCGCACACCAGTAGCACGGCCATTCGAAATGGCCACGGACTGTATCGACGTTGCTTGATTTCAAGTGCTGACATAAACATTCTCAACATGCGCAAACAAAGCTACGCAGTTTGAGGTCCATCCTTCGGCGGAGGAGCTTGCGTCTGAAGATAAAAGTCTTCTTCAACCTCAGGCGATCCGTATTCGTAGGGACCACGGTACACAATCGGCTGATAGTCGAAGTTGCCGTGACCCGGAGGGCTTGGAGCCGTCCACTCCAACCCATTGGCTCCCCATGGATTACGCCCGACGCGTTTCCCAAAGAACATACTGCCAATAAAGTTGACTACAAATACGATTTGAACAGCCACCATACAGATCGCACAAATACTCATGAAGCGATTCAATGGGAGCAAGTGACGGAAAGTTTCGTAGTGATACGGATCAGCCAACCGTCGTGGGAACCCAACGGCTCCCAAAATATGCATCGTGAAGAACGTTCCATTCAGGAAAATGAACGTCAGGAAGAAGTGAATCTTGCCGAGCGTTTCGTTCATCATGCGACCGAACATCTTGGGATACCAAAAGTAAATGGCTCCCCAAACTGCCATCGCCGTTCCCGCGAACAGAACATAGTGGAAGTGGGCCACGATGAAGTAGGTATCGTGAATAAAGATATCAACAGGTGTCGCAGCCATAAATATGCCAGACAATCCACCGATAACAAACATCGAGACGAACGACAAAGCGAAAAGCATTGGCGTTGTGAACTGAATCTTGCCGCCCCAGAGCGTGCCTAACCAGTTGAATGTCTTCACTGCACTCGGCAAGGCAATCATCATCGTCGAAACCATAAACGTCATGCCAAGGTATGGGCTCATCCCCGACACGAACATGTGGTGGCCCCAAACGATGAATCCCAATCCCGCAATTGCGGAAATCGAATACACCATCGGCTTGTATCCAAATATCGGCTTCCGCGAGAAGCAACTCAGAATATCGGACACCATCCCCATTGCCGGCAGAATCATGATATACACGGCTGGATGTGAGTAGAACCAGAACAAGTGCTGCCACAACAATGGCTGGCCACCGCCGCTGGCGGGCACCGAGTTATTGACGATCAATCCCTCGGGAATGAAGAAACCGGTTCCCAACAATCGGTCAGTGATCTGCATAACGCCTGCCGCCGTGAGGACGGGCAAAGCGAATGCCTGCAGAATCGCCGTAATAAACATGCTCCAGATGGTCAGCGGCAAACGGAACATGGTCATGCCCGGCGCCCGCATCTGAATAATTGTAGTCATATAATTGACGGAACCCATCATCGACGAGATGCCGACGCACGTAACACCCATCAGCCACAAAGTTTGGGCCATGCCGCTACCGGGCGACGACTCCCACACGGCAGACAGCGGTGGATACGAAGTCCAACCGGCTGCGGCACCATTTCCGGCGCAGAAGAAGCTGGACCCAATCAGCAAGAAGGCTGGCCACATGAACCAGTAGCTGAGCATATTGAGCGTTGGAAACGCCATGTCGTCAGCACCGATCATCAACGGGATGAGGTAGTTCCCAAAAGCTCCCGCCAGAATCGGAATGATGACGAAGAAAATCATCACCGTGGCATGCATCGTGAAGAGCATTGTGTAGAACTCTGGCGAGATCTGTCCGCCTTCAGCAGAAAACAGCATGCGCCCAATGACGGGCATGTCTTGCCAAGGCCAAGCCAACTGCCAGCGAATGGCAAGTGCTAACAATCCACCGACCAAAAACCACAGCAAAGTGGAAAACAGAAACTGCAACCCGATGATCTTGTGATCAAGCGAGAATACGTAAGTGGATATGAACTTACCGACACCGCCACCCTCGTGTGAGTGGTCGCCTGCGTGTCCGTGTCCAACCGTTGCGGTACTCATCGACTATTAACTCCTAATTGGCCGCCGTAAATTCGGCCAGGTTTTGTTCGGCTTCGAGTTCCTTGAGCCACTTTTCATACTGGGCACGCGGTTCAACCGTCATTCGGCCCTTCATCTTGTAGTGCCCCCATCCGCACAGCTCGGCACATACGATGTCGAAGTTTCCTTCTTTCATCGGTTTGAACCAAACGTACTGCTTCATCCCAGGAACGAGATCATGCTTGATGCGCACATTCGGGAGGAAAAAGCTGTGAAGCACATCCATACTCTTGATCGCAATCACCGCATCTTCGTTAACCGGTAGATGCAGTTCGTTGACCGTGTACAAATCATCCGGCGTGTACAAAATTTGATCCGGCCCGGCGTAGCGAATTCGCCATTCGAACTGCCGACCGGTTACCTCGACCGTAGCCGTGTCGTCCGCTGTCCCCACGATACCGTCCAAACCGGGCATCAGGTCGGGACGCATGACTTTCGTACCAGCCCAAGTATCCATCTGATAGATCGCAATGAACAGCAACACAGCCGCTGGAAGAATCGACCACACGACTTCGAGCGTGTGACTGCCATGCATGTATTTTACTTCTTCGGGATTTTGCGCCGCATCATACTTCCATAGGAACATGAACATCGCGATACCTGTGCCAATAAAGATGGCCCCCGTCAGGTACATGATGAAGTTAAACAACCCATCAATGATGTAGCCCTGTTCCGAAATATCTTCAGGAAACCAATGTCCCTTGAACGGCCAGACGTCCGCAACGGCAAGCGCGAACACCCCCACGCCAAGGATTGGCACGGATAGGAAAAGCAACGCCCAAAATCGCTGAGCAAACCACTTTATCAACTGCACGTCTAAATCTCCCGACGAGGCTCGTCGTTGTTGTCTATTTGGGAACTACATTCTTGAACGAGTGTAAACGGGTACGTCTGGTCCCGTCGTCGACATCGCTTCGTAGGGAAGTGATTGAATGTAATTCACGAGATGCCATAGATCATCAGGCGTGAGCCCGGGGGTCGTCGGCATTTGTTTCATCGCGGCTTGTGGCATCGGCGATCCTTCGATTCCATTGTGGATTCGCCAATACAGGTCTACGGGACGCCGTCCACCTCGATAAATCCCAGCACGCAGATTTCGCGGTTTGATATTTCGCGGCGGCAAAGCGTCGAGTTGATTGACCAAACGATCGTGAATCGACTCTTTCTTCGCTGGGTCGGTTTCCTTGATCCAGTCGGCCGCGTAGTCCTTGATCCAAGCGTCATAGTCGTCAACTTGGCCATCGCCAAGTTGGCTGTCGCCATGACAGGTATAACAGTTCGCAACCTTCCCATAGAAAAGCTGCTTCCCCTTCTCAATCGAAGCCAACAGCTCTTCACCTTCATAATCGGGTCGTGCCGGCACCGAAGTGACCATCGTCTCGGCCTTCTGCCATTTGCCGACCACTGTCGCGAGGATTTCCTCCATCACGATTTCCTTCGTGTCCTCGATCAGCTCGTCGGAAAGCAGGCTGTCTCCTTCATCCAACTCTGCCGTCGACTGTTCGATCAGCCCACGTTCGACTTCACCGCGAATGGCCAGGTATTTCACATAGTCTACCAATGCTTCGACTTCACCATCTGGCAACAGCTTGAACGAAGGCATCGCGGTCCCAGCTACACCGTTGATTAGGACTTTCTTCAGATCGCCATGCGTTGGTCGTTGACTGATCGGTGTCGATTTGAACTTGAACAATCCAGGACGATAGTCACGTGGATATGGATTCAACCAAGCCGCCGTCGGTCCATTCCCATCCCCCGACGTTCCATGGCAGTGAACGCAATGTTCGCGATACAAACCTTGTGCCTTACCGAGCCGATCACTACTTACCGGGCCACCCGCCAATTCCAGATTGCTGACATCGACCAATTCTTCCATTCCCGTTCCTGCTGGAACGAACGGTTCGTCGGGGGTGCCAAACAGCCCCGTCAGGATGGTGGCAATGTCGTCCTTCTGCTCCGACGATAGCTGGACGTCGTTTTCTTTTTCCTGCTTGTCGATGAACGCTTTGTTTAGCTTGAAATTGGCAATGGGCGCGCCGCAACCCGAAACCAGCAATGTCATTGCTGCAAAAGCAAGTAAGTATCCACTGGTTCCCATTGGGGAAACTCCCGAATCATTTCGTGTCGTTTCGCGTGTATTCATCGCGTTTCTTGTGAGGACTCGATTAGTTGAACAATGAAACTGGAATGTTGACGGCGACTTCTTTCGTCGCATCCGGTTCAAGCGTTACGTTGTATTTACCTTTTTTGACCGGCGAACCGCCAATCTCAATACCGCTCATGAATTTCGATTTTTCCTGCCACACTTTAAATTCCAGCTCTACACCTGCCGGCAGATTCGGAATCTCGAAGTTGCCATCCTCGTCCGTCACGGCGAAGTAGCCGTTACCACGCACAAGCATGTATGCACTCATCCAAGGATGGATTGAGCAGGAGACTGGCACCGGACCGTTCTCGACTTCGGTCGGAGTGTAGTTTACGGAACCATTCGCCGCGACAATCTGATTGAACGATGCATTCTTCTTGGCTTGGATGTTCGTGTTGTGTCCCACCGGATCACTGTTCAAGATTTTCATGGTTTGCCCAGCCCTTAAGCCGATCACATGAGTCAAAAAGCGGCATTCTTTCTGATCAAATACGACTTCTCCGCCCTGGCCAGCTTTTGCGGACGGATGGGTCCATGGCTCGTCATCTGAAATTTTGGAAGTCAGGAAGATCGCAACTCCCTGAATACCACCGCCAGAACCGACCACCACGTCTTCACTTAGCGGCGCGTTGCCACCCGGAGCGCAGACTTCCATATCGGAAGACACCTTCAGTCGGCTCTGCTGCGGCGCCGCGCCATCGAGGACAAAGCGGCCCTTTAAAGTCGCCCACCCTGTTGGTTGCGCTACTGCAGCCGTCGATCCGCCACCCGCTGAAGCCGTCGATTCACCGGCGAATGCCTTGCGAACCATCATCGCCTTGCCAATGTCAGGCGATTTAGGCACTTCATATTTACGGGCACGACATCCAATGCTGCAGGACGCCGCTACCAACGCAAAAAAGACGACTCTCGATTTTGCCATCATCCTCATCCAATCAATTACTTATCTTTGAACACGCTGGCGGGAACTTCAATCACGCCGAGATCTTCGCCATCGTCATCAATTTTGACTTCCAAGCGACCTCGCTTCCACTTTTGCTTGCCGCCTTTTTTCAGAACGACGTCCTGAACGTAGCCGGGCTTCTCGTGCCAAAACTGGAACGTCCATTCACCAACCGGGAGGTTCTTAATTTCAAACTTGCCGTCTTTATCTGTAACGGCCATATACGGGTTGTCTTTCACCACCAGGTAACCAAGCATCCAAGGATGAATGTTGCACTGAACCGTACATGGGAGCCGTTCGACTTCCTTAAATTCTTTGGTCAGGCTGCCACTCGCAGGCACAATGGGATTGATCTCGCCATTTTTTGCCGTCGCCATCTTGGTGTTGTGACCGATGGGGTCGCTATTGCCGATGATCAGCTTCTGAGTCGTACGGAGCAACGCAATCCGAGGAGTAAATGCACAATTCTTATTGTCAAATTTCACTTCCGCATTCGCCGTCTTGCTATACGACTCATGCACCTTAGGTTTGGCATCACTTCGTTTGAGGTAGAGATAAACAACAACGTTCGCAATACCTTTCGATTTAGGATCAACAAGCAGCGATTCGTTCACCAGATTATGTTTGCCACAAACGTCGACATCTTTATCCGCTTTAAGCTTGACGGGAGTCGGGGGAGCTCCGCCATAGATGAGCTGCCCCTTAAAATCACCCCATTCGTCGGCTTGCGACAAACCACTCATCATCAGAAGGGCGATGATTGCAACGCTGCGATTTGAATAACTCATACTTAACTCCTCGCTATGCCGACCATTCGTACGGCAAACTCTGACTGTTCGCATTGCAGCCACTACACGTGCCACTTAGCTGAACAGCTGTTTCATTTACGTCATCCTACGCATCCCCATGCACGATGACGAATCAACACCCTCTGGCGATTGACTTAGTCAGCCAAGGCCACCTTCTCTTCGGGCTTCGTTTCTTTCGCGTTTTCACTCGCAGCCGACTTCGACTCTTTCGATTCGTTCGGCTCAGGTTTCGACGCTGCGGCATCTTCAGGCTTTGCCGCGGCATTCGCCGGACCCACCAAATCCGAGACATTGTGCTGCTGACTTGTGTATGCCGAGTAGTGCATCAACAAATCTACCAAGCCATCTAACTGGTCAACACTTGTGCCTGGATACAGATCCTGAGCCACGCCGCCAAGCGTTGGGCTGCCCGCATCAAACGGTATGTTCACGGGCATTGGCGTGTAAGGCAGAATCCGAGTCGGATTGGCAATCCAGTTGCGAACATACTCCGGTCGCAATCGGGCTTGGACTTCAGCCAAGTCCGGGGCCAAGGCGCGGATCGAGCCCTCAGGTTTATAATCCCCGACCAGATGGCATTTGATGCAATAATTATTGTTAGTCACAATCTGCATCGCATGTTCCAGCCGGTCCTTCTCCTCGCCGTGAGCCTGCGAGAACGAAGACTGCTTGGCTGGCAAATGACTGGCCAACATACGACCGTCGAATTCATACGGATACTCCGCCGCGTCTCTGGCGGCAAAGTAGTCAGCCAACTTGCCGGCCTCTTCAGGCGACATATTAAACTTCGGCATTCGCAACATGGCGGCCGGTCGGATCATGTACGGCTCAAGCAAGAAGCTGTGAAGCCACTCGGTCTGAACTTTCTGACCTTCGCCAACCAATGGCGGAGGCAACCAACCATAGGCTTCGGTACCATTAGCCGCCGGATTGCTTTTCTTCTCAATTTCGACGACTCGTTGCAGCAGCATCTTCGTCAAGTCGCCACCCTGAGTTGGCCAACGATTCTTGATCGCACCACCTGGAACCGTCACGGTTACGCCAACCTCTTTGACTTCACCTTCCAATGTTGATGGTTTCCACAACACAAGCGGATGCAACAATGTATCCGGGTCGTACTCCTCACCTTCCTCGATCTCCTCTTCCTCTTCATCGAGGACAATCACACCGGCGTCACTGTTACGAATCGCTGGCATGCCTTCGAGTATCGCATTCAAGACTCCGCGCCGAGCCTCAGGCTTGTTCGATGAAGCCAATTCGCTGGTCGAAAAATGCGTCGCCAGGAACGGATAGGTACCGGGCGATTTGGAAGTGAAGACATCCCCCGGATTGAACTCAACTTCCCATTTCTCGGCTTCGAGAATATGACAGCCACCACAGTTGTACTTCTCCAACAGTCGTCGGCCTTCGACAACGGCTCGCTCTCGAGGGTTCGGATTGTGCACAAACTGATCCGCCGGTGGTGAAGCCACCAACCCAAGCACAAACGTCATGACGGCTTCACGCTCTTCCGCACTGATCGGGAAGAGTGGCATTCGAAGTCGATCGTTGTACTTCTTATTCGCCGTTTTCTTGTAGTCATAACTACGCGGCTCACGCAGCTTCTGCCAGATAAAACCAGACCGATCATGGGCCTGAATCTGCCCGGTGAAAAACTCCTCGTCGTCTTTCGAGCCAGCGTCCGCCATGCCATCGACATGACTATCACCATGCTCACCGTGAGCTTCTTCACCGTGACTGCCATCAGCATGGGCATGAGCATCGCCGTGCCCTCCGCCATGACCGTGGTGCAGATACTCCAAAATGTGCTCAAAAGCCAACTTCGAAGATTCTTTCCTGCCCCAATCTGCTAATGCCGCACCAATAGGTTTGGCGTCTTCGAAACCAGGAATGTCATGACAGCCGTAACAGCCATACTTCGCAATTGCCTTGCGACCGACGTACATCAACTTCTTCTGATCATTCATCTCACCGACGAGCTCGACTTCGGCGCCTTTCAGTGAGCCTGAAATATCCTCGGGAATCCCACCCGCCAGATACTTTTCAGCACGCCGCCGAGGGAAAGTCGATTCGAGATGTTCAAACGTCAGATTATTAAGTGCAGTCCCATCCGGCGTCAGAGCAGCCACGGATTCTTGCGGCGGCTCCCAACCTTTCGATCCGCCCAACAAGTAAGCCACCATGTCAGCAACAGGATCGGTAACCTTGCCATCATCCCCCTTGATCGGGTCAAGGTACAAATCTGGCATCTTGGTCCGGGCGTGATAGTGGGTCGGACGCTTGATCCAAGTGTACAACCAATTCTTCGCGTCCGGTGCGCTTGCCGCCTCGGAGAACTTGTCAGCCAACCCAGTCAAGTTGGGGCCCTGGACCGATTCGGATGCGGGGAAGTCCTCGTGCTGATGACATGCCAGACATCCGCGAAGCTCGAACGCGAGCTTGCCTCGTTCAGCAGACGGAGCCTCGACGCCTTTTGCCGGCTCGAGATACTCAAATGACTCACTGCGATTGAGCAAATACTCAACCATCCCGCGAATCTCAATCTTCTCGTACGACTTCGCAAGCTCCAAGTCGCCACCGTCGAGATGAGCCCACAGCCCAAAGAACTGTGGCATCTTCGTCGACGGACGGAAATTCTTTGGCTCGCGAATCCAATCATACAGGAACTTGTCACCCAACTTGGAAGCGACAAATCGCAGACTTGGACCCGACTTACGACGTGTACCTGGAGACTCCAAATCAGCCAAAACGTCAGCCATTTTGTGCGAGTATGCACCCAGTTTTGGCTCTTCAGACTGCTTATCATCCAACAAGTAGCGACGCAACTCGTGACGCGTGTCATCGTCAAAAGGTTGCGAGACAACGGTATCAGCCATCTCTTTGACGAAGTCATCAACCGACGCAAAATTCTTGTCGGCTTTCACAGCAGCAGCAGCCGCAAAGTAATTTGGTTCCAGCCGCAGATCGGGACCGACTCGCTTGTCGGGACCATCGTACCCATTGATCTCATGGCAACCGTAGCAACCATATTGGCCAATGACATGCCAACCTTCGACAACCTTCGGCGCCGGTGGATCGGGGAACTTGCTACTTGGCTCGAGTGAAGCCACCTCATGATGGCACTTCAAACAAGTCGATTCGGCGAATCGCTTGGGATACATCGGGAAAATCCAATGGTGGTTATTGAACCAACCATGATCCTTCATCCATTCTTCTTCCTGCTCGACATTGTTTGGAGCATGAGAAGCAAACTTGAATGCTGTTGCACTACCCTGCCCTTCGTGGCAGGACGTGCATCCAAAAACGGCCAAGCTATGGGGACTGAGTGAGCCAACAAACAAGTCCAACCGCGGATGAGACGTGTATGGCTGGGGTAGCCCGCGACGGATCGTCAGAACAATGGGCTGCCCCCACTCGACTCCCTCAGTCAAATACTGACGAGCATCCTCAGCGTCCAACGGTTCATCACCGTTGATCGCCAGAACCACATCACCAACCTGAATACCAGAGACGACGTCTCCACCATGTGCATCCGCGATCGCTTTTCCAACGGCAGCTGGACTGCCAGGAACAAGAGAATTGATCGCGACATCATTGTCATCAGCCAAACCATGTTCGGCGAAGTCAACGCCGTAGATTTTCTTCACATCTAAAGGAAGCGGATTGCCCGATTCATCTAACTCGACGGGACGCGAGGACGGTGTGGCAAGCACAATGTCAAACTGTTGTTCGGGTGTATAGGCCGGAATCGTCGCGGAGCCCGGGGCAGTCTTTGCAATCCCCTGGTGGCATGTCGTACAACGATCAAACCGGCGAACTTCCCCAAAGCTTCCGTTGGACATCATCAGACCATCTGTCCACAAGTTGTCAATTTTCAGCGGCGAACCAAATGCATCCAGAATGGGGAGCTCAAGCCACTTCTTACCCAGAAACGTCGGCGGACCAACAAAGTAAGTCGATCGACGTTCCACCTTGGTACTCGTCAGCCTGGTAACGTCCGAATTGGCTTCTTCAATTTTCTTAACTAGCTCCGTCTCGGACGAAGTCATCTTGCGCAGCAACTCTTGCAACGTTCCGCGATGAGTCGTTGCTTTCTGTCGCATTAACGTCAGAAACTTGAGGCTACCCTCAGTCTCAGTATCGCCCACAATC
>CAYYHV010000049.1:0-2063 GCA_964471695.1 uncultured Pirellulaceae bacterium
ACTCAGAACTCGGGCCAAACTTATTGGCGTTCCAGAGATTGAAGTCGCTAATATCAACGGTCCCATCCAAATTGGCATCGCCGGGCAAAGCGACTCCGCCCAGCAGCGTCAGATTCATCGTCTGAGGTATGCTCACACCGGGAATATCTTCGTCGCTAAACTGCAAAATCTTGGTGGCTGAATACAGCCCCGGATCGGCCGTGGTGTCCAGCATGGCCATGAATGGGTTACTCGTCAGCCCGGCTGGGAGGTTACTAAACGGCGCAAGGTCCGTCGTCAATTCGGCGTCGCCGATTTCAATGACGCTGTCAAAATCCAGTCCGGCGGTGAATACAGACAACAGATTGGTAACGCTAAACGATTCCGTTTGTTCGCTGTTGGGAATCGTGATACCAAAATCAATCGTAAGCGAATCTTGATCGGCGCTTTCATCAAACGACGCGTTAGCGTGATTCAATATGGTGTAGTTGACGAATTCGGAAAAATCGCCGTCAACGACTGCCTGACTGGATGAATCCACGTTGATGACTCCAACGTTCGTTCCCGGGGTTTGCGTGTTGACGGTAAGTAAATGCGTGTTTCCCCCACCGAGCGGAAAGTCCATGTCCGAAAAGATTCCCGAGAAACCGGCCGAGCCGCCCACGGTGTAATCCAACTCGTCGGCTCCGTTTGCCGAGACGACACTGGCAGAATTGGATACGGTCACGGGCATCTGCACGACTGCCTGAGCCAACATACGACTGGGAATGCTTCCCAGTGTGACTTGCATACGAGCCGGCAATTGGTAATCGGCGACGACGGGCAGATGGTCGCTGGTAGATGCCAGCGCATTGAGCACATTCATCGGTTGCGCGTTGTTCGAACTATCGTTGATCGAATCATTGAGGCTGTGTGATCCATTGTTACCAAAGGTATGGTACGAACCGCTGATATAGCTGAGTCCTTCATTGTCGATCAACTCACCGGTGACCAGTTGAAAGTCGAAGCGATCATCAACGCCACCAGCGACCAGTGACGAGTCACCGAACGAACTGTCGTAGGGACTTTGCGTGTGGACATCACGGAAGCTGCTGGCGTTGTGCCAGTTGCCTGGGCGATTCGCAGGGTCAAAAGCCTGACCGTTTCCGGGGCTCAACAGTGTTTGGTACATCGCTTCGGACGACGACTGAATATTAAAATCGCCGGTATAGATCGCATTGGTACCCTGGCCAAGCGCATCCGCATTGCTCCGCAGCGCCGCGGCTTCGAGATTGCGACGGTTCTCATTCGACCCACCCGTACTGGCTTTGTAGTGATTGGAGTAAACGTAAAACTCCGCATCCGCTCCGTAGCCGACTGGCTTGAGTTGGTAGCGTAGCGTCGCGCGGGCTTGTCGCGACCCGTTGACGGTACCGAAAGCCGTTTGCCCCAATAACTCCACCGTCTGGGTGTTGTAAACCAAGCCAGGTCGCCCAGCCCCCAACGTGTTGCCATCAATGGTCGCCCGCGCGTATGTGCCGGCACCGTAAATATCATTGAGTAGATTTACGATCTGCCGTGTCGTACTCGCAGACGAAGCCTGTTCCTGCAGAGACAAAACGTCAATGGGTTTGGAAATCCCACCTCGCGACTCATCGCCGATCGCTTCCAGGATGGTTGCCATCCCAGATCGAGGCGTCGTCGTGCCACTATTGTCTCCGCCGTTGGCGGTGTTGTAGGTGACAATGCGAAGCTGTGCCAACGAAGCGGAGGGCACCATCGCCCAGCCAAGAATCGCCAAACAGAAGACTCGAACGCTGAACCGCATAGTCATTTTGCCCCAAAACCCCAAGAATGCCCTGTTAGCTCTCATTGTATGTCGAGACAAAATCAACGTCACGCGCAAAACACTTCGGTGATTTGGGCAACGGGAGGCAAAACCGACACCCTTACAGTAATATGGAGCGGCGAACAGGGACTTACAGCGAGAGGGGGCTTCTTTGGACGTTAATGCATTCGCCAAAACAATTATCACCAATGTCGAGCAAGTCATCGTCGGCAAGCGGCCGCAACTGGTTCTCGCCGTGGCCAGCTGGTTATGCGAA
>CAYYHV010000049.1:2073-6340 GCA_964471695.1 uncultured Pirellulaceae bacterium
GATGTGCCTGGAGTCGCCAAGACGATGTTGGCTCGAGCCATGGCCAAGAGCGTCGGTTGTTCGTTCAAACGCGTTCAATGTACACCCGACTTGTTACCGACAGACGTTACCGGCGCCTCGGTCTTCAATCAAAAGTCGACGGAGTTCGAGTTCCGACCGGGGCCTATATTTGCCCAACTGGTTCTGGCTGACGAAATCAATCGCGCGACTCCTCGAACCCAAGCAGCTTTGCTCGAAGCGATGGCCGAGGCGCGGGTGACCGTGGATGGCAAAACGCACACGCTCCAGCCGCCGTTTCTCGTCATCGCGACTCAGAACCCCGTCGACCATGAAGGGACGTTCCCCCTACCCGAAGCGCAATTGGATCGCTTCTTTATGAAATTCAGCCTTGGATATCCAACGCTTGAGGACGAGGAAAAGATGTTGGAGCGGCTCCAACATGGGCATCCGCTCGACAAGCTGAAACCGGTTGTTACGTCTGATGACCTCGTGGCTTGTCAGCAAGCCGTACGCAAAATCCACGTCGACCCCAAGGTCCGACACTATCTGGCTAAGATTGTGCACGACACGCGCGAGCAGGAGGACCTCAGCTTGGGAGCCAGTCCACGTGCATCGTTGGCGTTATTCCGAGGCGCCCAAGCCATGGCAGCTCTGAGAGGCCGCGATTACGTCCAACCAGACGATGTCAAGCGGATCGCCGGCCCCGTCCTGACGCACCGCGTGATCGTGAAGCCGGAAAGTCGATTGCGCAAAGTGACCGCAGAGTACATCATTTCAGAGGTGGTAGCCGAAGTCGCGGTGCCCACAATCGACGTCCCAGTTTAGATCAACCAGAATATTCGGAGATCGCGATGAGTTGGTTGGTCGGAGCCGTTCTGATTTTGCTGGCAGCCTTTGCCCTGCAAATGGGATTGCTTGCGTTCGCCATGTACGTACTCATCATGGTCATTCTCTTCAGCCGCATTTTGGCTCGAACGTGGATCGAGAGCGTCGAGGTCACGCGCGAAGTCAATCGAGAAGAAGCCGCAGTTGGCGATACGATCGTCGTCAATGTTGCCATCACAAACACGGGGCGCTGGCCCATCGGATGGTTGTTGATCGAGGACCTTCTGCCACGACGAGCCATCATTTTCAATCCGCCTTCACTCAAAGTGATTGGGCGACGCATGATGTTGACGATGCTCAGACCGGGTGAAACGCGACATCTGAATTTTCAACTGCAATGCAATCGACGAGGCTACTATCAGATTGGCCCAACCGTCGTCGAGAGTGGCGACTTGTTCGGGCTGCATCGTCGCTTTCGCATCGAGGGGGAACCGAAGTTTGTCACGGTATTCCCCGAAGTCCATCCGATCCAAGGGTACGATATTGCTTCACGACGCCCGATTGGTGAAGTCCGGATGACGTATCAGCTATTCGAAGATCCGACTCGTATCGCCGGCGTGCGCCGCTACCAAGCCGGCGATCCGTTGAATCGAGTCCACTGGCATGCGACAGCGCGGACGGGGACTCTGCACAGCAAAATCTACGAACCATCGTCCGTGGCGGGCGCTACCTTGTTGCTCGACTTTCACAAAGGATCCTACGCGACTCGGCACGAGCCACTGCGGAGCGAACTTGCCATCACAGCCGCGGCGTCGCTGGCAAATGCACTGTACGAACTCAGCCAACAAGTCGGCCTGATCTCGAATGGTCGTGACGCTGTCGACCGCATCAATACCGAAGGCTGGACGACGCCACCACGCACACGACAGGCGATGCGCAATGTTGCCTCGATGCGAGACCGTAGCGAACGACTGCGCCCCGTTATCGTACCGACGGCACGGGGTGCGGCTACGAGAATGCAAATCGTCGAGGCGCTGGCTCGACTGGAGCTGACCGATGGCATGTCGGTCCCCGACCTGATCATGGAGACGGCTTCGCGAATCCCGCGTGACGCATCGGTAATCGCGATCCTGCCCACCGTGACGGAACAAACGGCGATCGCGCTGGGCAGCCTCGTAACGCGTGGATTGGCGGTCACGGCAATCATCAACACATACGAAGCGACGGATTTCGCCGACTTGTCCGGACCTCTGTTGGCGCAGGGCATCAGCATACGTCACCTGCGTGACGAGTCGGCCATCATGACGATCTGCCGCAAGTTCGCGACATCGGGGATTGGGTAACTCGATGGCACGACGCAAGCAACCGACGTTCGCAGACTATCTGGTGATCGCGATCACTCCAGCGCTCATCATGTTGCTGGTTGGCAGTCTCGTGTTCTTCTTGTTGACTGCGTTTTACGATGGCCGCTACGACTCGCGACTTCGATACATCTTCAGCCTGTTCATTTTCGCAGCCGTGTTGATCGGTCGGATTTCCATCGAGGAAGGCAAAGAGCAGGCGTCGATCTACGGAATCGCATTGGCCGGCGCCGTCTGGATGACGGTCGGGAGATTCAGTGATACATCGGGATTGGGTACTGCCCTCATCATTGCGCTTATCTGGTTGGCTGCGCACAAGTTGACTTGGGATTGCACGCTCATCGACGAGGCCGAAGAAGCCGAGAGTAGCGGTCTGCTCCAATCGGCTGGTTTCGAATCCGAGAATGCGGCCGACCTCTCGCCGGATCAAACGCTCAGTCGTGATACGGTACATGACACGGAAGAGCAGCCCAAAGAAGAAGAGAAAACGTGGGCTAATCTTTGGGATCGCTGGTTGAAGAATCGACGCCGACCACACTCGCCCGGTCTGTGGGTGATCTATTTTGCGTTGGCGACTTTGCCGCTGTTTGGGATTGGGCAGTGGGCGATTGCTAACAGCGATACGGCCGCGCGGCGCTCGGCCTTCCACTGCTTATTAGTCTATGTGGCCAGCGCCATGGCGTTGTTGGGTACGACCAGCTTCCTTGGGATTCGTCGCTACCTTCGGCAGCGCAAACTGGAAATGCCAACGGAGATGGCTTTGACTTGGGCAGTCGGGGCTGGCGGAATTGTTCTGGCAATACTCTTAGTGGCCAGCTTTCTTCCTCGACCTCGCCCCGCCTACTCGCTCACCGAAGCCATCGGGTCTCGTGACCTGGACCGCTCAAGCCGCTATGCAGTCCTAAAAGAAGACGGGGCTGATTCCGAGGATGGTGATCAGCACGACAGCGAGAGTTCCGTCCAATCGGATCGAATTACGAAAGAGAAGAGCGAGCGGAAAGCAGCTTCGGACGAGGGCGAACGCTCGACGTCGGACGGCGATTCGGAGCAGAAAAAGAATGGCGACAATCAGGGTCGCGGGGAATCAGGCAAACCGTCGCAAGAGGATTCGTCCCCATCCAACGAATCGCCTGGCGACCAACAAAATAGTGACCCGTCCGAGGACAATTCGTCAGACCCTTCGCGCTCGCGAAACGATGAAAATCGGAATGAGCAACGTGGCGACTCAGACGAACAAGATGACAAAAGTCGAGGCAACTCAGATCGAGAGGACTCGGACGAGTACAATCGAGAATCGAAACGTGAGGGCGCGGACAAGCCGTCTCAAAGTAGCCAGCTTGCCGAGAAAGTCGCGAAGCTGCCTCAGAAACTCATGGAGCAGCTTGGCGGAGGACTATCAGGGCTGCTGAAGCTGCTTTACTGGCTGGTGATAGTCCTGGCCGTCCTTTGGTTTTGTTATCGTTTCGCCGGACCGATCTTGGCGGCCATTCGTGGATTCCTGGCTGATTTATCAGCCCTGTTCGGTGGCAAGAAAGTCGTCGAGAACAAGGACGACGACTCGTCCGCGACTGAAAAACTTCCCGAACGTAAGCCGTTTGCCGCGTATTCCGATCCAACGAGTTCCGGGAAATCCATGACGGATCGCGATCTTGTTCGATACACATTTCTGGCTTTGGAAGCGTGGGCCCACGAGCACGGATGTACGCGAGGCATCGACGAAACGCCGTTTGAATTCGCGAAACGATTGGCGAAGAAGTTCCCGAAGATGGGAGCACCAGCATCCTATTTGGTGCAACTCTACGATCGCATGGCCTATGCATCCTCGACTCCACAGATGGCTCGCGACCGCATCAGCATGCTCTGGCAGTGCATGCGTGGATAGTCCCCCAACTGGTTCGCGATGCATGCTGTCATTGTCGACTTTCACCTACACATGTAGCGTGCGCCACAGACGACTTATCTTTGATTGACCATGATGAGCATTGTCTGTATGAATTCCCCTCGAATTGCCTGAGGCCGTGCAAGGATTGGCACGATACGAACACAAAGGATTGCGAAATGCCCAAAATCCAGATTGGATT
>CAYYHV010000049.1:6434-21992 GCA_964471695.1 uncultured Pirellulaceae bacterium
ATACTGACCGCTGCAATATTGCTAGCGACAACCGGCTGCCAGATTCCAACCAGCCTCGCACCGTACGGCGGAGGATGTGGGTGTTCTGGCGGTGGGTACCAGGGCTACCAGCAACCGGGTTACGGTGGTTACCAACAACCCTACGGTTACCCGCAACGAACCTACCAACAACCGGCGTACCAACAACAACCAGCCTATCAGTATCAAGCCCCCACTCTCCCACAAGCTAACACCCAAAGTCCCATCTACACGACTCCGCCGACCAGCTATATCCCGCCTGCCAACGGAGCGGGTGGTGCGTTTGCTCCCGCTGGATCGGGCACTCGCTAGTCGGAAGGATTGGACGGTGTTCGGGTTGGCAGTCGTCGGGTTGGCTGAGACGAATTGACGAATGCCGATGAGTCAAAAGAAGAATGACGTCAAGCCAAATCCGAAGCTAAGCCGCGAGACGTGGTTGATCGTGCTGGCGATCGCCAACTTTAGCATCTACGTGGGCATCTGTTGGCTCAGCCGCTATTTCGAGTATGGCTCGGATAAGATGCTGCGGCCCATTCCGCTTGTGCTCAGTCTTTTCGCGGCTGCTTTTGTTGTCTACCTCATCGCAACACAGATTGCGACGAAGATCGAAATGGGCATCACGCTGCTGGCGTTGATCTTCATTCCTGCGATTCTGTTTCGCGGAGTGATGATGTGGTCCGAGCCGATTCAGGAAGTCGACATCTATCGCTATCTCTGGGACGGCGCTGTCCAAGCGAATGGCGTCAGTCCCTTCAAGTATCCACCCGGCCAAGTTCGCCGAGCCATTGGAAAACCCGATCTGCCCGATGATTTGAGTCAACTTGTGACCATGGCCAGATCGCGTCCCGGTTTGAAACAATCGCTCGATCGAATTCACTTCGGTGACGTTCCCACGGTCTATCCGCCGACCAGCCAACTGGGATTCGCCCTTGTCGATCGCCTGACGCCCAACAGCGCCGACCTCAGGACTCGCGTCAACAGTATGCGATCGTTCCTGATCTTGTGCGAGCTGGCAACATCGGCCTTGGTCGTCTTACTCTTGTTGGAAGTCGGCAAATCGGCTGGCTTCGCCATTCTGCATGCGTGGTGCCCGCTACTGATCAAAGAAACGGCGAACAGTGGACATCTCGATTCGATGGCCGTTCTGTTGGCAACGATGGCAATCTATTTTGGTATCCGCATGGCCAGGCCACGTGTCGACGCGGCAGCCAAGCAATCTGGTTTTGGGAAACTGTTCTGGGGAGTCGCTGCGGCCATTGCGCTCGCCTTTGCCATTGGGGCCAAACTCTACCCAATCGCATTTGCCTTGTGGTTTCTCGCCCTCAGCCTCCAGTCACTTGGATGGAAAAAGACACTGGTTCCAGGGGTCGTACTTCTCGTCAGTACCTTCCTGATCATGCTGCCGATTATTCCACCTGAATATCTCGGCTCAGAGAAAGAAGAAGTCACCATTCAGCCGGATGAAGGATTCAAAACATTTCTCAGCCGCTGGGAGATGAACGACTTCCTGTTTCTCATCGCGATTGAAAACGTCAGGATTCGAGAAGACATTCACGAAGATTACCGACCCTGGTTTTCGGTGGTCCCGGATGGCTGGCAGCGGCAACTCAATGAATGGGTGATTACCAAATTCGATATAGAACCCAAACGCGTCCCATTTGCCGTATCACGACTCCTCACAGGCGTAGTGTTCTGTGGGTTGGCAGCATGGTTTGCCTGGAAAGCTGGACGAATCGACGACCATTCTGACTCTAGAGAACGTTATCTCGAGATGGCTTTCCTAACAGTCGCATGGTTCTTTTTGTTATGTCCAACTCAGAATCCCTGGTATTGGTCGTGGGTCCTGCCGTTACTTCCGTTCGCGCGCAGTCGCGTTTGGTGGCTGATGAGCGGAGCCCTGTTTGCTTACTACCTGCGATTCTGGCTGACGTATCACTTTAAAGACACGGCCGTCGGCGGGACGACTTATCCCGGAGCCACGTACTTTGATCTGGTTGTTACGTGGTTCGAATTCGCGCCATGGTTTGCGTTACTCGCCTTGGATGCATGTACCGGATTCGTCAGCCGGCTACTTGGCCGCGCCAAGCCATCATAAGCCCAAGGCTGGGTGGACACCGCAAGTGAATGCTCAACAGCTAATGCACGAAACGGGCGAGATCAACCAGCCCGAGTAGACGACAACTCCCCACACGATCGGCGAGGGAGAATAAGCCATTAGTTCCGCCGATTTGAATTCGATTTACGGCGAAAAGATAGAGATATTGTGACTGATATCCAGATCACGGTGAGCGTCGCGGCATCTGTCGCGGAAAGGGTTGAGCTTCCATAGGCGGCAGTTGCTGCCCCGTGCCTTCTTCCCATCCGGCTCGTTCTTCTTTGGATGCGTAGTATCGCAACCACGTGTCTGGATCATCACTGGGGTCAAGACAATGCCAGTGAAGGTAACGTGATGACACGCCAAGCTTCTTTTCTGGCGATGGCAAGATGTCTCGCAGGATCAAGCAATACAACTCAAAATCAGACAGGTGTCCGGTAAAGTCCAGAACGATTTGCTTGTCGTAAAGCTGATCAATCGTCTGCCAAAGCGTCTCGTTGAGCTCAGACTCCGACAGCGTTTCCGGATGTGGAAGCTCCAGACGCGGTTCAAACCACTGCGCGATGGGCAGGACGGGAGCCCGTTCCCACGCCAACATCGAGGCGAGGTATTCGTTTTCCATCGAAGTCGGCATTTCCTTGACGTTGACCAAATCGGTCGATTCGTCTTGAAATGGCTCGAGTTCATCTCGCAACCGAGCGTTCAGCATCAGTTGGTCGACTTCGTCCGGTTCGTTTTTGCGATTCCAATGCGGACCTTGCATCCCGCGGTACCCTCTTTGAAAGTTATGCATTTCTCACGCGATATGTAGGACAACGTTCGACCCCCGTGTGGGTTGATGAGTGTTGCCACACATTCGACTCTATCAACGATTCAGGTGGCATCAAGACGCCGACACACCTAGTTGGATGGTTTTGTGAAGCCGCTTTTTGCCTTTCAGAAACGACCGGTACAACCGGCGTTTTGACACTGCATAATCGGAATGAGCGGACCGTTCGGTGACTGCAGTGCTGACATTTTTCCTGAGAATGTGTGACGGTTGAGGAAAACATGCTACGCACTCGGCGAAATCACGTTCGACATTTGACGGAGAGAATCGCCAAGCCAAGCCGCGACGCAAGGCTTGATTCCTGCCAATCTTTCTCGTTTTGTGAGTGTCGAGGCGCTAGCCGCTCACAGGTTTTCCGTCCACCGCTGGAAAATACCCGCTTAGCCGCCGGTCACCAGCTTGTAGATGGCGAACACGACTAGTCCGCCGCCGATGAGGGTTCGCACCAGGCTGATAACGAATGCCGTGCCACCAGAATGCTGTCGCCCCCACTTCCCGCGTGCAGAGCCCGACATGAGTCCGGTGACTCCGAAGAAAAGCAGCACAAGCCCCAGGAATCCGAACAAACAAGCCATGGCAACCGGGTTCTTCTCGAACCACTGATTCACGGCGTCGTCACGTTGAGCAAGCAGAGCAAGATCGAACAAGACTTCTTGGAGCATGGAAATCAGCCTTCTAGTTGCGTAATCTTTTCGACTCGTCGCTGATGTCGTCCACCTTCGAATTCGGCATTCATCCAAAGGTCCACTATGCGAAGATTGCGTCCATGCCCGACCATATCATCGGACATACATAGCACATTCAAGTCGTTGTGAGAGCGACTCATGACGGCTGTGCGTTCATCATAACAAGGGGCGGCACGCACGCCTTTGACCTTGTTGGCTGCGATAGCCATGCCGATTCCTGACCCGCAAATGAGAATTCCTCGATCTGCCGTGCCGGCGCCGACTGCGGAGGCTACCTGGCTGGCGATATCCGGATAGTCCACACTTTCCGTGCTGCAGGTTCCCAAATCCTGAACTGTGTGCCCCTGCTCGTTGAGCTGACTGGCGATTTTTTCCCGCAACACAAGCCCATGATGGTCGCTACCGATGACGACTTTCATCGAACGTGGTTCCTTATTTCGATGATTACGAATTGGAAGAATTATCAGACGAGGATCCGTCCGAATCGACTCGTGGACACAGCAGCTTAAGGTCCATTTCTGCAACGCGATCGTTGATGGCTTTACCAATCTGGCCAGCACAGCGAGCGTAAAGCTCCATGGGTCCCCCGATCGGATCAGACACATCCTGTCCATCGGGACACAGCATATGAGTCCTTGGAGCCGCTTCGGGCCACTGAGCCAACAAGCCGGCGCGATGACCATTAGTCATCGTGAAAATCATATCAGCATGGCGAACCAGTCGATCAGTCACTGGTTGGGATGCGTGATCGTCAATATCCAATCCATGCTCTTTCATGACGTCAACCGATTGGACTGAGGCGCGGCCACCGGACATGGCTGCGATTCCAGCCGACATCACCAACACACCGCGATCTTCCAGTTCCTCATTCTTGCAACCGACTTTTTCGGCGATGGCTTTTCGCATCAATGCTTCGCCCATGGGACTGCGGCAAGTGTTACCCGTGCAGACCACAACAACCAGAAATGTTGCCAGTCGATTGAGCGTTGATTCGTTGACCACACCAGCCCTGAGGACTTTGAGTTCCGTTTCAGATACCTGCACGACGGAAGATGCTTCCCCCAAGCGACTTTCGCCATCATCGAGAATCATGTGTACGTCATCGCCGAGCGTTTCCAAGGCGATTTGAGCCGTGGTGGCTGCCGGTTCTCCCGCACGATTGGCACTGGTGAGCGCGATGGGTCCAGCCAGTAAATCGAGAACATCGAGTACCAGTTCGTGAGCTGGAACGCGAATTCCCACCGTGCCATTGGGGCTGAGAGCTTTTTGCACGGATTCGGGCAGTCGCCGGAGCAGACTGTCCGCGTCGTTATCTTCCATAACCAGCGTCACGGGGCCCGGCCAGCAGCGACGTGCCAATCGGCGGCTTAATCCAGTGGCGGCCGGGACATAATCCCAAGCATCGTCGGCACTCTTGAGCGATAAAGTCAGCGGATGATCCGGCTTTCGAGACTTGAGATGCCGCAAGCGCTCGATGGCTTCGGGGTTCAAAGCGCTGGCAGCAACGCCGTAAACCGTCTCGGTGGGGAAGACAACCAACTGCCCTTCGACAAGGGCCTGAACGGCTCGATGGACTACATCGCGCAAATCTTCGGTGTTTCTGACGTCGATGACGATGGGTGGCATAGGCTGCTGTCCAAGTCCCGTGGACTACTCGAGATTGAGTGAAAAATCACGAACCGTGTTCGTAAACAACGCAAAAAACGCGTTGATTTTTAGCAGCTCCAACGGATGCGCATAATGCGTAAAGTCCTAATCTAGTGGTCGTTGCGACGATTGGTCAAGTAGCGAGCGACCCGGTCCAGGCGTTACCATGGTGGGTAAACTGTGACAACTTGGACCCTACAGATAGCACGTTCCCGCCTTTAAAATAAGTTCAGCTTCCAAATGACAAGTTGAACGCCATGGGCCTCCCTTGAAAATCCCCACCCAAAACGAATCCTCACCGCCGCGAGAATCTCGACTAATCCCAATTCTGTTGGGATTGGTGATCCTCGTTATGGCCGGCTTTCCGCTGATTCTGCTGGCTCGCTCAGGATCGTATCAAGGGCAGGGCAAAGTCGAAGCCATCTGGGGTCGACGCGGTATCTCTAAAGGTCGACTGCAAAAACCACGGGCGATGGCGATCGACAAAGACGACAATCTCTACATCGTCGATATGACGGCCAGAATTCAAGTCTTTGATCGCGAAGGCAACTATCTTCGCGGCTGGCGTACGCCAATCTCAGAGAATGGGCGGCCGACCGGTATGACGATGGACAACGACGGCAACCTGCTCGTCGCCGATACACACTACTTCCGAATGCTGGTTTACACGCCCGAAGGAGAATTGCTCAACGATCGAATTCTCGGAGGTACGCTCGGGCAGGCGCCGGGAGAATTCGGCTTAGTCACCGATGCCATTCAGGATTCGCAGGGAAACTATTACATCTCCGAGTACGGCGAGTACGACCGCA
This sequence comes from uncultured Pirellulaceae bacterium, assembly GCA_964471695.1. GTDB lineage: Bacteria > Planctomycetota > Planctomycetia > Pirellulales > Pirellulaceae > CAYYHV01. The sequence continues at coordinate 12,519 of CAYYHV010000049.1, forward strand.
TCCAGAAGTTTACCCAGAACGGAGAATTCCTTTTCCAATGGGGCGGTCATGGAGATGGACATGCTGAGTTCCTCCGCCCGCAGAATATGGCGATCGACGAGAACGATCACATCTGGGTCGCCGACGCCTGCAACCACCGCATCCAGGTTTTTGATGCCACGGGTAACGAGGCGATACAACTACAATGCTGGGGCGAAGAAGGTACCGAGCCCGGACAACTCAAGTACCCCTACGATCTGGCCTTTGACGGTAAAGGGCACATTTACGTTTGCGAATGGGGCAACCATCGCGTGCAGAAGTTTACGCTCGATGGCCAGTCGGTTGGAATCTGGGGGAACATTGGCCGTGAGCAGGGGCAATTGCATAATCCCTGGGCGATGGTCCGGGACAGCCGCGGGCGATTACATATCCTTGACACTTACAATCACCGAGTTCAGCGAATTCGTTTGTAACGTGTGAGCGAAGTGAAGATACTACAACAGTTACTTGGCAATTAGCAGGGCAATAAGATGGACAGATTCGGGCTGGCGTTTGACAACCCGTGGTGGCCACTAATGATGGCCGTACTCGTGATTCTGTTGATTGCGATGTGGGGGTGGAGCTTTCGCAGCCTGTCCGGGCTGGGTTCGTATCGCCGCATTTTCGCTCTGCTGTTCCGCAGCCTCGTGCTGGCTCTCTTGATGTTCGCTCTGGCGGACGTCCAATTGCTCCGCACCAACGATGGGCTGACGGTGATCTACCTGCTCGACCAATCGGCCAGCATTCCGACCGACCAGCGTCAAGCGATGCTGAAGTATGTCGTGAAAGAAGTCGAAGAGCACCGCGATGACGCCCATGAAGATCGAGCCAGTGTTATCGTCTTTGGGCGACAAGCCAACATTGAAGTTCCCCCGCTGGACGACGATCTGCCACTCTACGGACGACTGGAGAGTGCTGCGAATCTCCGCGTGGATGCGACGAATCTCGAAGCGGCAATGAAGCTGGCGCAAGCGACTTTCCCTGAGGACTCGTCCCATCGACTGGTTCTGATCAGCGATGGCAATGAGAACGTGGGGCGAGCCGAAAACATCGCTCGACAACTGGCTGCGGACGGCGTCAGCATCGACGTGGTACCCGTCAAGCTTTCGCGTCGCGCCGAAGTCGCGGTCGAACGAGTCGCCTTGCCGGGAGACATTCGCAAAGGCCAACCGTTCGATGCAACCGTCGTGCTGAACAATCTGACGCCTGCAACCGAAGACGATCCGGGGATTGTCAAAGGGCGAGTCAAACTGGTTCGCCGACGTGGATCGGAAGAAGAAACCCTGGATGAACCGGAAGTCATCCTGGAGCAGGGTAAACGGGTTCTTCGCTTCACCGATGAAATTGAGGAACCGGATTTCTGGGAATACCAAGCCACCTTCACGCCGGAAAACGCGGAAGACGACCTGCTGCTTCAGAACAATCAGGCCACCGGATTCACCTACGTTCGCGGCAAGGGCCACATCCTTCTGATTGAAGATTGGGAAAATCGCAATCCGGATGGAACCGGTGAGTTTAGTTTTCTCGTCGAACGCCTGCGAGCCAACAATCTCGAAGTCACTGTTCAATACAGTGATCAGCTCTACAGCAGTTTGGCTGAACTCCAACGCTACGACGCCGTCATTCTCGCTAACGTTCCCCGCAGCAGTGGAACGGACGCGGATAACCTGTCCAATTTCTCAGACGACCAAGTCAGCATGCTGGTTCGCAACACGCAGCAAATGGGTTGTGGGTTGGTAATGCTGGGCGGACCCAACAGCTATGGTGCGGGCGGTTGGGCCAACACGGAACTCGAAAAGGCAATGCCAGTCGATTTTCAGATTCGCAACACCAAGGTGCAGGCCGTGGGCGCGCTCTGCATGATTATGCACGCCTCGGAATTAGCCGAAGGAAACTATTGGCAAAAGGTCATCGGGCGTGAGGCGCTTAAGTCACTGGGGCCGCAGGATTATTGTGGCGTCGTGAGCTGGGATAGCTCGACGTTCAAGGAAGCCTGGTTATGGGGACGCCCGCAGGGTCTCATTCGCGTCGGCGGGAATCGGCCGCGCATGGTTTCGCGAATTGATCGCATGGTGCCCGGTGATATGCCGGATTTCGATCCAGCCATGAAGATCGCAGCCGCGGCTTTCGGTTCGGTTCAGCAGGCTGCCGTCAAACACATGATCATCATTAGCGATGGCGATCCCTCACCCCCGTCGGGCGGTGTGCTTTCTCGATTGAAAAAGCTCGGCGTGAAGATCAGTACCGTGGCGGTCGGAACCCATGGACCTGCAGGAAGTACGCCACTGCGACGCATCTCGACTTATACCGGCGGAAAATACTACGTCGTGCGAAACCCCAAAGCTTTGCCACGAATCTATCAACGCGAGGCTCGTCGAGTGGCTCGGCCTTTGGTCGTCGAACGCACGCTCCAACCGCAAAAGGGTGGCTGGCACGAAGTCATGCAGGGTATCGACTCGATGCCTCCCATTAAGGGTTTTGTGATGACCACCGTCAAGAAAAGCCCCTTGGTCGAAGTCCCGCTCCTTTCGCCCTATCCCGTCAACACCGAGAACGCAACATTGATGGCTGCCTGGCAGTATGGATTGGGACGTACGGCCGTTCTGACCACGGATGCTGGTGAGCGTTGGACCGCAGATTGGACGGCTTGGGAGTCGTACGACAAGTTTTTCACACAACTGATGCGTTGGGCGATGCGACCGTCAGGCGATACGGGCAATTTTGTCGTATCGACAAAACAGAAAGATGGACGCATCCAAGTCGTTGTTGATGCACTCGACAAGGATGACGAGTTCCTGAACTTCCTCGATATCCAGGGCGCGCTCGTAGATCCTACAATGGACGCCAAAGGAGTCAGCCTCCGGCAGACTGCACCGGGCCGTTATGTTGGCGAGTTCGAAGCAGGTCGCAGCGGAAGCTACTTCTTGACATTGAACGCCGGTCCAGGCCAACCGCCGATTCGTACTGGAATGAACATCGGTTATTCGGAAGAGTTTCGGGATCGGGAAACCAATCAAGCGTTGCTCGAAAGCCTGGCTTCTCTTGAGCCCAAAGGCGGAGCTCCCGGGCAGATCATTCCTGTATCACTAACAGACACCATTGTCGCCTTACCGCCGGAAACGAATACCTTCCGACGTGATGTGGCTCGCACCGTTTCCAGCAATTACATCTGGCCATGGTTGGTACTGATCTCCAGCTGCATCTTCTTTGGCGACGTATTTATTCGCCGCGTCGCCGTAGAATTTGGCTGGCTGTTCAAATTCCTTGCCCGCGCCCGTGACTGGATCCTGCGTCGTGAACCCGAAGCCAAACCGGATGAGCGCATGAATCGACTGCGCAGTCGAAAGGCTGCGGTCACGGAAACGATTGATCAGCGGCGTGCCCAAACTCGCTTTGAACCCGAACCCGATCAGGAGATTGACACTTCCATACTCGATGAAGGCGCCACGGCGGCTCCAACGGATGTGCGTCGCGATGTGAAGACGACAGACATGGGTCCTGGTGCGAAAGAAGAAGACGATTTTGCGACTCGATTGATGAAAGCCAAACAACAGGCGCTTCGCAAAGATCAACGTCGTCCGAACGATGACCGATAGGCGACCTGGAATCGGTGGGCCGTCCGCTTTGGCGACACCCGATAGAAAACACCCCAATAAATCCCCATGAGAAGGAACCACTATGAGCGTTGCGGAATCCATGCAACAACGAGTCGATGAGTTTCAGAACCGATACAACTCGCTCCGCGAACAAGTAGGCAAGGTAATCGTGGGCCATGACGAGATCGTTCATGGTGTATTGACGTGTATGTTTGTGGGCGGCCACTGTCTGCTCGAAGGCGTTCCAGGATTGGGAAAAACGCTGCTCGTGCGAACGTTGTCGACGGCACTCGATCTCGACTTTTCACGCATTCAATTTACGCCCGACTTGATGCCGGCGGATATCCTTGGAACGAATATGATTGTCGAGGATCCCAGCGGCAAACGCTCTTTCGAATTCCAGAAGGGACCGATCTTCACACAGATCTGTCTGGCGGATGAAATCAACCGCGCGACTCCAAAAACACAATCCGCGATGCTCGAAACGATGCAGGAAGGCACCGTCACGGCTGCCGGCACTCGCTACGAATTGGACAAGCCGTTCTTTGTGTTGGCGACGCAAAATCCGATTGAACAAGAAGGTACCTACCCACTCCCTGAAGCTCAGCTCGACCGTTTTCTCTTCAAGCTCGTTGTGGGATACTCGTCGCGAGAAGATTTGAACACCATCGTCCATCGTACGACTCGTGATATTCGCGTCGAGGCGGAAAAGGTTATGGATGGTCGCGAGATCGTTCAATGGCAACAACTCGTACGCGAAGTCATCCTGGCGGATCACGTGCAGGATTATCTCGTTCGGCTGACGCTGGCGACGCATCCCGATGGCGAACACGCCCCAGATATTACCAACAAGTATCTCCGGTGGGGCTCCAGTCCTCGTGGTGCACAGACTTTGGCGCTGACCGCCAAGGTGCGCGCCCTACTCGAAGGTCGATACAACGTCAGCTTTGAGGATGTGCGACGAGTCTACTTGCCGGCAATGCGTCACCGCGTTGTCTTGAATTTTGAGGCACAGGCGGAAGGCACCGAGCCGGATGAGGTACTGCTCCAAATCCTGGATGCGGTCCCGGAAAAAGACGGATCAGCCTCCGCGGCTTCCGCTGCATCGAGTTAAGCCCAATCGTTTGCGGATGTGTTTCGCAAAGTTGTACTTAATTCCAATGTGACGACTCCACTCCTTTTCCGGTTCCAATATGGCCGCACCAACAACAGAGAACGAACCGCTCCTCCCGCCCTCCCTGCTTGCGCAGTTAGAGCGCATGGAGCTCGTCAGCCGCAAGATATTTCGCGGCCGCATGAAGGGCGAACGACGTAGCCGTCGCAAAGGGCAGAGCGTCGAGTTCGCTGACTTTCGCAACTACGTACCAGGCGATGATCTACGATTCATCGATTGGAATCTGTACGCGCGATTGGACAAACTCTTCCTCAAGCTGTTTCTGGAGGAAGAGGATTTGCACTTTTACACGCTGATCGACAACAGCCTCTCGATGGATTTTGGAAACCCGACCAAGCTTCAGTATGCGAAGCAATTGGCGGCCGCCCTTGGGTTCATTGGGTTGTGCCGAGCCGATCGCGTTCGCGTCGAGTCGTTTGGAGCCACTGCGGCTGCACGCGGCCCCGTCCTGCGTGGCCGTCAAAGCCTTTGGCGCATGACGAATTACCTGGACGGTATCGAAGGCGGCGAAAACGTGACGCTGATGGATGGCGTCAAGAACTTTGCGTTACGCAACTCGGGAAAAGGCATTCTGGTTCTCATCAGCGACTTGATGGACAAGAACGGATATGAATCTGCGTTTCGCTACCTTGTGGCTCAGCAGTTGGATGTCTATGTGATTCAGGTGCTGAGTGATGAAGAGATTCATCCGGACATTTCCGGCGACTTGAAACTTGTGGATTGTGAAGACGAGGACATCGCAGAAATCACGGCCAGTCGCCCGTTGCTTGATCGTTACGAACGTACGCTCGCGGCCTTCGTCGACGGAGCCCGTGAGTTTTGTACTCGACGCGGCATGTCCTACGTGCTGGCCAGCACGGAAGTGCCAGTCGAACAGATGGTTGGAAGTTACCTTAGGCAGCGGGGTTTGGTGCGATGACCGATATGTTTACGAGCATGCTTGCGCCATGGCAGTGGTTGCTAATGTGCCTTGTGCCGCCAGCCATCGTGGCGTTGTACTTCCTCAAGCTGCGAAGAATGCCGCTGGAAGTCCCCAGCACCTACCTTTGGCGTCGCACCATCGAAGACATGCACGTCAACAGCCTTTGGCAGCGACTGCGCCAGAACTTGTTGCTGTTCCTGCAACTGCTATTGATTGCCTTACTAATGCTCGCCTGTTTGCGTCCCAGCTGGATTGGCCGCAAGAAGCTGCAGAATCGACTGATCTTCCTCGTCGACGCTTCCGCCAGCATGACGGCGACGGACGAGACCCCTACGCGCATGGACGTAGCCAAACAACGCGTCAATGCGCTAATTGAACAGATGGACCCCGGCGATGCGGCGATGGTGATCAGTTTCTCAGATCGCGCCAAAGTCGAGCAACCGTTTACTACCAACAAACGACTGCTCCGAGATCGCTTGGCGCAGATCAAGCCAACCCAACGAACCAGCGATGTCAGTGAGGCCTTGCGAGTCGCGGCTGGACTGGCCAACCCGGGACGATCCGGAGACACGTCGGCTGGAGACGTGGCGGCGGCGGATGCCATGCCGGCAGATGTTTTTGTATTGAGTGACGGCGGGTTCAAAAGCGTTCCGGAGTTCTCATGGGGCAATCTCAACCCCGTCTATATTCCTATCGGCAAAGCCAGCGCAAAAAACCTGGCGATCGCCGCCTTCAGCGCTCAACCGAATCCCAACCGACCGGACCGAATGGAGGCCTTCGCCGAAGTCGAAAACTTCTCGGGCGAAGACGTCACGATCGAGTTGACGTTGAATCTGAACGATACGTTGTTGGATGCAAGTCAGATTGCCATACCGGCTGGAGAGACCAAAGGGACAAGTTTCTCGTTCGAAAAGATCGACGAGGGCATTCTCAAGGTCGGCATCACCGAAGAAGATGACTTGAGCGCCGACAACGTGGCCTTCGCGGCCATCAATCGGGCTCGGCGAGCCCGCGTATTGCTGGTAACCCCCGGAAACGATGCACTCGAATTGGCGTTCGGAACCGGCAGCGCAACGAAGCTGGCCGATGTGACCGCCATGGATCCTGGGGGATTGGCTGCTGAAGAGCACATCACCGAAGCCAGCGAAGGCAAGTTCGATCTGATTATTTACGACCGCTGCGCTCCGGAAAAAATGCCGCGCTGCAACACGCTATTCCTGGCGAGCAAACCGCCGGTTGAAACCTGGACGGCTGGCGAAGCCATTGCTGGGCCGACGATCATCGACGTCGAAGTGGCGCATCCCATGATGAAGTATCTTGCGTTCGGTGACGTGCGCATCGTCAACGCCGTACCGATGGAAGGCCCGTTGGGGACTCAGATACTCATCGACAGCGACAGTGGTCCGCTGCTTTCGATTGCTCCCCGTGAGGGATTTGAAGATGCCGTCATGGGCTTCGCCATCCTGACGGCTTCGGAATCAGGAGAGATTTCTCCGAATACAGATTGGCCGATTCGAGCGAGCTTCCCACTGTTCTGCAAGAACATGCTTGAATACCTGGCGGGCGCAGGCGGCTCCAACGATCAACTTACCGTCCTTCCCGGTGCGCCCGTCCCGCTTCGATTGGACGGAGCCGGCGACACGATCAACGTGACTTCCCCACAAGGCGTACGCGAGAAAGTCACTCGGGATCGCAACAACACCTACGTCTACACGAATACGGATTCGGTCGGCGTGTACGACGTCGGACTCAAGTCGGGAGATACGAAGAAGCGATTCTCCGTCAATCTATTCGACAAAACGGAAAGTACGATTATTCCTCAGGAGGCATTCGAAACGGCTTGGAATCGTGTCGAAGCCGAAACAACCTTCGAAACGACTCGACGCGATGCATGGCGCTGGATTCTCGTTCTGGCGATCATTGTCCTGGTTGCAGAATGGTATATCTACAATCGCCGAGTCTATCTGTAGTTGGAATATCTTTCGCCTTATTCCGATAGCTTTCTGGTTGCGAGAGTCATCATCAAGTCATACGATGGAGTCCATGCAGTTGGCGCAATAGGGATTCAGAATACTTAGCGCCGAAAACCATATTGTGGAGGCAAGACATGCGTACTCTCGTCTATCTCGCTCTTTTCTTGGGCTGGGTTTCTCCAAGTCTAGGTTTGGAAGTCGTCGCAGTCACCCCATCGCATATAAACGTTTGTGCCGCACAAGCCGACGGTAGCCCACCATTGCTTTGGAAGTTCGTTCAGCTAGACACTGGCAATTGGACATACGGCGGAGTCTTCCTCGCCGATGAGAATTGCAACGTCATCCTCCACAGCGATATCACAACTGCCGACATGGGGTACGCACTGTCATTGCGGCTTACCGCAACAGGAGCTCGTCCGATTGTTGGTAATCATCACCGATACGAGACTGATTTCACTCTTCTCAATATGACGAAGCCAGGTACGGTTGAGGAATTCGTTATTGAAGAATAGGGGTTTATCGTTCACCCGAGTTCAGGCGGCGTGCCGGCCGGGAGTACTGGCGATCGACATGGAAAAGTACATCGCCTGATTAAGGTCGCATCGGACGGAACCGTCACCGAATCTTTACAAGTCGAGTGGCTGACGGACGTTATCAACGACAGATTTTATATCGGCCAAGTCGCCATGGCTGACACTCACAATCTTCAAAAGTGGTTTCCTCTAACGGGGCGTATCCCCAAAGACATTACCTTGGAAGACCCCAATAATAATGGGCAAAAGGTCGTCATGGGAAAACCCAACAGTGTTCTTTGGAGTACTACTTCTGACTATGTCGTCTACATCAAGACGGATGCCGTTGGAACGCGTTTCAAATACAATTCAGGTAAGGTCTATCCGCTCCTGGCACCCCTCGGCACAAGGCATCGTTCAGCCGGCGACATCGACTCAGCGTCGTGGACTTGGAAAATCGAAAAATCCCCGGGCTTTGTACCCAAGACCCAAAAACCCGGGGGCAGGCAGCTTTCCCCCACAATTCGCTGAACAATCGAAGTCGCACTCTGATCGCGGCTGGCAAATAACAAAGCGAAGCACCGCGTCCATCGACTTAAGACTTGCTATCGCAAGCCGCGACGCGGTGGCATTCAACCGCTCAAAACGCTGTCAATCTGGGGGTCATAAGCAACCCATGCGGGTGGTATCAATTGTACTTGTCACTTTGCGGCGGGTAGCCGATGGGTAGGTATATGAACACCCGAACGCTAAGTATCGATGCTTGCTTCCTGCGCTCCATCGCCATTCTTGTCTTTTCTTGCATTGGTCTTGTTGAACACGGCCTTTGCCAGCAAACCAGCGCTGACAATGCTAGCGACTGGTGGGTTGGCGAGTTAGAACAGCCCGTCTGTCGGCGGCTTCTAACGAATCGTTGCGCAATGAGTGGCTGGAACTCAAGTACCGAGCCCAGAGCGGCGAATCCCTGAATTCACTCGTGGTCCCTTGCTTCGCACTGATTAAGGAAGCCAGCCAGAGAACGGTGGGCATGAGCCACTTTGATGTCCAATTGATGGCCGGCGCACATCTCGTCAGCGACTGCATCGTGGAGATGGCGACGGGCGAAGGCAAAACGCTGACTGCGTTACTACCCTTGGCGCTTCATTCGCTCCGAGGAAAGGGCGCGCACCTGGCAACTGCCAATGACTATCTGGCAAAACGCGACGGTACGGAAATGTCGCCCATCTTTGAGTTGTTAGGAATCTCCGTTGGGATCATACAGCACGAGTCCACAAACGAA
>CAYYHV010000049.1:22002-24612 GCA_964471695.1 uncultured Pirellulaceae bacterium
TGCGTGACCGGATGAAGACTCGATGGATCAAACGAAACCGACTGGAAAGCGGAGTTGATTCGAATCGGCGCAATGTGGAGCCAGTTTGCCGCCCCATGAACTTCATTTTGGTGGATGAAGCCGACAGCATCATGATTGATGATGCCAGCACGCCATTGATTATTGGTGCAGAAACATCGGCTTCTAATGAAAAAGAAATTCAATTGTTTCTTTGGTCTGCGTCTTGTGCGGATCGCTTTCGCGAAGGCCAGAATTTTCGTTTCATCGAACACCAGAAAAAGGTGGAACTAAACGAAGACGGTCGGCGACTTGTGAGGCAGCTTGCAGCAACCTCAAGCGTATCGGGTTTGGCTGCCGTTGATCAGTACGAGCACATTGAAAGGGCCATCAAAGTTCGGCGCAACTACTTTCGAGACCGCAACTATGTGGTCAACGATGGCCAAGTCACGATCGTCGACGAAAACACGGGAAGACTAGCCGTCGGACGATTCTGGCAGGACGGACTGCATCAGGCGATCCAGGCGCGGGAGGGATTGGAGATCACGATCCCAACTGCCTCTGCGGCAAGGGTGACTTTGCAGAGCCTGATCCTTTCCTACCCGCAACGTTCAGGCATGACAGGAACGGCAGTATCCGCTTCTCGCGAGTTTCGCAAAGTCTACAAACTGTCGGTAATCTCTGTTCCGACGAGAAAACGATGCTTGCGGCGAGCGAAGCCCACAGTTTTCACAAACAGCGAGAAGGAGAAGCTGATTCGCATTCGTGATTCAGTCGCCGAACTTGCCAAAACAGGTCGGCCGGTATTAATCGGTTCCCGATCCGTCGCAAAATCGGAAAAGCTCGCGGAGCTTTTTCAGGACGCCAACATCGGGCATCGCGTACTTAATGCGCGAAACGAGTCCAGTGAAGCCGAGATCGTCGCGAGGGCAGGCCAACCTGGTCACGTTACAATTTCGACGAGCATGGCGGGTCGTGGCACCGACATCAAACTCGGAGAAAACGTCGAATCTCTCGGGGGACTGCATGTCATCATTGCCGAACTCAACGACGCGCAGCGGTTGGATCGACAATTGATCGGCAGATGTGCAAGGCAATCTTTTCGATGGCGCAGCGCGCCGAATTAATGACGTTAGTGCGACTCTCCTCTGCAGCAAGTTTATCGACCCAACCCAATAGCTGAACCAAGTCGCGGATGACTGGCCAATCATCGGGCACCAGCGGCCCCGCCCCTTGCAGAAGACCGCGTTCAAATTCCGCCTTCTGCGGCATGTCACGACGAAGCACATGAGCCAAATCATGACAGGAATTCCAAGAGAAAGCGGATTCCCAATCTACAACTCCAGTGACGTGCCAACGTTGATTAGAATCTTTGCCTACAAGAATATTGTTTCCATGAAAGTCACCGTGCACCAGAGTGCCCGGCCCGGAGATCGTGTTCATGTATTTGACGTTGGCACGCACAAAGTCTTCAACACGCTGAACCGTCGATTGACACATTGCCTTTGAGGCGATCCGCATCGCCTCGGTGATATACTGGGCATAGCCACCCTCATCGAGACCGAATGGCATAGCGACGTGGGCACGCTCATCAAGAAAACCATGTTGGCGGTATTTGATCGCCGCGACTTTTTGAACTGTCTCGCCAACGGATTCGCCAATTTCTTGCACCTCTTCAGCCGAGCATTCCCCAAGAACCGACTTCACCGATTCGCCCTCGATCCACTCCTGCAAAACGACTGGATAGTCCTCAAATTGCCCGCACTCGATGGTCTTTGGAACGGGTACGCCACGTTCCTGCAATACAGGCAGCAAGGCCAACTCTTTCTCTGCGTGCTGCACACTCCCCGTGACGATTCTCAAAAAGAAACGATCCGATCCATAGAGAATCTTGTAATTACTGTTTACCAGTCCACCCAGCGTTTCAAAGGAATAAGCGTCGCGAGGCCCAATGGCCGCCGACAAAAACTCCTGCAACCAGTCGCGATGCAATGCCACAGGTTCGTTAACCCGCTCCCAGGTTTCGGTACTACTCATAGCGATTTCTCAGTCGGGTCCATTTAGCGGTGAAACGCGTTGACGCCTGCCACTCGTGCCATGCGTCCACAACCCAAAGAAGGCATGCGCAATAGAATTGCGCACGCCTTAACCAAAGTTCGAATAGCTGGGCGACTAACTTGAGCCACCGAACCCACCGAAGAACCCACCACCGGGTGGAGTAGGTGCAGGTTGACTGATGAAGATTGGCTGACCGGGTGCGCCGGGTGCCCCAGGTGCGCCGGGTGCGCCGAATCCACCTGGTCCGCCGAAGCCGCCACCAAAGTTGAACGAAGGGCTAAAGCTGAACGAAGGACCAGACCCTCCCCCGAAACCGCCAAATCCGCGACCACCGAATCCGCCAAAACCGCGGCCGAATCCGCCGCCAAAGCCACGACCAAAGCCGCCGCCAAAACCACGACCAAAGCCGCCGCCAAAACCACGGCCAAAGCCGCCGCCACCAAATCCAAACCCACCGCCGAATCCACCACCGCCGAATCCACCGGCAAAACCATGCTGGAGACTCGAACCGGACAAGAGATTACGTTCTTCAAGTTGCTCCGAGCCGTTGTCGAC
>CAYYHV010000050.1:0-24569 GCA_964471695.1 uncultured Pirellulaceae bacterium
GATCCAATGGGTGTGCACACAGGGGATTCCATTACGGTGGCACCTGCCCAAACGTTGTCAGATAAAGAATATCAATTGATGCGTGATGCCAGTCTTGCAGTCATTCGTGAGATAGGCGTGGAAACCGGTGGTTCAAATATTCAATTCGCCATCCAGCCTGATACGGGGCGGATGATTGTGATCGAAATGAATCCGCGTGTCAGTCGCTCGAGCGCGTTGGCATCCAAGGCGACTGGTTTTCCAATTGCCAAGATCGCAGCCAAGCTCGCTGTGGGATATCGGCTGCATGAACTGCCGAACGATATTACGCGCAAGACAAAGGCGTGTTTCGAGCCAACCATTGACTATGTGGTTACCAAAATTCCTCGTTTCGCATTTGAGAAATTCCCCGAAGCCGATTCGACGCTCACGACCCAAATGAAAAGCGTCGGCGAAACCATGGCGATCGGGCGAACGTTTAAGGAATCCTTCCAAAAGGCTCTGCGTGGTTTGGAAGTCGGTCGCTTCGGTTTTGGATGCGACGCCTCGGACCTTTGGGGGACAACTTCGCAGCCAGGTTTGGATGATATTCGAGCCATGTTGTCGCGGCCAAATCCGCAGCGGGTTTGGTACCTGCGTTATGCCATTAAGGCGGGCATGACGATGGAGCAGATTTATGAACTGACTTACATTGATCCTTGGTTCCTCGACAACCTGTTTCATCTGGTGGAGATCGAAGACTCGATTCGTGATGCCGGTCCGTTGAGTGAGCTCAGCGATGATCTGCTGCGATTTGCCAAGCAGTCCGGATTTTCGGATCGGCAAATTGCGACCCTTACCGAATCCACGGAACTCGAGGTTCGAAACGACCGATTACGACGAGGTGTTCGGGCTACTTTCAAAGCCGTCGATACCTGTGCCGCCGAGTTCGAAGCGTATACGCCATACTTCTACTCGACGTATGAGGACGAAGACGAAACACCGCAGCGTGAAGATGGTCAAAAGCGGATCATGATTCTGGGCGGCGGACCGAATCGGATCGGGCAGGGAATTGAGTTTGACTATTGTTGTTGCCATGCGAGTTTTGCGCTTCGCGAAATGGGCATTCAATCAATTATGGTTAACTCAAATCCAGAAACGGTAAGTACGGATTACGATACCAGCGACATTCTATTTTTCGAGCCGCTAACTATCGAAGACGTGCTCAACATCTGTGATCAAATCAAGCCAGATGGAGTGATCGTTCAGTTTGGTGGTCAGACGCCGCTCAACCTCGCACGGGCTCTGGCGTCATCAGGAGTTCCGATTATAGGTACGTCAGTTGATACCATCGAAGCCGCAGAGGATCGTGAGAAGTTCCAGCAGACCCTCGAGCGACTTCAGCTCAAACAACCGGCCAACGGCATTGCACGTACGATGAACGAGGCCCGTGCCGAAGCCCAAAAGATCGGCTTCCCGGCTTTGGTTCGCCCAAGTTTTGTGTTGGGCGGTCGCGCCATGGAGATTTGCTACGACCAACCGCAATTCGAGAAGTTCGTGGCTGCTGCATTCGTAGCCGCTGAAGGTCGAGCCGTCTTGATTGACAGCTTCCTTGAAGACGCGATCGAAGTCGATGTGGATGCAATTTGCGATGGAGAGCAGGTTATTGTGGCTGGCATCATGGAGCATATTGAAGAAGCCGGCGTCCACTCGGGTGATTCCGCCTGTGCAATTCCACCCTACACCTTGCCTCAGAACGTGTTAGAGGAGATTCGTGCTGCCACCTCGGCTATGGCGCTGCATCTGGGCGTCGTGGGATTGATGAACGTCCAGTATGCCGTCAAGAAGGAGGAGGGCGGTCGAGCCGTCGTTTACATTCTGGAAGTGAATCCACGTGCCTCGCGGACCGTACCTTTCGTGGCGAAAGCAACTGGAATGCCTGTCGCAAAGATCGCTGCAAAAGTCATGGCGGGATGCACTCTGTCGGAACTCGGTGTGACCGAAGCCCCGACTCCCTCGTATGTTTCCGTCAAAGAGTCGGTATTCCCGTTTCGTAAATTCGTGGGCGTCGATATTGTGCTCGGCCCAGAGATGCGGTCTACGGGTGAAGTCATGGGAATCAGCGAGAGATTCTCGCTGGCTTTCGCGAAATCGCAGCTAGGCGCAGGTATCCATTTGCCAACTTCCGGTCGAGTTTTCATCAGTGTTGCCGACCGACACAAAGTCATCGCTGAATCGCTTTCCCGTCGTTTGATCGATATGGGCTTTGAGATTATCGCCACCTCGGGCACGGCCCGCCGATTCGAAGAGGCTGGTATTAAGGTAGAACGCGTCAAGAAGTTGGCAGAGGGGCACCCGAATCTCTTGGACCATCTCATCGACGGCAATGTCGCTCTCGTGCTGAACACGCCGAAGGGCAAAGGGGCTCGAACCGACGAAGGCCGCATCCGTGCCGCCACCGTTCAATATGGCGTCCCATGCATCACGACCATTCAGGCTGCCGAAGCCGCCGTGATGGCCATGGAGGCATTGCGAGAGGAAGAGCTGACTGTCCAAGCCTTACAAGATCGTCTGCCGGTAGTGCATTCGTAGAATACCGACGCCTGAACTACTGCCGATGCCAAGCGAGTTTAGCGTGTGCGCTTGGCTGAGGGTTCTGACTCCAGTGTAGTTGCGATGATTCCAATCTCCGCACTGGTGTCGTCGTTGCCAAGGCCTACGCGCACTGCGACCAGTGATTTTGAGTCCCCGTACTCAGTGTCTTCAGCAGCATTCCCAAAGACGGTGTTGAGCCGCGGAAAACGACTGGCAATAGACCGCCCTTTGGCTGGACGATCGACTTTGCCATCCTGATAGCTCAGCGCAATCTGCCCTTCATGGTTGGTGATGAAGACATCGACTTCGTCATGAGCCGTGGAGTGCAACAATTCTTCCAGGCGTTTCTGGACATCGAGTTCAATAACGTTGATCCCGAAAAACTTGCCGGACGAATCGAAGATGGGACAAAGGGCGATAACTACCAGTGGTGACCGATTCTTGGTGGGTACCGATTCAGCGAGTTGGTCGCCGGTTGTCAGAATGACTTGGCCGGATCGGAGCTCACTCAGCTCACTGTCGGACTCTGGATTTTTCCCAGAATAGAGTTGCTCGTAGGGAACCCGTCGCGGTGGCATGCCAGCCGCCAGCCGTTCGGAACGGACGAGCTCCGTCATATTGGGTTCCACGAATCGCACATTGGAAACCACGAGGTAGGCTGGGTTGGCCTCGAGGATGCCGTCGAACAATCGTCCTTGTCGCTCCAGCCATTCTTTTGGGCTCGCCGTGCTGAAATCGAGGACAGAATCTCCTACGACCGTCGTCTTTGGAACCGTACCATCTCGATCTTGAGTGGCGGTGATTGCTAAAGTGATGGGAAAGTCCGTGACAAATCGCGCGTCCTGAATCAACTCCTGAATTTCGAACTGCAGGCTCATTTCGAGCTCGCTCGTAAAATCTTGTAGCGACTTGTAACGCGCTTCTGCCAGCGCTTCCCTACCGCGTCGCGCTGTGACGCCGATGGCCGCTCCGCCGAGAATCGCCAGTGCAGTCAGGAGGAGGGCTAACTGAGTCAATGTAGGATGTGCCGACATCCATCGCGTTATGCGGTGCTTCAGTGGAGCCTCATAGGCGGAGACGGGCGTTCCGGCTCGATAGCGTTCCACGTCGTCAGCCAAATCCGTCGCGGACGCATATCGTAGATAACGTTTTTTGGACAGTGCCTTCATGCATACGGCGTCCAGCTCGGCGGGAATCTCGGGAATGAGATGTCGGGGGGCCACGATTTCGCTGGCTACGATCGCCGAAAACACTTGCGAGGCTTTGGAGTTGGCCCCAGTGGCTTTGATCTGGCCGGCGTGCGGTGCGTTGCCGGTCAGGATCGCGTAGAGGATACCGCCCAGTCCGTAGATGTCCGTGAGCTCATCGACTTGATCCAGTCGACCAGCCGCTTGCTCCGGGGCCATGTAGAGGGGCGTACCGAGGACTCGGCCCGCTTGAGTCGATCCAATGCTGTGCAAGTCACCTGGTTCTACTTTTCCGTTGACTTCATGCATTCCCGTCGCTTCATTGATTTTGGCCAAACCCCAGTCTAACAACACGATCTGGCCGAAGCTGTCGATCGCGATGTTCTCAGGTTTCAAGTCGCGGTGAATGACTTTGCGCGAGTGGGCATGGGCGACCGCCTGACAGACGTTAACGAATGCCGTCAAAAGCCGGTGACGCAGCATGCGGTCCTCGTCGCCTGCCTCACGTCGCTCATGGTATTCGGTGATAACATCCTGGAGTGTACGCTTGCCGAGGAACCTCATCGCGTAAAACGATCGTCCGGAATTCTCGTCTACGCCAAACTGGTATACCGGCACGATGCCGGGATGTTCAAGCATGCCAGTGATCTCGGCTTCACGACGAAAGTGAGCCAGCGCCGGGTCGCCCGGTTGGGCACGACGCGTAATTTCTTTGACCGCCACATACCGGTTCAGGTTTTCGTCTCGTGCCAGCCATACTGTACCCAGCCCACCCTGTCCAAGTCGCCTAAGTAGCGTGTAGCGAGCCCCGATGGTTCGGCACTCCATTTCGTCGGCAGTCAAAGTCGCCGTGTCCGCGACTCCAAGAAGCTTTGCCAGCCGCCCATTGGAATCCAGTCCGTCTAAACGCAGACGGGCTTGCTGAGTTCTGGATAAGTCTGGGTGATGCGTCACATCCTCTTCAATGCGATCAAGCGCTTCCTGTGCCTTGGCTTGGATTTCCTGACTCTGCTCGGTGGTGATCAGTCTTTCGCTAACAAGGTGATCGGCGAGCGAATCCAATCCATAAGTCGTCCAATTTTCAATCGATTGAGAAAGCTGCTGTTCGTTCATCGCGCGGGAGCGCAGCAACATTGCCGCAAACGCGAGGTCCTGGTCTTGCTTGGTAGCGGCCAGATCGCCTCCTGCGAGTCGTTGACCCTGATCCTTGCTGTCAAATCCGATTGTGGCTTCAATCGCAGGTGCCGGGGCCTCTGCGGCCTTAGGATTCAATGGGTTGGGGTTTCCGTCGTCGGACACGGCCGCTGCCTCAAACATCTGGATCAAAGGATTGGAATCGCGTTTCCATAATAGTCGAAATTTCGAAGGGTTATCCGTGGTTATTGCTTGAATCCCAGGTCGTTTACTGCGGTTTTGAGATTCTTGAAAATTCAAACGACAGATTGTTTTGTATATGGCAACAGTCCGCTGCGAACGTCGCTCAACTAACTGCGCGGACTTCGAGTCCCACGCAGAACAAATCCGTACACTCTCGAAACATTCTCCACATCGGAGTTACAGACAATGCGTTCTCAAATAATGTTGCTTCGCAGATGCCCACGTCGGTGCATTGTGACGATAGCGATTGCCCTGCATATCGCTTGTTCAATCGTGTCAGCCGAAATAGCCCCTGATTCGATCCAAACGCTCCAGTCCGCCGATCCTGCGGCTGAATCAGATCAATCAGCCGTTGCCGACGCTTGGAAGCTTGTGAGTGAGGCCACGCTAGATGATCTACCGCAGCTGTTGAGGGCCTTCGACCAAGCCACTCCAGTAGGGACGAACTGGTTGTCGTCGGCGATTGATCGAGTCTTGCAGCAATCGTCTTCTCGAGGCGCCGCGGTACCAACGAATATGTTGTCTACGTTCGTGTTGGATACCCAGAACGGTTGGCGTGGTCGACAAATGGCCTTGGAACTTTTAAAGGAACAATCCGACGAAGAGGCGGACTCGGTTACTGCTCGACTGTCGGAAGATCCGGCTTCCGCCTTGAGGCATCCGTCGATTGAACGTCTGCTGAAACTGGCAGGTGACGAAACCCAAGACGAAAAGAAACTTGCCGCTTATCAAGAAATTTTTCGATTGGCGTTGGCAGAACGTCACGTGGTTCAAAGTGTGGTGGCACTCCGCGAACTTGGCCATCCCGTGGATCACATCCGCAAGTTCGGATTGCTGATGCACTGGCAGATCATTGGACCCTTCGACTATGGCGACGGCAAAGGGTTTGACACGGCCTATCCGCCCGAGGCACTCACACTGGAAAACTACGATGGCGATACGGGGATTTTCTCTGACGTAAGGTACCCGGGCAAAGCCGATGACGAACACGTCGGGTGGAAGGCGTACATCAATACGGCTCGGAACGGCAGCGTCGATTTGAACAAAGCCGTCGGTGAGCTACGCGACTCGGTGGCTTACGGCGCCACCGTGTTCAAATCGGATCGCGAGCAGGAAGTTCAGTTGCGACTGCGACAACAGAATTCTGCCAAGCTGTGGTTAAACGGTGAACTTGTGTTTTCCCAACCTGTGGGGCACACAGGAAACTTTTTCGATCAATACACCGTCCCAGTCAAGCTGAAGAAGGGTCCCAACCTGATTTTGGTGAAGTCGTGTCAATGGCCTGGGCCTGTATACCATCCGTTTGTCGGCAATTGGCAATTGAGTGTTCGTGTCACCGACGAGACCGGGAATGCCATTCTGAGTATGGATCGGCCCGAGACGCCGGAGCTCGATCCCCTGCCATCGCAGAAAAACGAAGAAGATGAGGACGACACGAATGATGACGAGAGCGAACTCAAAGAGTCGACCGACGAAGCATCCACGAAGGAGAAAACCGATGGCAACAACTAAGAACCAACGATCACTTCCCGCCTTCCTAGTTGTCGCGATTCTGGCGGTCTCGATGACTCGTTGCGCGAAAGTACAGGCTGATTGGATGCAGTTTCGCGGTCCTGCGGGACAATCACGATGTCTCGAAGAACTTCCGACGGAGTTCGGGGGCGAGTCCAACAAGAACATCGACTGGAAATCAGAACTGACGGGACGGGCAGTCAATGGTCCCATCGTCGTTGGCAACCGAGTGATTACAACGTCATCGAGCGGACACCAGCAAAAGCGGTTGCATGTTTACAGTTTGGATGACGCAACAGGCAAGGTTCAATGGGAGCGACGTTTCTGGGCGACAGGCCGTACTCTATGCCATCCACTAAGTGCGATCGCTGCGGCAACGCCTTCGAGTGATGGCGAGCGCATCTTCGCGCTGTTTTCCTCCAACGATCTTATCTGCCTTGATTTGGAAGGCAACGTGTTGTGGCTGCGAGCGTTGACGGTTGAAAATAAGAGCGCATTTGACGATCGCGGATTGGCCTCGTCGACTTGGTTGTCAGGAAACACCCTAATTGTTCAAGTCGCATGCTCCGGCGACTCATTCGTTATGGGGATCGAAGCCGCGACGGGAAAAACCAAATGGCGACAACCCTTGGCACGTACGACCAATTGGGCGACGCCATCCGATGTGACCGTGGGCAACGAGCAACTGGTGATGATTCAATCTGCTGAGCAACTAATGCTGATCCAACCGGAAGATGGAGCGATCAAGTACTCGTTCAAATCCGAAGGCAACTTGATCCCGTCGCCCACAGTCGCCGGTTCGACCTTTCTGATGCCGGCCAATGGGTTAACGGCGGTCAGTTTCAAGCCGGGGGAGGAGCAAGGCGAAGAGTTGTGGCGGTCGGCCAAAGTCGGCGCGGAATCTTCCAGTCCCGTTGCCGCTTCCGACAATACGTTTCTCGTGATTCGGAACCCGGGTATCCTCACAGCCGCCAACGTTGACGACGGCAAAGTTGCTTGGAAAACGCGATTGAAGGGCAGCGGGTTTTGGGCTACGCCGCTTGTCAGCCGCGATCATGCGTATGTGGTAAACACCGACGGATTGGTGCAAGTCGTCAATTTGTCCGACGGAAAGATCACGGCTCGGAATGAACTGGGAATGGAAGTTCTTGGATCACCAGCAGCGAGTCGAGGGTCGCTGTACTTTCGAGGAACGTCTTCGCTCATTAAGGTGTCAATTAGCGGATGAATGAGTGGTATCCAGACGTTCCTTTGCATGGAGACTTGCCTACGACTCCTGGCCACTACCTAATCGATATGCTGTTCCGACTGCGAGGAGTATGAACAGCCCGTCGATTGGGCTGAACATGGTCCCGAAGAAGGTTGGGTTAAGCAACGAGGCGTCCATGTCTGCATCATTCCTTGCCTCATTGATGATCTGCCTGAATTCCTTTTTCATCTCCTCGACAGCCACTTGTTTTTGAGGTTCTGACATTTTTCGCAGTCGATCTTCGGCCCTTTTGCTGGCCTCATTGCGCTGGGATTCCGTCGCCTCATCGGGATCGATACGCTTGCGCTCCAGCTCTTTCGAGATAAAGTAATCGGGGAGCATGGTTACGCTAAACTCGGCCGCAATCAGATCAGCATTGTTGACGATGCTCAAGATCGGCATCATCACGAAAAAGAAGATGTAGGCTTTGGCACCAAACAAGCCGGCGAGTGAACACACGGCGGCGATGATCCCCGCTACCGTTCCGTCTTTGTCTTCGTGGCCCAGTGCCATTCCGATTCCGGCGGCTCCGCCGAGTGCCCACGCCAACCAGCCGATAGTCATGCCGGTGAACACTGCGACCATGGCCCAGACAATACCTCCCAAACCGGCGCCAATGAGACTGAAGAGAGTGCCTCGCAGGAGCGATCCGCCCATCGACAGACCAACCGATGCCTTGCGTTTGGAGGACTTCTTCTTCGTCTTCTTAACCTCAGCTTCGGTACTCGTTGTCAGCTTCTTTCCGGTGGTCAACTGGAATCCGCATTTGACGCAAAGGACGGCGCTCAGCCCAATTGGTTCTTTGCAAGATGGGCAGCGTTTGCCTCCCGTGGAGGTGGGGATTTCGTAGTCGTCGACGGGCCGCTTACGAGGTTTTTGTTGTGCAGCAGTCGCTGCAACCGGCTTTTTGGCTTGCGAGACCTTAGGGGTGGGTACCCGGAACGATTTGCCGCAGGGACACTTTACTGCCTTTCCTGCCATTTCGGCTTTGACTGTGAAACGTTTTGAGCAACCGGGGCAGGCGAAGGCAAGCGACATTTGAGGTCCACTTCTGATGAGAGCAGGATTTCACCATTCTTTACGTCTTTACGATCGTAAGCCACCAGTGTGGCATTTGCAAACTGCTATAATCTGCGGAACCAAGGAGAATTGCATGCAAAATCGAAGACAGTTTTTTGTGGGTGCCACTGTGGTGGCCGGGGCTGCAAGTATTCAGCGAGATGTTCTGGCGTTACCGCAGGGTTCTGATGAACCATCCAAGGTCGACGCGACGCTCATTGGGCAGTTTGTAGCCAAATCCCATGGTGATATGGATACGATTCAGGCGCTTATCAAGAAAGAGCCTGAGTTGGTTCACGCGAGTTGGGATTGGGGTGGTGGCGATTTCGAGAGTGGTTTGAACGCGGCCTCACACGTTGGGCGACGCGATATTGCCGAATATCTTCTTGAAAGGGGTGCCAGGTTGGACGTTGCGGCAGCCGTCATGCTAGGGATGACCGGAGTCGTTCGAGAGATGATGAAGGTACAACCGAAACTCCATGAAGTCGTCGGTGCTCATAACATACCGATGCTCAGTCATGCAATTCTGGGTAAGGAGCCGGCTGATGAAGTATTTCAATCGCTGTTGTCGGCAGGAGCCAACGTTAATGCGGCTTCTCGAATCGGAATGACTCCGTTGATGGCGGCTGCGAGTGTTGGTCGAGCCGAGCAGGTTGAAGTGTTGCTCGCGAAAGGCGCCAATCCTGAGAACAAGGACTCAAAGGGACGCCGAGCCCTCGACATTGCCGTAAAGCGAAAACACGATTCGGTCGTATCCATTCTGACAGCTGCGGCTCAATAGCTCTTATGTAACCAGATAAGAAATCTGAAATCCAAGACTTCAAATTCGAAATGGCGTCAAACTGGAGATCAGTGAATCCACTTGGGCTCTTTGACTTCACTGCCTGATTTAGTCGTCACGGCATAACGGAAGCCTTTATCCGTCCCTGCGGCACCGTGGTTTCCTAATCTGTCGATCGCAATAAAGTTGATGTGGAGATCCTTGATCTCCCGTGGGTCCAGACGTGCGACGCGACGGATGGCGGCTTCGCACGCAGCCTCAGGTGACGCGCCGGCGCGCATCTGTTCGACGATGAAGAAGGTCGAACAGTATCGCATCACGTTCTCGCCGATTCCCGTAGCCCCAGCCGCTCCGACTTCGTTGTCGACATACAAACCGCTGCCGAGAATAGGCGAGTCGCCGACTCGTCCACGCAGTTTGTAGCCCAACCCGCTTGTTGAACAACCACCAGCAACCACGCGTTTCCCTTTTTCGTCACCGACAGCGATCAAGGCAATCGTGTCGTGATTGTCGGCCCCAATCGGTAAATCGACTTTGCCTTGGTTCTTGGCTTTCCACTCCTCCCACGCTTTACGCGTTTCATCGTTGAGCAGACTCCCAACTTCATGGCCCTGTTTGACCGCAAACTCCTGCGCCCCGGCTCCGACAAGGAGGACATGCGAAGTCCGCTCCATGACTTGGCGCGCGACGGTAATCGGATGTCGAATGCCTTCGATTCCAGCCACACTGCCAGCGCGGTGACCAGGACCGTACATGACGCAAGCGTCCAATTGGACTTTCCCGTGAGCTGCGGGCGTACCCCCGTCTCCGACCGACCGGTTCTTCACATCGGCTTCGATCAATCGTATGCCTTGTTCGACGCCGTCGAGTACAGAACCCGTTTTCGTAATGGTTTCCATCGCCACATCATTCGCTTTTTTACCGAATCCCCAAGTCGATACAACGCAAGGGACTGTGGGTTCTTCAGAGGAAGCGGAGGTCGTCGCAATGCTGACGACGATGGCAGCTAGTGAGAGCCAGGCAAGAGATTTCATGTCTTTGATCGGTCACCTTATGAGGACGGGGATTACTTCGCTATGCGACCACCATCGTAACATATTGCAACAACATGAATCGGATGCGATCAATGGGCTCGGTAGATCGTCATAGGGACGCAAGTTGGTCCATAGTCGACCAGTAGAAACACGGACCGGGGACCCACGAGGCCCCTGCTACGTTGAGCGACGTTCTTCGGGGAATTTGCTTTTCATTGCCGCGGCAAGGGTGTCCAATTCAATGACCAGTCGCTGCATCAGCTCGTTTGCCGCGGCAAACCCATTCTGGTTGTCACACTGTTCCAATTGTAGCGCCACAGAAACAACGCGTTGCGCTTGGAAATGGTCGGCCGAGCCACGTATGGTGTGGGCGGCGCGGCGTAAACCGACTTCGTCCTTGTCGCGAATCGACTGCCTGATTTGATCGAGGAGATCGGGCATTTCTTCAAGAAACACTTGGACGGAAGACTGTAGCAGGTCGTCAGCGCCGTTCAGTCGTCGGAGCGCCACGTCAAAATCGACGATCGTCGGTTTGGAAGGCTCTTGTTGGGGTTGGGAATCTGGAACCGACGAGTCATCGGGTTCGCCATTGGTCGAACCACAAGTGGTTTGGGCAATGGTTTCGTAGAGTTTGGCTGCGACAATCGGTTTGGCGAGATAGCTGTCCATGCCGGCTTCGAGACAACGTTCCTTGTCGCCCTTCAACGCATGTGCGGTCATGGCAATGATAGGAACGCGTCGACCACCCCGCGTGTGTTCGCGATGGCGTATTTCCTGAGTCGCTTCCAGTCCGTCGAGTTCGGGCATCTGAACATCCATCAGCACGACATCAAAGGGTTCCTTGTCGGCGAGGTCAACGGCTTCTTTTCCATTCACCGCCACGACAACTTGGTGGCCATGCTTCTCAAGCAGCGCCACTGCCAGCTTGCGATTGAACTCGCCGTCTTCCGCCAGGAGAATTCGCAAAGGGCGAATCGCTGGCATCGACTCCTGCGAGGGTACCGTCGTTGCGGGGCTGGGCGTGGACCCCAGTCCTTCAACAATCGCATCGAAGAGCTCCGATTGCTTTACGGGTTTAAGCAAGTTGGCTGAGATCCCCAACAGTTGTCGCCGTTCGGGATCACCCGTTCGTCCACCCGAGGTCAACATGATGATTGGTGTCTTGGCGAAGCTGTTGTGGGCGCGAATCTCTTCGGCGAAATGAAACCCATCAAAATCGGGCATGTTGACATCGGAAAGGATGATCTGGAATCGCTTGCCGTGGATCAGTGCTTCATCCATCAGCTTCCGCGCTTCTGCGGCGCTCGCCGCTTGTGTTGGGACCATTCCCCAGCTAGTGACCATTTCGTCGAGGATCAGTCGATTGGTTTTATTGTCATCAATGATCAGCACAGCCGTACCGCCGACGACCACGCGCTCGGGACGAGGTGGGATGGGCCGATCATCAACATCCAGAGTTACGGAGAAATGGAAAGTGCTGCCGACATCGTTGTTGTTCTCGAGCCAGATGCGGCCGTCCATCAACTCGACAAGTCGCGAGGAAATGGCCAACCCCAGTCCCGTTCCGCCAAAGCGGCGGGTCGTCGACGAGTCGGCTTGTTCGAACTCTTTGAATATCGACTCGGATTTCTCCTTGGGAATACCTACTCCCGTGTCCCTGACAGAGAACTGCAAATCGGCTTTGTTATTGGCAATGGCTCCAGCGCGGACTTCGAGAACGACCTCGCCCTCGTTGGTAAACTTGATGGCATTGCCGACCAGGTTAATAGTGATCTGACGAAGTCGTCCAATATCAGCGAAAAAGGCTTCGGGGACTTCGGGGTGCACGCGAAACGCCAACTCGAGGCCCTTCTCATGCGCACGGTATGACAACGATTTCATTGTGTTGCCAAGTTGATCGCGGAGATTGAACTGAACGGGATCAAGTTCCAGTTTGCCGGCCTCGATTTTGGAAAAGTCGAGGATATCATCGATGACCGTCAGCAAAGATCGCCCCGAATCCTTGACGATCGTGAGAAACTCGCGCTGCGACGGATTCAGCTCCGACTCCATCACCAGATTTGTCATTCCAAGAATCGCATTCATGGGTGTGCGAATCTCGTGACTCATGTTGGCAAGGAAATTGCTCTTGGCCAGATTGGCGCTCTTCGCCAGATCCATCGCCTTTTGAAGATTCTCCTGCGCCAGTTTGCGTCGCGTGATATCACGGCCGATGCCAACCAGCCCCCAAACCTTGCCTTCGGCGTCGCGCAGTGGGACTTTGGAGGTCGACATGCAAACCGTTTTGCCATCCGGCCCTTGTGCATTGAGTTCCTGATCGATGAGCGATTCGCCACTACGCATAACGATCTGATCGTCGGCGACATACTCACAGGCGAGTTCCGGGGGAGAGAAATCGTAATCTGTCTTGCCAACAACATCATCAATGGATTCCGCCCCAAGTTGCCGAATGCCACCGGCATTGGCAAGGATGTAGCGACCCGCACGGTCTTTAACGAAGATCAAATCGGGAATATTGTCGATGATGGTGCGAAGGAGATCGCGTTCCCGAGCCAAGAGGGCTTTGGCGATCTTCTCATCGGTTACATCGCGGGATATGCCGAAGGTACCGACGATCCGATCATCGGCATCCCGTAACGCCATCTTTGTCGTCGAAGACCAAGTCTCTCTCCGTCCATCCAGCCAGGTCTCTTTCTCCTCCTTCTTGATGATATCTTCCGTACCCTCGAGCAGTCGGCGTTCGTCCTCCGCGGCCTCGCGCGCGTGCTCCTCCTTGAAGAAGTCAAAATCCGACTTGCCGATAACGGAGTCGGACTCGTCGAGTTGAAACTTGCGAGCCATACTGCGACTGACCTGAATGAATCGACTGTTCGCATCCTTGAAGTAGATGGTGTCGGGCACGTTGTCCATCAACGAATGGAGCAAATAGCGTTCGTACTTCAGCTGCGCTTGGGCTTCTTCGCGCTCGGTTGCATCCCAGAACATGACTTGCAGCCCAATGGGTTCGTTGTCACCGTCGAACACCGGCGACTTGTGCACTTCGACATAGACTTTGCTACCATCGCCAGTAAGATGCTCTTCGACGTCTTTGAAAGAGCTTCGCGACTGGATGACCATTTGATCATCGGCGGTGTACTTGCGAGCCAGATGCGCCGGAAACAGATCAAAGTCTGTCTTGCCCACCAAATCCTTCAATTCGGTGCCCATCGACTCCCGATACCTTCGATTGGCAAAAACGATTTTCCCATTGAGGTCCTTGCGCAGGACGTTCATTGGAAGTTCTTCGACGAGTGCATGAAGTACGTCATGCGACGCTTGCAGTTGTTGCTGGGCGCGGACTTCTGCCGTGATATCTGTACCGAAGCCTGCGATCTGATCGTCTGAACCGTCGGTGCCTTTGAGGAAGGAAAGCTGGTCGTGCAGCCAATGGATTTCACCATCACTCGAGCGGATGCGATATCGTAGCGTACAGGTGTGCTGGTCTTGAACGGATCGAACTGCCGTCTCAAATCTCCCTCGATCGTCTGGGTGAATTGCTTCCAGCCATTCATTGCGGTTGTTAAGAAGCTGAATCGCAGAGCGCCCGAAGACTCGGCAGCCAGCCGGATTGATATGTGTCAGGGCACCGGTGTTGGTGGACGCGACCCAGATGACGGCGCCTGAAGATTCCGCCAGGCGTAGTAGTACGCTGCTCAGCGATGTGGATTGCTGATCTCCAAATTCAGTCCCGCTCATGCTATTGCCCGGGGAGAAGAGGAATGTTCGAGACCCTGGCGGGGCTCATCGACGTCGATCGCTATCCCCTCGACGCCTGCGCGGCTACTCCATTGTATTCGCGAATATTCATTGATTCAACAAAAGTACCATTTCGATGCTGGATGCCGATGTGAAAAGTTCCATAAACCGGATAGGGTATGGAGACTCGGTGCGAAAATTTGCCGTTCTTCGAATTGGCGGCGACAGATTCTCCGAACAAGTCGGAGCGATGTGCGGATCAAAGAGACATGCGAGTGGTATCATCATGATTAGTGGTCGTCACGTGAGTTCGATAGTGCGAATGATCTATCCGATGTCGTTGATTTTCGCTGTGTGGTTGTGCGGCCAAGTCGCGGCTCAACCACATCCATCCAAGTCACCGCCTGATCACTTTCAAGTTGCGGCAACCACGGATGCGGACATTGGAACTTTGCTTCCAAAGCAAGTCGATGTTTTTGGAGTCATGGTTTACGCGACGAAGAAGACTTCGGACGCAAAAGTCCTCCATGCCGCGAATCTTCTCGCGCAGTATCTCGACAACGATGAAGACGGCAAGGTAGACAATGTTCTTGTCGTCAAGGCCATGATCAAAGTTCGCGCCGCGATTGCCATGGCGCCCACGGAACGTGAAATGGAACGTATGTTTCGGAAGTTGCCTGATAAGGTTCTCGATAACCGAGAACTGCAAGGACTGTTCGGCGAAGAGACTCGCCCCAACGGCGCGGACCGTGGTGAGTTTGATGCGGCGCTCGAAGAAGTCTTGCATTTGATCACGCACACAGGTTATGCCAACGCCTATCCAGATATATTTGGCGAGAAACGAGGATCGACGCTCGCCAAAGCGATGGACAAAGCGCGTGGAGGTTACTTTCGCAGAGTGCCAAGAAGGTATCCTCCCGAGGCGTGGTATTCCTACTACGACAAAACGTGTGATTACGGTTGTCAGGTTACTGAGTATATCTACTGGGGACTCACCTCTTTACTGGGAGCGCAGCAATATCGTGGTCGTGGCGAAGAGATTCACGACGAATGGAAGTTGAACACGCCGGAGAAAGTGAAGCAGGGCGATGGCGACTTGGTGGCCATCCTGACCAATGCCAAGTATCGACTTCCCAGGAAGTTGCCAGATGGGAAGTATCAGCCGCTTTCCAAACGAACCATCAAATAGCGTTCGCACACTTCGCGGACTACTTGCCAGGAAACGACAGCGTCAGGAATTCGGCGAGATACTTTCGCCAGACCATCCAGTCGTGTCCGCCCTCGGTTTCCCTGTAGGTGTGTTCGATCTTCTTGTCCTTTAGCCACGCGATAAACTTGTGGTTGCGCTTGAGCAAAAAATCTTCTTCACCACAGCCAATCCACAGTACGGCAAGCTGCTTGTTGGATTGATCGGTGTCAACGATTAGCGTGGGCAGTTGATCGTCAATGTTGTCTTTGGGACATGCCGAACTGAATCCGCCGACACGGGAAAACTTGTCGAGATGACGTAGGCCAATGGTCAGTGACTGGCCGCCACCCATCGACAGCCCGGTCACAGCCGTATGTTCTCGCGAAGTTGAAACACGGTAACGCTTCTCAATCAGGGGGAGAAGATCACCCATCAAGTCGGACTCCATCGTTTTCAAATTGGTTTCGGCGTAGTCGTCGAACTTGCGTCGTAAGTCAAGCGGAGTCGGATGGCCGTAGGGCATGACGATAACAACCGGTTGTATCTTCCCCTGAGCGATCAGGTTGTCGGCAATCAAGTTGGCTCGGCCTACACGCAGCCAGGCAGTTTCGTCGTCGCCATAACCGTGCAGCAGATACAGAACCGGATAGTTCGTATCCGAGTCTTCATAGCCGGGTGGCGTATAGACGTGGACGCCTCGCTGATTTTCGGCTGCTTTCGAGTCGTAAATGTGGTGGGCTACCGTGCCATGAGCGACTTTGGTCAACTCATGAAGGCGTGGTGGATTGCCGGCGATCTCGAATTGGCTGGCGCAGCTTAACCATGCCTTCAAGTCACGATTGTGAGGATCAACCCAATCCGCCCCATCGACTTTGAAATTGTAACTGTATCGTTCTGCAGGCAGAGGTCCTACGGTAACCGACCAGATTCCACGATCATTCTTCTGAAGTTCCGTGTCCTTCAAGCCATGGATTCCCGTGACTTTAACTGACTCGGCTTTCGCGGCGCGGACCCGAAACGTCACGGTTCCATCAGTATGGACTTCCGGAGAGACGAGTTGTTGGGCGATCAGTTCATCGGTCTGGCTCATTGCGACTCCGAGTAACACAATCAGAAAAATGATTCGTTTCATGGTTTTCCTCATAAGTTGAGTCGCCAAGTATAACACGAATATCTCTGATCCAACCTCCGTAGATACTTTCACCTGTTGGGCTGCCGTGTGAGAATGTAGTCGTTCTCGATACGCCCATGCGTGGAGTCCTGTTATGAGAGATTCATCTCCTGCTGTTCTTGCCGTCACTTTGTTGCTGGTCACATTGTCGTGCGATGCGAACGCTGAAGACATGGCTGAATATCAAAGCGATGTGCAGCCGATTTTTGCCAAGCATTGCTACGAATGTCATGGACCGAGTCTTCAGGAGAGCGACTATCGACTGGATGTTCGCGATATTGCCATTAACGGCGGCGATCTTGAGAGTCGTCCGATTGTGCCCGGCAAGGCTGGCGAGAGCGACATCATTCGATATGTGACTGGGCAAGACAAGCATCGAGTTATGCCGCCCGACGGCCCGCGATTGTCTAAGCGAGAAGTCACCGTACTTCTGAATTGGATGAATGGCGGGGCGGTGTGGCCCGATGAACTGGCAGGAAAAAAAGCGCTTCAGCGACCGGTTTCGGACCACTGGTCACTGCAGCCCATCGTTGACTCGATGCCGCCAGCAGCGAAGGTTCCCGGCGGTGGCGACGGCGCGATCGACGCCTTTGTACAGCGGCGACTTGCCGAGAAGGGACTTTCGCTTTCAAGGTCCGCCGACTCGATTACTTTGCTGCGACGAGTCGTTCTGGACATGCATGGTTTGCCGCCGACGGATCAGCAAGTCGCCAAATACGGGATCGCGTTGAACGATGTTTCTTACCGTAAACTTGTTGATGAGGCGCTTGCCAGTCCACATTATGGAGAACGTTGGGCGCGCCATTGGTTGGACGTTGTGCGATTCGGTGAATCCACGGGGTACGAAGTCAACCGTGACCGAGAGAATGCCTACCATTATCGTGATTATGTGATTGATGCGCTGAACGCTGACAAGTCGTATCGCGATTTTGTTATCGAGCAACTAGCCGGCGATGTGGTTGGTGTTGACGCTGGCACGGGGTTTCTCGTGGGTGGACCCCATGACATTGTGAAGAGTCCCGATGTGACGTTGACGCAGATGCAGCGGCAAGATGAACTAGCCGACTATGTGAACACGACCAGCACTACGTTTCTGGCGATGACTGTGGGGTGTGCTCGCTGCCACAATCATAAGTTTGATCCCATCCTGCAACGCGATTACTACGCGATGCAGGCGGTGTTTGCGGGAGTCCAGCATGGAGAACGTCCGCTGCGTGGCCCAGCCCATGATGCCGTTCAGCTGAGAATTGAGAAGCTGGAGAATGAGCGAGCTGTCTTTGACAAAGCCATCGACGAGTTTCGTGAGTTAGCGAAACATGTAATCGTAATACCCGATTCGGACGAACCCACCAAACAACTTGATCCCGTTAACTTTGCACACAACGTGGATGAATTTCCTTCCGTGCTGGCGCGGTACATTCGATTCAGGGTATTGGCTACGAGTAATTCAGAACCGTGCCTTGATGAATTGGAAGTATTCTCCGAAGACGATCGCAATGTAGCACTTGCCAGTTTGGGGTCCGTGGCCACTGTGTCTGGAAATTTACCCAACTACGAAATTCACCAGATCAAGCACATCAACGACGGCAAGTTGGGAAACTCGCATAGCTGGATTTCGAATACGCCGGGTGGCGGTTGGATACAAATCGAATTGCCCAATCCAGAGAAAATTCGGCGGGTTGAATGGGGGCGTGATCGCACGGGCGTTGTCAAAGATCGGCTTGCCACGAAGTATGTGATCGAGGTAGCCACAGAGCTTGGCGAGTGGACAACGGTCGCGACGTCCGATCGCCGCAAACCATTCTCCAAAACCACCCCCGACGATGACTTCATCAGACGGCTGACAGCCGACCAAGCCAACCAAGCGCGGAATCTCCTGGAAAAACGGAAACGAGTCAGCGCAAAGATCAAGGAACTGCAGTCGCAGATTCCCAAGGCGTATGTGGGGACGTTCAAGTCGCCAGAAGTGATCCATCGACTCTTCCGCGGTGATCCCCAATCGCCTCGTGAAGTCGTTCAGCCCGACACGCTTTCTGTCTTGGGGTCGCTCAAGCTCTCCAATAGCTCTACAGAATCTGAGCGCCGCCTCGCCCTTGCGCAGTGGATTGCCAGCGAAGCCAATCCACTCACCGCTCGCGTGATCGTTAACCGCGTCTGGCACTACCACTTCGGAACCGGAATGGTCGCGACGCCCAGCGACTTTGGAATCAACGGGGGTCAGCCTTCGCATCCGGAACTGCTGGATTGGTTGGCGACAAATTTCATGCGAAACGGTTGGTCGCTGAAATGGTTGCATCGACAGATTCTTCTTTCGCGGACTTATCGACAATCCAGTCGACCCCGCAACAATGCATTGGCGAAGGACGCCGATAGCCGATTGTTGTGGCGATTCCCTCCGAGACGATTGGAAGCAGAGGCCATTCGCGACTGTATTCTTCATGTCGCGGGATCGTTGAATCCGAAGCGGGGCGGGCCCGGTTTTCTGCTGTTTGACATCAATCACGAGAACGTACACCACTACTACGCCAAGAAGGAGCTGGGGCCGGAAGAGTTTCGTCGCATGATTTACATGATGAAGATTCGGCAAGAACAGGACGAAGTCTTCGGCGTCTTTGATTGTCCCGACGGTGGCCAGACGATTCCCGATCGCAGCCGATCCACAACACCACTTCAGGCACTGAATCTGCTCAACAGTCGATTTGTGCTGGACCAAGCTGCGACGTTGGCCAAGCGTGTTAAGGATGAGG
Source organism: uncultured Pirellulaceae bacterium (assembly GCA_964471695.1). Taxonomy (GTDB): domain Bacteria; phylum Planctomycetota; class Planctomycetia; order Pirellulales; family Pirellulaceae; genus CAYYHV01. The sequence goes on from CAYYHV010000050.1 coordinate 19,595, forward strand.
CTGGCGACAAAATAGCCGATCAAGTCCAACGGGTTTTCGAGCTGGCGTTTTCTCGCAAGCCCGATGAAGACGAGCAGGTTTGGGCCGAAAGGCATGTGAAGGAGCAGGGATTGGTTGAGCTCTGTCGAGCGATTTTCAATTCGAATGAATTTCTGTTTCTGGCAACAAGCCATAGGAGGCTGGTCGATGATTGGAATTCGTGAGTTGGTTGATCGACGTCGGTTTCTTGCACATGCTGCGGGTGGACTAGGTGGTATTGCGCTGACTAGTTTGTTGGCAGAACAGGGTTTGTTGGCATCCGAGAAACAGTCGGCTATACGGCCAGTTGTCGATCCCAAAAATCCCAACGCACCGCGTAAGCCGCACTTTGTGCCCAGAGCCAGAAACGTGATTGTGATATTCTGCGCCGGTGCGTGCAGCCATCTGGATACGTTTGACTATAAACCCGAGTTGGTACGTCGTCACAACCAGCCTATGCCGGGTGCCGACAAGATTATTACGTTCCAGGGAGCCCAGGGGACGTTGCAGCGCAGCCCATGGAAATTCAAGCCGCGTGGTGAGAGTGGAAAGATGGTTTCGACGCTGGTCGGTCACCTTGGCGAGCATGCGGATGAGATGTGCTTTATCCACTCGATGACGAGCAAAACCAATACGCACGGCCCCGGCGAAAATTTCATGTCCACGGGTTTTACGCTCGACGGGTTTCCCAGCATCGGTGCGTGGGCGACGTATGCGTTGGGTAGCGAGAACGAAAACTTGCCAGCCTTTGTGGCGATACCTGATCCGCGCGGCACTCCCCAATCGAGTGTGAATAATTGGGGGCCCGGATTCTTACCGGCGGTGTTTCAGGGAACCAGCTTCAATGCCGCGAATCCGATCAGCAATCTGGCTCGTCCAACCCACATCAGCCCGCAACGTGATGTTGCGACTCGAAAGTTTCTCAAGCGGCTGAACGAGCGCCACATGGAACGGTTCCCCGGCGACTCGGAGTTGGCAGCTCGCATCGCGTGTTACGATCTGGCGGCTCGAATGCAGTTGAGTGTTCCCTCGATCAGCGACTTGTCGAGCGAACCAGCTCACGTCCTGAAGACCTACGGCGCGGACAGCCAAAACCAACTCAAGGCGGCATTTGCCCGCAACTGCATTCTGGCTCGTCGACTGATCGAGAACGGAGTCCGCTTCGTCCAGTTGTTTAACGGTGCCTATCAAACCGGTGGCGAAGGAGTCAGCAATTGGGATGGTCACAAGACGATTAAGAAGCACTACGATATTCACGGTCCAATTCTGGACCAGCCCGCAGCCGCTTTGCTCGGTGATCTCAAGCAACGCGGATTGCTCGAGGATACGCTCGTTGTCTGGTGTACTGAATTTGGACGAATGCCAACGTTTCAAAAAGGCGCTAGTGGTCGCGATCATAACCCCGCGGGCTATACGACTTGGATGGCCGGAGCCGGCGTGAAACGCGGATTTTCATACGGTGCGACGGACGAGTTTGGATACAAAGCAGTCGAGAAGGAAACGACGGTCTACGATTTTCATGCAACCATCCTGCACTTGTTAGGTTTGGATCATAAGCGGCTGACGTTCTATCACAATGGCATCGAACGTCGACTGACCGATGTCCATGGCGAAGTCATCAACGGCGTTCTTGCCTAGAGGCGTTCACTCCGTCCCAATGCTTAGTGCGATTCCGGGCTGAGGACCGTTAGCACGGGATCGTGGTCCGACGCGACGGGTTCGTCGAGGATTTTCGTTTCGACGATTTTCCAGCCGTCGGACTTGCGGGTTAGGACATAGTCGATGCGAGAGTTGGGAGCGATCGTGTCAATCCAACCGCCGTCAAACAGCACCTTCATAGGGGAACTGTCGGGTCGAGCATTGAGATCACCAGCCAGAATCACCGGCAAGTCTCCACCAAGACCGAACAAGGCATGGAGCGTCTTGGTTTGTTCCTCCCTCGTCTCATTGTTTTGATGGCAAAGGTGCGTACCGACAAATAGGAATTCAGGCAGCCCATTGTCGGGTGTGACGCGAACGGCTAGTGCCGTTCTGGGTTCGTTGCCGAAGCGGTAGGGCAGGGGATGCGCCTTGGCGTCCGCGATCGGAAATCGAGACAGGATGGCTTCGCCGTATTGGCCGCCGGAATAGTAGAGTGCATTGCCAAATGCATGTTGCATTTTCAATCGTTTTGCGAGTTCATGGGCTTGGTCGGCTCCGTTGGCTCGCCCAGTCGCCTTGTCGACTTCCTGCACAGCCACAACATCCGGTTTCAAGCCAGCGATGATATTTGCCAGTCGATCGTAGTCAAACTTGCCGTCAGTTCCCTCACCGTGATGAATGTTGTAAGTCACGACTCGTAAAGTCGATGAACGGTTTGCGGGTTTCGTCGTGTTAGCCGCAGCTTTTTGTAATTCAGCCGGTTCGTCAGCAGGCAGTCGCGTTATAACGGTGTCGCCGCGGCCAGTGTCGTCGGCGATGCTTTGGATGGTCCAGAGGTCGAGCATGTTGTCCGCGTCGACAACGCTGCCACTATAGTCTCCCCACGAACCACCTTCCGTCGCAGACCGGCCTTCGCCGAATTTGACGATAGGTCGCAAAGTTCCCGGCGCGTCATCGGCCCGTCGATAAGCGAACCGAGGGCTGATGAACATGTCCGAACCGGTTTCCTGGAATCCGACGAGGACATCCAGTCGTTGGTTTACGGCGATTGTCGTCTGGATATAACTTCGCTCGGGATGACTGAGTCGACCACTCTGGACGAACGTTCCGTCAAGTTTCAATTGGTGCCATTGAACGGCGGCTCTGCCTTTACAGTTGACGGTTTGCGAGAACCAGAGAAAGCCACCTTGAAGAACGAGATTCTTGGGGTTTCGATCCCCCGATGCCGTTGTCTTGTCGGTTCCTTTCTGAGGGGACGCCGGCGGCCAGCCAAAGTACTCGAAGTTATGTGGGGCGGTGGCGATCCTGGTTGCCTTGGGAGAACCATCTCCGGAATCCGAGATGCGTGTAATTTCGATATTGCGCCGAGTCAGTTTAACGAAAAGCAAATCGTCTTCGGCATCCTGAGTCGCAACGGGATGACCCAGATTGCCGGCAAAATGGTAGACCGTCGCGGGCTTCCCTGACTTGGCCTCTGCCGTCTTCAGTACGAACGATTGTTCCTTGCCGCCGGGAAAGGTATAGCCAATCCACTTGCGACTGTAACCGATCCCGCCGCCATCACGGCCTCCAGGAGCCGGCACGGGATACGTGTTCCATGCACCGGTTGGATCGTTCGTTTCAGAAACGCTGATGTTGACAGGTTTCTGCTTGGCATCGTCCCACGGGTTCCAGAGATCGAAACCAAAGATTTCGTTGTGCCGGTCGAAGAACAGTTTGGGGTCGATGCCGCCATTGAAGCATCGTTGCGAGACACCCTGCACAAACTCGCCTTGCTTGGAATAGATTACCAACCCATTGTTGGTGCCGTGCAAAATGTATCCACCACCTACGGCGATCTGCGGATCGACTTGTCGATTGCCATCCGATGCACCATCAAAGACGAGTAGGCCATTCAGTTGTCTCGGGTTGCCGCCCTGTTTTCGCTCCCGACATTTGCCATCCTTATTAAAAGTCGCGTTGCGAATTGGTTTGACAACATCCGTGCGAACAGGCTTGTCCGCCCAAGTCGTTGTGCCCATAGCGAGGAGCAGGAAAACTGCCAGAGTGCTGAACGCTCGACGTCGGGTGCTTGCCGTTTTCATGTGATGCATGGTTGGCTGATCGGTACTCCCGATCGTCTCCTTTCGGTTCAATGTTGGGCCGCTAGTGGTACGTCAAAGCTGAGTTGCGTGTTTGTAGTACCGCCTTCAGGCGGAAGATTCCGGCTAAAGCCGGTACTACGAGCCATTCAATTCAATCCTGACAAACCACTAGGCTGATGGCCTTTGCCTGAGAACCTAGGGTACGCTACGAAGTCGCGTTGGAGAATGTACAACTCGACAACAAGCCGGAAAAGTGATCGCGTTTCAGCCTATCGATGGTACCTCAGTGCCGCTAAACCGTTCGCATTCGGCTGCATCGACGTCGGATGTACTCAAATCGGCTCATTGTGAAGTACAAACGGTCCGCGAACACGATCATTGTTGTCTTGGCTGGCGCAAGATCTGGCATTCTGTTTTTCCCAGTGTACTGGTGAATCGAGACGTCATCGTTTTGGGTGGTAGATGGAGTTTTGCACTAACGACCTGATCGACGTTGTCGCATATTCGAGCAAAAGGATGTTATTGCATGTGGTGTGCCAATCATATGCGACGAGATACAATGCAGGTCTTCGCGTCAGGCCAAACAAATGGTTCTCCCCGTTTGGCTTGTTTATCAGTTCGAAGTACTGTCGGGCCGTCTCCCCCAGCAGGGGGGAAGCGTGAATCGAAGAAGAAAATGTTTCGCTTGACCAGACGTGTCAGACGGATTTGGGAAAGTAGGAACTCATCGGAATGGTATCCCTTTCTGTTGCGAGTTCTTCGTGTTCCGCCAAAGCTTCCATTGACAAAAGGACATGTATGAAAAAATACGTTGTGGAACTTGAAATTGCTGGTCCGTTCGCGATGTTCTCGCGTCCTGATACCGGCGGAACTCCTGTGTCTTACCCGGCACCCACTTTTTCTGCGTGTAAAGGCATCTTCGAAACGATTGCGTGGCTTCCGCGCGCGGCGTGGATTAAACCGACGATGGTTGAAATCTGCAAACGGCAAGATGTAGCGGGAGGACGAGTCAACTACCAAGCCTACGCCACCAACTATGGCGGTCCGAATCGCAAATCTGACCAAATCGCCAATGACAACTCGTTTCAATTCTTCAATCAGATCGTCACGGATGTGTGCTATCGCATCTACGGCGAAGTGGTTGGCAATGAGGAGTCGCCTGGCAAGAAAGTCGTAAACAGTCGCCACTATCTTCAAGACCTTTTCAACCGTCGATTGAAGCAAGGTCGGTG
>CAYYHV010000051.1:0-8521 GCA_964471695.1 uncultured Pirellulaceae bacterium
CCATCGAGCAAAACTTGCTCACCATACCGCTTATGGGCATTCCGAATTTGGATAAGTACGGCTGACACTTGTTTCTTAGGCGATCTTGGTGCTATCGGGCGAATGTGCTCGATGGTAGTACCCACCGATTTTTCGGTAAAGAGCCAAATTGTCCGGAGAGGCGACCAGACGTGTCACGCAACTGCCGAACAATAAAGAGAAGAAGCATGCTTGAGTCATGTAATGGTGCATTTTCCAAGACGATCTGAGGAGACGTTTCACTATGCGAGGCCAGATACGTCGAGCCATGCAGGATCACGACGAGCTCGTTGTGGAGTTCTGCTATCGCGATTTTAAGGGAGTCGAGACGCGGCGAGTCGTCAGTCCGATCCGGTTCGTCGGCGGGAATCGGTTCCTGGGGCTGTGTCTCAGCCGTGAAGCCCCCCGGCAGTTTTATCTCGAGCGATGTCGCGACTTGTCATTGCAGCCAGCCAGCAACTACGTCATGCCTGTGCCCATGTTGCCGAATTGATCCTACAAGTCGACGGAGTTGGTTGTGCAGTGAGGCTTAGGACTTTTCGTTTTCTCGCCGGAAAACAGCGACAACGTCCTCTACAGGGACAACGAATAGTTGATTATCGACTTCGAAATCGACAGGAATCGCGTTCTTTGGGTGAAAGAGGATTTTGTCGTACTGTCGGAGGGGAACATCCTCGTCATTCTCAATTTGGGCTGAGATCGTGACGATACGCCCTGTAATGGTAGGGATTTCCGCAGCATCCGGTAGGGCGATACCGCCCTTTGTTTCCCGCTTGGGTTCATCCTTGCGGACCAAAACACGAGCGCCAATGGGTTCGACGTACTCGAAGACCTTCTTCTTTTTCGTTGATTTCGCCATGCAATCCAGTCCTTGGGCAATCCTGCGGCCGATCCTAGTGGAACCTAGAAGCAACCAAGCCTAATCGTTGCCATTTACCCCGGCAACCACAACCCGCACGGTTCTCTCGTTGAGTTTGCGGATCAGGCGGGTAACGTGGACTTCGGAAATGATCGTCAGAATTCGGCTGGGTTTCCACGATGTATCTGGGGTTGTCAATTGGGTTTAATGTGCCAAAATGTGCGATTCCCACGAGTCCGAGAGGTCGTCCGGGCAATTGTGGACACCCGTGTTGTTCACAAGATCGCACATTGGTTTGAAAATCGCCGAACAATTTGACTGTTGTGGCTGGTTTCCCGATGTCACGATGCACGTCGAAGGAATAGAAAATGTCAGCAGAAGAAGTACTGAACGTCGAAGCCCGAGAATCACGCGGGAAGCGCCACGCCAAGCGAATGCGGATGGTTGGGAAGGTACCTGCAATCCTGTACGGTCACCACAAGGAATCGATATCGTTGTCGGTTGATGCCACGGAATTTTCGCAGGCACTACGGCACAACGCTCGCCTTGTACACCTTAAAGGTGCAGTCTCCGAAAGTGCATTGGTGAAAAATGTACAATGGGATGCTTACGGCAGTTCGGTGCTGCACATCGATCTGACGCGAGTCGATGCAAGTGAGAAGGTCGAAGTCTCGCTGGAAGTGAAGTTGCGTGGTGATGCACCCGGAACGAAGCAAGGTGGAGTCGTCGATCACGCAACGCACACGATTGATGTTATTTGTCCAGCAGGCGCGATCCCCGAATCGCTGACACTGAGTATCAATGACTTGGAGATGGATCAATCCTTCACTGCAGACAAGATTGAGCTTCCTGCCGGTGCTGAGTTGGTCACGTCGGCTGATACAGTCATCGTTTCTTGCCATGAGCCATCTGCGGCTTCGGAAGAATCGCAGGTTGTGGAAGGTGCCGAACCCGAAGTTATCGGTGGTCGTCCGGACGAAGACGGAGGAGGCGAGTAGGGCTTTGTGGCTCGCTGCCCTTTTGGGGCGCTCGTTGTTGAGTTGAAATGAAATTGATTGTCGGGCTCGGAAATCCCGGAAAAAAGTACGAGACGACACGACACAATATTGGTTTTGAAATTATCTACGAGTTGATTCGCCGCCATGCGACGGGACGCTCGAAAGTGAAGTTTCAAGGGGAGATTAGCGAAGTCCAGATTGGCAACCATCCGGTTTTGCTGTTGATGCCGCATACGTTCATGAATTTGAGTGGTGCAAGTGTTCTGGCAGCTCGCGACTTTTACAAGTTGAATTGTGATGACATCCTTGTGGTGTGCGACGATATCAATTTGAAATTGAATCGGATTCGATTTCGACCGAAGGGGTCGGCAGGTGGTCAAAAAGGGTTGGCTGATATCCTCAAGCGTTTGAGTACTCAGGAAATCCCGCGGATGCGTTTCGGTGTGGGGCCAACTCCCGCCGAATGGGATGTCGCGGATTTTGTCCTCAGTCGCTTCCGCAAGGAAGAGTTGGACTCGATGGACACTGCGGTGGTGCGAGCTGGCCATGGTGTTGAGGATTGGGTCAAACTTGGTACAGCGGAGTGCATGAATCGGTATAACGCCGATCCAGAATCAAAGAAGAAGCCGAAGAAAAAGAAATTGAAGGCCGGTGAATCGCAGGGTTCGGACGGCGATGAAAACGAACAAGAGATCGGTATAAACAAGGAGTCGTAGTTTTGGCAGAACGCGTTTACGAAGGCATGTACTTGCTGGATGCGAATCGCTATTCGCGGGATCCCGGCAATGTGTCTGGCCGCGTCCAGGAAATGATTGAAAAGGCCGGCGGCGAGATTCTCGCCAGTCGACTTTGGGCCGAGCAAAAACTTGCCTACCCTATCAACGGGCAGCGTAAGGGAGCTTATTGGCTGACTTATTTTCGCTTGGATGGTGATAAATTGACGGAGTTGCGACGAGCCTCGCAGCTGAACAACGACGTCTTGCGGGATCTCATTCTGGCGGTTGATGATCGCTTGGTGGACGCATTGGTCGCACACGCTAAATCGAGCGGAAAGCCAGCTCCGGCTGAAAAACCTGCCGATAAGCCAGCTGCTACGACGGAAGCGAAGGCCGAAGGTGGCGACGTTGCGGTTAAGGATGCTCCCCCAGCGGAAAGTTAAGTCTGCTGAGGCGAAAGCTTGTCGTGTCCGAATCGGTGTGCTAGTATTTGCTGTAGGTGACATTTGTTCACTAAACGTTCAGTGATTTGTAGCGCACAAAAGGAGTGAAAAATGGCCAGTTTTAATCGTGTCATCATTGTGGGAAACCTGACTCGTGACGTGGAACTTCGTCACATTCCCAGCGGTATGGCAGTGACAGATATTGCTCTGGCTGTGAACGATCGCCGTAAGAACGGCAGCGGCGAGTGGGTTGAAGAGACAACGTTTGTCGACGTAACCATTTGGGGACGTAGCGCAGAGGTGGCTGCACAGTATTTGTCCAAGGGCTCCCCTTTGTTGGTTGAAGGTCGATTGAAGCAGGAGCGTTGGGAATCTGAGGGACAGAAACGTTCCAAGTTGAAGGTCGTTTGCGAGCGAATGCAGATGCTCGGTGGACGTGGTCCCGGCGGCGGTAGTGGTGGAGGAGGCGGTGGCGCCTCAAGCGAATACAGTGAATCAGCCTCTGAGCCCGCAACGGCGGCACCTGCTCCGGCTGATGACATTCCGTTTTAGTTCATAATCAAGTGTCCAGCCCAACCTTAGGGCAGGGTGATAATTTCGACTGATAATTGACGGTCGTGATAACAAGGTGAGAAGCAATGCCGACGAATGCCAAAAAACGAGTCCGACGCCGAACCGCACGTCCAAAGCGCCTGCCAAAAGGTCCAAACGGCGGTATTGAGCTTCTACTGATCCAATCGGTAGATCACTTAGGCTCGCAGGGTGAAGTTGTCGAAGTCAAACCTGGGTTTGCCAACAACTATCTCCTTCCACAAGGTCTGGCGACGGTTGCGACTGACCATCACAAACGGATGGTTGAGAAGCACAAGGCGAAATTGCAGGAGATTGAGAAGCAGCGACTCAAGTCGTTCCGAGATCAGGCTTCGGAGATTTCCAAACTCAGCGTCACCATCGAGGCAAATGCGAACGACGACGGTCACCTATACGGAAGTGTGGGGGCCCCAGAAATCGTGGCTGCTCTGAAGGGGCAAGACGTCAATCTCTCGCAGGATCAGATTCGCTTGGAAGGGCCGCTCAAGGAATTGGGACTTTACACCGTAAAAGTCCAACTCCATCAGGCCGTCGAAACTGAACTCAAAGTCTGGGTCGTTCCCTCGGTCGAGAAAGATACAACTGCAGCAGAGTAGTGGTTTCTTACGCAGCAGTGATAAAGAGCCTTCGGCGTAAGTCGGAGGCTTTTGCTTGCGCTAGTCGCCAGATGCATTCGGCAAAAATCGACTCCTCAAGTCGTGATTCAGTCACTGGGAACGAATTTCCGGAACTCTCTTTTTGGTGCTCGCCCTTCGCAAAGCGAACGATAAGATAATGGCGACTGGTTTGCGGACACGGAGGTAGTAGGTATGAAATCATCACAAGATAAATTCGGCAAGTTTCAGCGCAAGGATGGTGAGCGATTTCAGCGCCCTTCCGAATCAGCCGTCCCGACCGTGCATCAGGCACCGCGTGATGTCGAAGCCGAATTTTGCCTGCTGGGCAGCATGTTGCTAAAACCGGATGTCAGCGACGATATCGCCACACTCGTTCGTTCGGAGGATTTCTACGATCCAGTCCACGGCGTGTTGTTTGATGTCTTGATGGAGATGTACAACAGCAACAAAGCCATCGATGAAAAGCTGATCGTGGCGAGGCTGAAAGAGTCGGGGGATCTCGAAAAGATCGGTGGTTTGCCGTTTATCGCCAAATTGGCGGTTGCCGTGCCTCACGCCGCCCATGCTGCGGACTATGCACAACTCATCCGAAACCACGCTTTGCGTCGGGAGTTGATCAATGCGGCCACATCCATTCTTCAGGACGCACATAGCGAAGACGCACCCACAGAGGTCATCAATCGTTCTGAGCAGCGTATTTTTGAGATCTACGACGGGCGGGACTCGTCGTCCATCATGGGTTTTGAAGACTTGCTGAACAGCGCGATGGATCGCTTGGATTCACGATTGAGAGGAACACACGACGATGGATCTGTGGAATCGGGATTCCACGACTTGGATCAAATGATGGGTGGTTTGCACAACTCCGAATTGATCATTCTGGCGGCTCGCCCCAGTATGGGAAAAACGGCTTTTGCGATGAATATCGCCGAGCATGCGGCGATTGAGGAAAAGGCGCCGGTACTCTTCGTCAGTCTTGAAATGTCAGGGATTGAACTAATTGATCGTATGCTCTGTTCGCTCGCGAAGGTGAACGGACATCGGATGCGAACGGGAACCGTCAAGAATGAAGATCGACAACGACTAGTGGACAAGGCGGCGGAAATCAGTGCAGCTCCCATGTACGTTGATGATTCTCCTTCGCGATCGGTTACCGAAATCGCAGCGGCTGGCCGACGCATTAAGAAAAAAGAGGGCAACCTTGGCTTGATCGTGATCGACTATTTGCAGTTGATCGAACCGGACAATGCTCGCGATCCAAGGCAGGAACAGGTGGCAAAGATTGCTCGTCGATTGAAGGGACTGGCTCGTGAGTTGGAAGTCCCCATTCTCTGTCTGGCGCAACTTAACCGTCAGGCTGAAGCCGCCAAAGACAATCATCGTCCTCGACTGAGTCACCTTCGTGAATCGGGAGCGATCGAGCAGGATGCTGATGTCGTAATGTTCGTCCACCGCGAAGAGTACTATCGGACGGGTGACGAGGCCGAAGAAGTCGCAGGGCAGGCTGAGATCATTATTGCCAAGCAACGAAACGGCCCCATCGGCGACGTGAAGCTATTGTGGCAGAAGGAGTACACGCGATTCGTTTCTCAGGCTGTTCGAGCCTACGACGAGATCGAGCAATTCAATAGCGCGGCCATGGAAGATTTCTAATCGACAATTGTCGCGGCCATTCGACAGCACACATTCAGATCAGGCAACGTGGTCGCCTGATGCTACTCGTCTTTTTTTAAGACGACGGACGCAATGGTCGTTTGTAGTGTGCGGAGGTGATACGGTTTGCGCAGGTAGGCTTCGGGTTGGTGGATGACGTCGTCATAACTGGCTTCCGGCATTCCCGTGCACAAGATAACCGGCGTTTCACATCCATCCTTGCGAATTCGCTTCAGGACTTCGTCACCATTCATGTCGGGCATAGAATAGTCGAGAATGATGGCTGAGAACGGATCTTCACGTTCTTCCTTGAGCAGCTTGAGGGCTTGTGCTCCGTTTTCGGCACTCACAGTGTTCCAGCCATGGGCTTCGACCATTTTCGAGACGGCTTCGAGGACGAGTGGATCATCATCCACGATCAACAATCGACCAACCATGCGTAAATTCAGGGAGCTTACCTCTTCATTCTGAACTGAAGACTCGGCTCCTAACGGCAGTATGACTTTGACGACGGTTCCCTGACCTGGTGTTGAGTCGACGCGAATCGCTCCATCGTGGCTGGTGGCAATTGCGGCCGCGATCGACAATCCAAAACCGTTCTTGCCTTGGCGGGTAGTAAAGTAGGGATCAAATATCAGTGGCAAGTCGACTTCGTCGATGCCGTGTCCATTGTCTGAGACGGAAATCATTGCATACTCGCCCGCGAGCAAGTGATTGCCCGCTTCCGCGTCTGCTTTTAGTCCAAAGTCGACTTTTTGTTCAAAGTAGGCTGCGGCGACTCGAATCTGTCCAGCCTTATTTGACGGTATCGCGTCCACGCTGTTCAGGATGAGGTTGGCGATCAGCTGCTTGAGTTGCCCAGCGTTTGCCAAGGCGCAAACAGAACTGGAGCCTGGTGTAACGCACAATTCGATGTTGGGAGGTATTGACGTTTCAAGTAGCAGAGCCAATTCGGACAGCAGCTTGTGGAGATTGTGAGACTCTTTTTTGTCGCTGTCTCGCTTCGCAAAATCCAGCATTTGTTTGCAGATGCGGGATGCTTTGATGGCGACTTCCTCAATCCTGGCGGCTTCCTTGGATATGTTCGATTCGTTGCTCGTTCTCTTAATTGCCTCGGAATATCCGATAATCGCCATGAGTGAGTTGTTAAAGCTGTTGGCAACGCTGCCCGCAAACAACTCGAGGCTCTCCGATTTCTGCGCCTGATGCAATTGAATGACGGATTCGCGTCGACGGGATTCTTCAAGCCCCAGGCGTTCCGCGGATTGCTGCATGACAATCGCCAATTGCTGCTTCGATTTGTTGCGATCAATTAACATGCGCCGCCAGTGGTCGTAAACGAATCGCAAATAACCGGCAATCATTGGAGACACGAGAAAGATCAGCACCGAATCAGAAACCCCAATCGTTCCAAATTTGTAGACTCGGAAGATCGCCACGGATGCCGTCACGATGACAGCCGCAAGGCCAAACCAAAGGTGGCTGGCAAATACAAATGTTAAAGAAGCAATCACTGTGATGAGGGTTGCGACCCAGGAAGAGTGGAGCCTCGACGTGCTGATAAGCAGTGGGGCCAACACTGCAATGGTGCAAAGCCACGCTTTGAAATCAAGGTGGCGAAGGTGAGTCGATCGTTCGTGCGAGAGCCAGATGCCGCATCCTACGACGCCAAGTATGACGACACTAAAAGCAAGCGGGAGCCGTGTTTCGGCAGGATAAGTCAGCAGAATGGTTGGAGCCGCCGTCAGGGCGAGGAGCGCACCCATCTTCGCAGCCAGAAGCTGCCCGATGCGAGCTGGCTCGTTATCCAAATCGGAGGATTGGTTCCGAACGGCATTCACTGACGTTACATTCAAGAAGGCAGGTGACGAGATTAACCGTCATCCTACGATAAAGCCCTCTGAAACGCGAAGCCGCGTTGTCTTGATTTGCCAGCCAATGGCCGACCAACGGCGTTTTTATCGGCTAACGCCTATGAAAAAACTAAACTGGCGGATGTCATCCGTGTTTTCTCGGGCTAATGGAACGGCAAAGTCGAGAGCGATCGGAGCAGGGCCCATCGCAGGTACAAAGATGCGCAATCCCATACCTACCGACACACGGTAGTCGTCGGCGTTTAGCTCGATTTTCTCCTCGACAGTTCCGTAATCTACGAAGGCGACGCCTTTTAGCATGTCGTCCGCAGTGATTGGGAATAAGTACTCAGCGGATCCCAGCATTTGGAATTCGCCACCCACCGTGACTCCACCGTCTTGAGGAGATGCCCCGCGAAAATCGAAGCCACGGAGCGTGGAATATCCACCAGCAAAATAGTTCTCGAAAATTGGCGTTTGCGAGCCCGAGAACCCGACTCGGTTAGAAAATCCAAGTACGTGCCGTCCGGAGCCATCGGGTCGTTCTGAAAGCAGAAAGTATCGTCGGAAGTCGATTTCGCCCCGGGAATAATCAAAAGAGCCAAACACTTGTTCAAAGCTCAGCCCCAAGTAGTATCCCTGCGTCGGTTGGAAGGTAATGTCGCGAGTATCCTGAATCAACGAAATGCGACTGCTAAAAAGGTTGCTACTGCCGATCGCTGCATCGAGCTCCGGTACTCCGAGGACGCGAGGATCAGAAATCGTGACTTCTT
>CAYYHV010000051.1:8531-11034 GCA_964471695.1 uncultured Pirellulaceae bacterium
TAAGTCGGGTGTGATTCGGTATCCCAGACTGACTCGGCCACCCAATCTTTGTTCGTCCCAGTCGAAGAAGTTGCGATCGAACAGATACGCACTCAAATTGAAACTGACGCGGGTGTTGAAGAGGTAAGGTTCGGTAAACTGCAGCATGTATCGCTGGACGTCGTTACCTGGAAGCGCTTCCAATCGAAATCCCTGGCCGGCTCCGCGAAAAGCACTTCCGTTCAGAAAGTCATCGAAGCTGGTTGGAATACGCCGAATATCAAAATTCCGTTCATCGACGACAATCTGTCCCGTGACACCAGCATCGGAATTGACCGAGGCTCCGAGCGAGAATTTGCCCGTTTGGGTTTCCTGTACGTTGACGAAAATATCGGCCAAGGGGCCAATCGCTGGATCAAATGGTCCGTCCGGCGAAACGTAAAATGGGCGTGCCATTCCCGGCTGAGCGACAGGTTGTCCTGATGGTATTCCTGCTTGAGGGAAAGGTGCCGTTGCGGCAGGTGGCCCCCCTTGGAATACCTGTTGGGAATAAGGCCCCGGTGCGTTTCCAACGGGTGGCGGATAAGTCGGCGAGTAGGGGGCGGTGGCGGCTGGGCCACCTTGAGGATAGACCGGTGCCTGAGTACCCCACGCGTTCAGCCCCTGCTGATATGCATCGACTTGGGGACTTTGGTTGCGTACAACGCCGCCACCATTGTCCGATTCAGGCAGCGAACGCGACGTGACACTCGATGGAGGAGGGAGGGCGGGTGTACGCGCGGTTCTTGGGGTAACTCCACTGCTGGGAAGCGTCGTTGGAGCAGTCGATCTTCGAAAACTTGGGCGAGCTTCGCGAAGCGGCGAGGCACATCCGACGACAAACCACAACATTGCGAACAGCAACGTCAATCGTATTGAGCGGGGTGTTCGCATCATTGCGACGACTCCTGAGATGCCGGAGCATCTACTGACTTGAGTTTGAGAATCAGATCGACGACTGGTGCGAGCGGACGGTATCGAGTCGGCTCTTCATTCTGTCCGCGAAAAGTTCCCGATTGGCGATTTGCCAACTGAGACCCGTCGTCTTCGGGCGGCTTAATCACAATTTTGGGAGTCGTTCCCATCGCTGGATTCACGTTAAACAGTTGGCTTTGCATCAGCCGTCGTTCGCTGGAGCGCAGCTTGCGGACATCCACGAAATCACCGGGCCGCAGCGACAGGCGATTCAGTACGACTTGTCGACGAGTGTGGGCGTGTTCGCCGTCGATGTTTACGACAATTCGGCCCACGCGATAGCGTTTGCCTTCCTCAAACTTGAAGACGAGGTCGAGCGTGCCTGGCGCTTCCTGGAACCGCGGTTCGCCATTGATGTCTGCAAAGATGTATCCCTGGCTGCCGTAATGATCTCGCAAGGTCGCCAAATCAGATTGAAGCTGGGCAAGGTTGAAATAATCATTGGGGCTTGATTGCAGTTTGGAAGCCAGATCACACGTCTGGAAGGTCTGGTTGCCTTCCATCTTGATCTTGCGGATACGATACCTTGGCCCTTCATCTATAATGAATTTCAAATTGAGCCAGGTATTGTCTTCGTTGGGCTCGATCATCGGCGCGACACGTGCACGAAAAAATCCGAGACTGCGGTAGTACGCGGTAAGGCGATCCTTATCCTGCTCGATTTCATCGTGATTGGCTTTGCCACCGAATAACCAGAGGATGCCTGGTTTCGATTCGATTTGCGTCTTCAATCTCGCGTCGGTCGCAATGTGCTCCGAATTGCCGACGAATTCTACACGGAAGATTTTTTGGACTTTGCCCTCGTGAATCTGGTAGACGACTCCACTGTCGCCAGGCTTGGTGCCTTCCATGATTTCGATGTGGGCTTCGGCATATCCCTTTTCGCGATAAAGTTGCTCCAGCCTTCGGCGGGCCTCCTCGACGGTGAAGCGATTTAGCGGGTCGCCAACGCGCAAGCCAAGTTCTTTGTTGATGATTTTGTCGTTGAGTTTCAGGTTGCCAATGTACCGGACGTAGTTCATCGTCGGACGTTCGATCACCTTGAAGGTGATGGCTTTGCCACCTGCGACGTCACGATTGTAAATTTTTACGTCCTGAAACAAGCCGGATGCCACAAGCGTGCGAACGTCGCGGTGTACCGTATTCTGATCGTAAATACGGCCTTTGCGAGTCATAAGCATGTTGTGAACGCGTTCAGCTGCAACGTTCTTCGACCCGACGATATCGACGCTAACGATGGGGATTTGTTCCACAGGGCCAAAGAGCGGAACCGTATCGCTTCGTTTCTTGCGAAGCTCTTCTGGAGCCGGGCCGCTGTTGCGTCCAGGACCCATTCCATTGCCGCCTAAGCCGCCCCGTGATCCAGATTGAGCATCCGCCGCTTGAATTAACAAGACGATAAAAACGAGCGCAATGCGGATCGGTTTTTTTACTGTTTCTCGTTGCATCTACGAGCCGATGGAATGAGGCTAGGGAGTCGTGCGGATTCGTCCGCGTAATATCGGGGGGG
>CAYYHV010000051.1:11044-17470 GCA_964471695.1 uncultured Pirellulaceae bacterium
TAGAGATACCGAAACCAACTGGTACCAGCAAGTCGAATATGTGCTGGTGCAACGCTGTGCCCGTGGGACGCGGCGAATTAGCGAGTAAGTACGCTATTCAAGGCCAGCCTAGAAGCCAGGCGAGAATCTTGATGCATTCGTCGATGGCACTGATGGCCATTGGGAACTGCTGGCACCATTACCTGTCGGTGGCACCGGACGAGCCATCGTGAGCGGTCCGCCTGGGTTTGGTGAGCCGCCATAACCACTGCCATACTGAGTCGGTGGTTTAGTGGGCCCACCGTTGCCAGGCAAAGGCGGCAGGGCAGTCGAAAGATTGTTTTGGGGACCCACCAGCGGGCCAATACTTGTGCTAATGCCCGCCCCATGGCGTATCCCAGAATTCACCCCAGGGTTCATTCCAGGGGCCATTGGCCCAGCAGGTGCTCGGGGAGCAGGTGGCATGCTTGGATAGGCCAAGTTGGGCAAGTTGCCCGAACTGCCAATGGATGGATATCCCGTCATGCGATTGTGCGAGCGTTTCACGATCGGTACGACGCCGGTCGAGTCGGACAGTCCGTGCTCGCCTGGACGTGTCGAGCGAGCGCTCCAAGGTTTGGACACCGAAGGCGTTGGCAAGTTGGTGCCCGGTAACGGCGAACTGGCACTTGTGTGGCCGGGTGCTCGATAGTTTGTTGGGGGTATACCAGAATTCGTTGGGCTCAAGCCGACGCCTTCGTAGGCATAGGAGGGCCCAGCCGGAGTTGAGGTGCGAGGTTGATTAAAGGGTCGGTAAGGCGGGCGAAAGCCTTGTTCGTTACTTTGATTTACGCCAATTCCGGTTCCGATTAACTCTTCCAAAGAGTTGTGCATCGATTCCGGCCCGAAGTCCTGGGAGTCTTCGACAAATTGCGTTAGATGGCGCTCGAACTCTTCTGGTGATAGCTTGCCCAGATCTTGAAACTGGTTTTGTAAGGTTGGGTCGCTCGTTGGAATCGTTGTCGATCCATTGAAGTCTGGCAAACCACCAAAGGGGATTGCGCCGAACTCGGTAGCAGCGCTAAGATTGGGTACGGCTATAGAAGGAATTGTCGTGCTTCCAGCGGACGCTGACTTACGAGTCGAAGCGATTGGTTTTTCTGCGTGGTCCTTCTCTGGGCGTTCCTCAGGAGTGTTTTCGACGCGGTCCTTGGTATCTGGACTTGCCGGTTCATTCCACCGATTTCGAGGCCGTCCAGCATCAGGTAGCAAATACTCATTGACGACTTGGCGGTTTGCCAGATCCACCGCTACATCAGCGAGGTGACGCTGGTAGGCGATACAACCCAAGACAACGGTGACAACCGTCAGGAACACCATGCCCAATGCGAAAATGGGGTTGCTGTTGCTTTCCGTATAATTCAGTGGATCCTGATCGCCAAGCCACGATGGGTTGGTGCGCGGTTTGCGGGCCGACGCTGGGTGCGATTGAAATGATTGCGAAACGTAGTCGCTACCAAAATCCGAGGCATTGGGACGAGTCGCTTCTTCGTCCGGGCTGTGCACGGTTGCGGTGTGAACCGTCGAGTCATGAACGACGGTTGAATCGTCGAAGGATTCCGGGCTGGAGTCGTATTTCGCCCGTTTGTGGGAATCGCTGAGAACTTCGTAGGCCTCGTGGATTTCGCGGATACGCTTCAGCGTATCCACGCCCGGATTAAGGTCGGGATGGTGCAAGGCAGTCAAACGAAGATACGCACGTCGAATTTCCGTTCGCGTGGCGCTCTGCGTTATGCCCAGTACCTGATAATAATCCACAACAATCGGGCCTCAAAAAAACTTCCCAACAGACGCCTAAGTCTACCATGTTCTCGACATTCTTTCATCTACTGCTACGTTGCGACGGGCGCTTCGTTCACAAAAGAGGTTGAATGCCGAGAAAAATGGCAAATTGCTGGAAAGCTATTTCGAAGAATTACTTAGCCAATTCAGTGAGCGACTTCATGCCGTTCTCGATTGCGTCAGAATAATCTGAATATTCGATAGAGGCTCCTGAGTGAATTGCCGTATCAAACTTGCCATAAACATCGAAGAGCTCGTTTGCGACTTTCTTGACTTCGGCTTGATTCTCGTCAGACATCCCAGACTTGGCAGCCAGCTTGGGAATGAAGTCCAGCAGGTCAGCAATCTTGTGAACTGCACTGTCCGCATCTCCGGGTTTGTCCGCGGTCATTGCCGTTTTGATCGTACCAACAAGCGTGCCGAGTTCCGTGACGGCAGCGGACAGTGTTTCTGGATGGGCATGTCCAGCGTGATCGTCATGATCATGTCCATGGTCATCGTGAGCTTGGGTCGTAGCTGAACCTGTTGCGGCGCCGGAAGGCTGGTTCGGTGCTTCACAACCGAACATGACAATGGCGAGCAGACTGGTAAGGATAGCGATGGAGTTTTTGCTGCGATTTGCAAACATATTAGGCCTCTAAAATTCCGGGTAACTTCTAAACGTGATCAAATTTAGTACGATATTGGTATAGTCTTTGGTCGCTTATTCATCCATCCCCGGGAACTAGAAAGCCAGCGATTTCAGTGACTCAGCATGAATCCGCCGAAACTTCCGATTCCGCCAAGCCCTCGATCATCGGTCGCGGATTGCGGCTTGTCTGGAGATTGCTTCGATGGTCTCTGTTTCTCGTGATTTTCTACGTCTTTGTTGTGCTGGTCGGGCTAATTCCCGTCAATCGCGGATTCGCTCCCCCGCCGGATGGAGTGGGAGTCAAAGTCTTCGTCCTGTCTGGAGCCGTTCATACGGACTTGATCTTGCCTGTCCGGTCGGACTCGACAAATTGGCTGGATGAATTTCCTCGTGATGCGTTCGAGAAGAATTGTGAGCGCTATTCTCACGTTGCAATAGGGTGGGGGGATCGTGGCTTTTATCTGGAGACACCAACCTGGCGTGAGCTAAAGGCGTCGACCGCTGTCAACGCCATGCTGCTCACCAGCGACTCGGTGATGCACGTGCAGTTTATGGGAGAGCCGCTGGAAACGGTGGAGTGCCGGGCTGTGCGTGTCAGCGAGGAACAATACGCAGCCTTGACCCAGTTCATTCGTGATACCTTTGAACGCAAAGACGACCAAGTCGTGCCGATCAACGGTGAAGCCTACAACGAGAGAGACGCCTTCTTCGTGGCTCGTGGTTCCTACCACGCGTTCAATACCTGCAATTGCTGGGCTGCCCGCGGGCTCGCACAAACTGGCGTGACCGTACCGTGGTTTGCACCGATGCCGCGAACCATACTCTGGTACTTGCCGGTCAGCGAAGCGGACGATGCCGTTGCGGATCCAAGTCTCCGTACGCAGTGAGTGGGCCTACCTCGGCGGGCCTACCTCGGCGGGTGAACCCATCTGGCGGAACCGAAATGGCTGCGTCCTACGGTGCCGTGGTTGGAACACGATTCCGCATCTGGCCTATCCGTGCCTGGTGCTCACGGTAGCGTTCGTTAGCGATGGCGCGAATCTCGTCTTTGAGCGATTGGGATACCGGGCTTCCTTCCAGTCGCAGATCGTCCACTCTCTTAAGGTGCGGCGCCACAGAAAAAAGCTCATCTGTCACCGAGGAATTGCACAACTCGAGCCTGCGCAGCTTCGTAAGCTCCTTAAGCCATATGGCACTCTTGTCAGTGATTCTTTTGCTGTTCAGGAGCAGTAATTTCAATCCCGGTTTGGCTCCGAGGGCCAACAAGGATTCGTCTCCAATATCATTTCCGTAGAGGTTCAGGCTCTCGAGATTTACGGCTGAAGAAAGAGAGTTGGAAAAATGGATTGCCGCATTTGTCCCGCCAACTTCCACGGATTTCAGTTTCGTGGCCAGTCGAATTCCTTCAAGATGCTCATCTTCGAACGACGCCCCAGTGAGAACCAATCGTTCAAGATTCGGTAAATCTTGAATCATGAGAAACGACGATGCATCCAAAATGGCTGCGCCCAATTCGAGTATTACCAGACTCTTGGGGAGCCGCAGGCTTTCTGCGTTTCGTAAGTCGATTTCGGCGCCAGACAGCTTGAGTTCATCCAGTTGATGGCAGTTACGAAGGCCATGTAAATCGTCCTTTGTCACACGTGTCTTCGTGAGGTTGATTTTCTTGAGGGTGGACGGCAACCCAGATTTCAGGAGCGGCTTCAGCTCGGCTTGATTGGAAGCAAGATTTAGGGACTCGATTGATCTGCAATTCGCAAGGATTGCGATATCGGCGGTTGCTAGTCCGCAGTCGACCAGAGAGACATGCTTGAGGCTTTTCGGCAGTCCGCGGGGCATGGATGACAGGTAGTCTGCATCCACGGCATAGAATTCCAAAGTCTGAAGTTTCCTTAGCCGTTCAATGCCTTGCAATGATGCACCCAGATCGACGCGATCAGGAGAATTCGCCGATAGGAAGAGCTCCTCAAGGTTATGATTGCGTTCTCCGAGCGCTTTCAAGTCGGATTCGCCGAGGCTGTCATTCCTTAGCTGACGCAAGTGAAGCCGCCGTAGCTCGCCCGTTGCCAGAATGTCGTTCCACCAGATGAGAGGCGTATGGTGGTGCTCAAAGCGGTCAAACGCACAAAATGCGACCCAGCCTTTACTCCGTTTGCTCGCCCACGGAAACAATTTCGAATCTCGCAGAGTCACGAACGGGTGTGGGCTGGACGTAAAAGTGCCCAGCGCTGTCGAATGAACCGTAGTCGTCTGCGCGTTGCGTTTTGAGCCATCGTATAGGAGCGTTGCTTCCTGAATGATAACTCGCTGCAAATCCTGGCGACGTTGAACGTACCGCCAAGCGACTGCTGCAATTGTCGCAATCGTCAGCAGAGTAAACCAAGTGCGTAGCGTGAATTGAATTCGTCTCATAGGGCAGCGGCCGGGACAGAATGGAGCGTTCCTCTGGCGCGGCCATGCGAATTTGCCGTCGTCGTATTAACCTACCGGGCAGGTTTCTCCCATCCGTTAGAAGGGGACATCTTCATCCTCGTCGGCTGCCTCAGACAATGCGCTGTTCGCCGCGTCCATGTCAGAAGACGATACTTCGGAAGATGCAGCCTTCGAGCCGCCAGAACCCACGAGGGAGAATGCCGTCGCTTCTGCGTTGAGGAAGAATTTGATTTCGGCGTTCGGATCTTTCTGCCAGCGGCGTCCCGTCAGTCGATAGGTAACCTCGACTTCGTCACCCACCTTCAATTCATCCACGGAGTCACAATTATCCTGTATGAATTCGACGGGAACATAGTTGGTGAAGCGACCGTTATCCTGCTCAAGCACTACCAATCGCTTACGAAACCCTTTTTGCCCATAAGTCTTCGTCTCTTCAACAAGATGTACGATGCCTCGCACTTTTGCATCGCTCATAAAACCTCTCCCTCAATAGCGGCGGAACGCGGTGTCTTTAACCTAAAGCCGCTATCCTAGCGAGGTTCCCGCCGGAGCGAAACAACCCCAAGCCGGTCTTCGAGTCTAAGCGGATATCCGGATATTCGGATTGTGAGACAAGTCATGGCTGGATGGCCGCGCCGAGGCTGGTGCCAATGGACGATTTGTTGATTTCGTACCTCAACTGCAATAATCTTCGACGCAGTTCATCCGCGTATCGGAATCCCTTGGTATTCTTGAGATAGCGGAATTCTCTTCTACAAAAACCGAAACCATGCCAAACGCAACACAGACAAAATGCGTCGCTGCCCTGCTCGTTGAGCAAATTGACACGAAACAGAAGCTGGCTGCGCTTCACTACGTCGAAAATGACCAAACGGTCTCGCGGACTTGGGGCGAGATGGGGGAATGGGTTTTCCGGTATGTCGATGCATTCCAGAAATGGGGCATTGGAAGGGGTGATCATGTCGTGCATTGGTCCGGCAATCGTTGGGAATGGGTCATCACCGATCTGGCGTTGAATTGTCTCGGTGCCGTCCACATTCCGATTCACGGCACGTTGTCCGCGCGACAAGCCGCGGACCAGATCGTTCACAGCGAAGCGCGATTTGCGATCATTGAAAATCAAACGTTGTATGGCAGCGTCAAGTCGATGAAGTCGGAGTTTCCGAGTGAGCTAAAACTTTGCAGCTACGATCAGCTATCCGATTCAGCGACTCCGACCGTGGCCAACTTGGCCGACGCTGGAGATGCGAAGAATGGACGGGAAATGGCCGAAGCCACGTGCCATGCGCTGGACCTCGATGAAGTCACTACAATTTTGTACACGTCCGGTACAACAGGCGAACCCAAAGGGATCATGTTATCCCAACGCAATCTGGTGTCCAACGCGGTTGGCATCGTCGAGGCGTTTACCAATCAACCGCTCGAAGTTCGACTGAACTTCCTGCCGCTCAGCCACATCTTCGGGCGCATGTGTGATTTATACACCTGGTTAGTCCGCGGTAGCGAGTTGGCGCTCACGCAAAGTCGCGAGACCATCATCGACGACTGTAAGCGATTTCGTC
>CAYYHV010000051.1:17480-24379 GCA_964471695.1 uncultured Pirellulaceae bacterium
CGAGTACGACAAAAGTTGGAAGAGAAGGGCAAAGCCGACCAACCCGGTATCTTGCAGGAGCTGCTCGGGGGACGACTGTTGGGCTGTTTCAGCGGTGGGGGTGCGCTCGCTGACAATACGTACGAATACTACATCAGTCAGGATGTGCCGCTGATGCAAGGGTATGGTTTGACCGAGTCGTCGCCGGTGATTTCCTTTTCAACGCTGGAGAATCATGGAGTCGGTCAGGCTGGGCATCCGCTGCCGGGGGTCGAAGTCAAGATTGCTGACGACGATGAGATATTGACGCGCGGTCCACATGTCATGCTGGGCTATTGGAAGGATTCGGAAGCCACCGAGCAGGTGATTCGCGATGGGTGGCTGCACACGGGTGATCTGGGCGCCCTCGATGAACAAGGGCGCGTGAAGATCACGGGTCGCAAGAAAGAAATGATTGTGACAGCAACAGGGAAAAACGTTTTCCCCAGTCACATCGAATCGCTGTTATGTCGTGACCCACTGATACTTCAGGCTGTTGTGTTTGGCGACAAACGTAACTGTCTGAGCGCTTTACTCGTTCCTGATCCGGACGTGCTTAAGGCTGAAATTAAAAAACGACGACTCTGGGTGTTCAGTAAACGACACGCTGTCCGGCACAAGAAGATTGTCCAATTGTATCGAGAGCGTATTGACATGAGATTGGCGGATTTGGCTCATCACGAGCAGATCCCAATCTTCAAAGTCTTGCACTACGGATTCACCATCGAATCCGGGTATATGACGGCCAAACTCAGTCTGAGACGCAACAAGATAGAAGAAGATTTTGTCGGTGAGATCGACGCGATGTACGAGCGAAATAAATAAAGACAGAACTTTGTGAATTGCCCGATCGGGTAGCGCTGCGAACAATAAAGACTGGAGACAACCTCGTCCGGTCACACGGAGCGAATAACAAGACGAGTTAAGACACAGGGAATGCACGGGGTGAGACGATCGAGCCATCGATCGAAGACGGGCCTTAAGTACCAGCACAGTACGGACCGCTACCATGCATTTTTTGAACGACCGAGAACGACGGGTATTGTCTGCATTTTGCGACACCATCCATCCACGAGAATCCGACGGGACCGATACGCGCGGGCCTGCGCTGCGCGCCGCTTTGAGCGCTTCGGATCGAGGCCTGCCTGAGATGGTGGAGAAGATCCTCGAAGCCAAAGAAGTGAAGACTCGTCGACGCTTGCGGCTGATGCTCAAGCTGCTTGAACGTCGAGCCATCAACGGTATGCTTGCCGGTCACTGGGCTCCGTTCACGAAACTGTCGACCCAGCAACGAACTGAAGTTCTGCTGGCAATGGCCAACAGTCCGTTTAACCGCATTCGCGGAGCCTTTCATGGCGTAAAACAACTGGTTTCCTTTTTGGCCTATGCCAACTCGGCCAAGGGTAAAGACAACCCATTCTGGCCTCGATTCAACTATGAGGGGCGAGCAGCGACTGTCGAGGAAAGCGACGACGTGCTTCCCACTGTCAACATCACAAGTTCCCAGACGCTGACTTGCGATGTTCTTGTTGTGGGCTCAGGCGCAGGAGGCGCTGTGGTCGCGGCGGAACTTGCCGAGGCTGGACAGGATGTGATCGTCGTTGACAAAGGCAACTATTTCTCAAACTCGATGTTGCCCAACAACGAACTCGACGGAATGCGTTTGCTGTACGAGGAACGTGGCTCGTTGCGAACGGCCGATCGAGCCATCGTTGTGCTCGCAGGGAGTACGTTGGGGGGCGGCACCACGGTCAACTGGATGACGTGTCTCGAACCACCCATGCAACTTCGTGAGCAATGGGCGCGAGAGCATGGATTCACGGCGGCGACATCGGAGTCCTACTCCAATAGTCTCAGCACGGTAATGCGACGTATCAACGTAAACGCTGACGAGAGTACTCCCAACTTTCAAAATCTGGCAATGGAACGAGGGTGTGAATCACTCGGTTTTGATTGTTCGGTGATTTCCCGCAATACGAAGAATTGCGTCAAATGCGACTTTTGTAATTTCGGTTGTCGTTATGGAGCCAAGCAGGACACACGCCGCACTTACCTGCACGACGCCGTTGCTCATGACGCCCGGATTGTTGTCCGCGCCAATGTGAATCGTATCAACCACGAAGCGGGACAAGTCGTCGGCGCCGATATGACGGTTTGCGACGACGTTGGAATACAACATGCGGTGAAAGTAAAATGCAAACGGCTGGTGGTGTCCGCAGGAGCCATTCATACCCCGGCGTTGCTGATGCGTTCGGGACTTGCGAACCGCAACATCGGACAGAACTTGCACCTCCATCCAGTCGGAGGAGTCTTTGCACGATACAAGGAGCCAGTGGAAGCATGGAAGGGAGCCCCGCAGACGCGCATCTGCGAGCACTTCGCCGATCTTGATGGCGATGGGTATGGTGTACGCTTGGAAAACAGTCCAGCGCATCCAGGTTTATGGGGACTGGCACTTCCCTGGCAAGGCGGCAAACGCTTTCGCGAACTGATGCACCAGATTCCTCACCTGGCCAACACGATTGTTTTGACACGTGACAAGTTTTCAGGCCGTGTCCTGCTGGATTCGACTGGGTATCCCATTTTGGATTACAAGCTGAATCCTTACGATGCGAAGCACTTGATGTATGGCTTGGAGCAATCGTTGCGAATCAGTCGAGCTGCCGGTGCCGAAACCGTCTACGGGCCGCACAATGATTGTATGGCATTTGATTGCAGTCGATCAGACACAGAGTTCGAAGACTATATCAAGAAAGTCTACGAATGCGGCACGCGTCCCAATCATCTAGGGCTGTTTTGCGCTCATCAAATGGCGTCTTGCCGTATTGGTGGTTCCAGTGCGCTTGGTGCCATCTCACCCGCCGGCGAAAGTTACGATGTGAGTAATCTTTACGTCGCCGATGGAAGCGCTTTGCCGACTTCGACTGGAGTCAATCCTATGGTGACCATTCTGACAACGGCGCACCATATTGCTCAGCAGATCAAAAGCCGCCTGCCGCGTTAATCGCTAATGGAATTAACGCGACGATGCTGTCTGTCAAACGGCTGGCGTTGCACGAATGAGATACTGTTGACGCAATGGAAGCAGCTCAGTTATCCGCTTTTAGAAAGGCCAGTCGTCACCGAGTGCGGTTTTTTGTGCAGCCGTGAGTTGCGCGATTCCGTGCTTTGCTAACCCAAGCAATTGAGCCAGTTCTTCGTCGGAAAAGGTGGCTTCTTCGCCAGTCCCTTGGACTTCGACATAGCGTCCTGCGCCCGTCATTACCACATTCATATCGACGGCGGCATCCACATCCTCGACGTAAGGCAAGTCGAGAACCGGCTTGCCAC
The DNA here is from genome assembly GCA_964471695.1 of uncultured Pirellulaceae bacterium. Classification (GTDB taxonomy): domain Bacteria; phylum Planctomycetota; class Planctomycetia; order Pirellulales; family Pirellulaceae; genus CAYYHV01. Next base: position 20,829 of record CAYYHV010000051.1, read on the forward strand.
CGCAGACGCCGACGCTGATCGCCGCCACGCTGTCTCGAAGTGGGTAGGCATCGGGAAAGTCGCCGATGCTCTTGATGGCGTCGACGAGCGCCACAAAGGCACCGGTAATACTGGCCGTGCGCGTGCCCCCGTCGGCTTGGAGTACATCACAATCGACGGTGATCATTTGTTCGCCGAGCGCATCCAGGTCCGCGACGGCTCGCAGGCTGCGTCCGATCAGTCGTTGAATCTCCGTTGTGCGTCCATCGACTTTCTTGCGTTCTCGCTGTTTTCTGGGACTCGTACTGCCAGGTAACATGCTGTATTCCGCCGTAATCCAGCCTCGGCCTTTTCCCTCCAGCCATGGTGGCACCCGCGCTTCGACACTAGCCGTGCAGAGAACCGTAGTGCCGCCGGCGGAAATCAGTACACGACCAGGTGCAGCCCCAAGGTAGTTGCGCTCGATCTTTAACGGTCGAAGTTCATTGTCGGCTCGTCCGTCAGTGCGGGGCATGTCGTTTCTTTCAGGATGGGAGGTCGGAAAACGGAGCGTCGAGTTGGCTGCGAATTAACAATCGCGGAGTAACCAGACCAGGATGGCCTTTTGTGCGTGCATGCGATTGCCAGCCTGTTGGACGACGACACTATTGGGGCCATCAATCACTTCATCGGTGACTTCTTCGCCTCGCTTAGCCGGAAGGCAATGCAGAAACTTTGCATCGGTTTTGGCGTGTGACATCAGCTGCGCATTAATTTGGAATTCGGCGAACTTCTGTCTCCGCTCGTCCGCTTCGGTTTCCTGCCCCATACTGGTCCATACGTCGGTATAGACGGCATCTGCATCGGTCACCGCTGCCACGGGGTCATTCGTGATTTCAACGCGAGCATCGGGACACTTCGCCTGAATCTCAGCCAGAAAGTCGCTGTGGATCTCGTAACCCGTTGGCGAAGCGATGGTGCATTGGGTGTCGGTCATTGCGCAAGAAAGAGCAAGACTGCGAGCCACATTGTTGCCATCACCGACAAAGGCGACTTTGCGGTTGTCCGATTCGCTGCAATGTTCCTGGATGGTCAAAATATCCGCGATCGCCTGACAAGGATGTGCATTCGGTGTCAAACCATTGATGACTGGGCAGCTACAATACTGGGCTAACTCAGCCAGTACGCTGTGATCGTTTCCGCGGAAAACCAGCACGTCGAGATATTCGCTGAGGACGCGGCCGAAATCAGCCACGGTTTCGCGTTTCCCCCAACCGGCTTCTTGACCAAGAAAAATGCTGCTGCCACCAAGGTGTGCGATAGCAGACTCAAAGCTGACTCGCGTACGTAGCGATTGTTTCTCAAACAGCATGCCCAGCATGCGTCCGGCGAGGATCGGTTGTCGCAGTCCATCATTCAGAGCCGATTTCAAATCCACGGCCAGTTGCAGGATTTCCGCAAGCTCATCACGACTGATATCAAATAGTGTTAGTAGGTGGCGCATGAGGTTCGTCTGCTCTTCCATCATTGTGGTCATGGTATTTATCTCACGATTGCAGGTCGCCGAGGACTTCTCCAAGTATTTGAATTCCTTCTTCGGCTTGTTCTACGCTCAAGTTCATCGCGGGCAACAAACGAATCACGTTTCCTTGGGTACAGTTCACGAGCAAGCCACGCTCCATGCACTGGCTGACAACATCTCCGCCCTCGACAATCAGCTCGATTCCAATCATGACGCCAAGGATTCGAATCTCGCGAATGATTTCAATTTCTTCGGCCAGTTCAGCCAGCCGCTTGCGAAATAGATCAGCCAAACTTCGCGCATTTTCCAACAAGCCTTCGTCCTCAATCATTTGAAGCGTGGCGATGCCGGCTTGAGCTGCGATCGGGTTTCCGCCAAAAGTCGCTGCGTGCATACCAGGTCGGAGGCTGGGAGCGATTTCATGCGTAGTCAACATGGCTGCACCAGCAATTCCGCCACATAGGGCTTTGGCCAAAGTCATCACGTCCGGAGTCACATCGAAGTGTTGGTAGGCGAACCATTCTCCCGTTCGTCCACAACCTGTTTGCACTTCATCAAAAATCAACAGGAGGTCGTGCTCATCACACAAGTCACGTAGTCCCCGAAGAAATCCTTCTGGCGGAATATTGATGCCGCCTTCGCCCTGTACCGGTTCGATCATGATTGCCGCCGTTTGGTCGTCGATCAATTCCTGAACCGCCACCAAGTCGCCGTGAGGTGCATAAGAGAATCCTGCCATCAGCGGCCCCAGGCCTTCGTGATACTTTGGCTGAGCCGTCGCCGTTGTGGCAGCAAACGTACGCCCGTGAAAGCCTTTTTGGAACGTAATGATCTTGTAGCGGTCTGGGCCGTGATGCAGCCTCGCGAGTTTCATCGCGGCTTCATTGGCTTCAGCGCCAGAATTGCAGAAAAACGCCTGGCCGCCAAAACTGCGCTGGGACAACATTTCTGCCCAGCGTCCCTGAGCCTCGATATGCCATGAGTTGGGTACATGGATCAGCGTTGCGACTTGGTCCTGAACCGCCTTCACAATCGGAGGCGGGCAGTGGCCCAGTAAATTGCATCCCCAACCCGGAAAGAGGTCAAGGTAACGGTTGCCTTCGCTATCCCAAACGATCGAGCCTTCCCCACGCACGAGGTTGATGGGATAGCGACCGTAGTTCGGGATCACGAACTTCTCGAACAAGTCGATGGTTTCCGTAGAACTCAACGCGTCAGTCGCCATGGTAAACTTTCTGATAGATCGTGGTTCGTTTCGAACGAAGAAAGAACGTTAGACGCGGGAAACGATCTGCGTTCCCACACCCTTGTTGGTATAGATTTCCAGCAAGACGGAATGACGCAGCCGACCGTCAATTATGTGAACCTTGCGGACTCCCCGGTTGAGTGTTTCCAGGCAAGCTTCGACTTTGGGGATCATACCCGCGTCGATTTGACCAGATTGAATCATCTCTTTGGCGTCCGCCGAAGTTAATGAGTGGATAATCGACGAAGGATCCTCTTTGTCGCGACGCACTCCATTCACATCGCTGAGGTATACCAACTTCTCGGCTCCCAACGCCTGAGCCACCGCAGTCGCCGCGGTATCGGCGTTGACATTGTATTTTTGGCCTTGCTCATCGATGCACATGGAAGGGATCACGGGCACCTGGCCCGCGTAGCAGAGATTTTCGATGACTTGGCGATCCACCCGAGTCACTTTGCCGACATGCCCCAAGTCGACGGGATTTCCGTCAGAGTCATCAAGCTGGAGTTTTTCCCCGAAGAGCACGTTGCTGGATTCGAAGTTTAGATTCATGGCGCGTCCGCCAAGTTCTTCTATCGACTGGGCCAGCTTGTTGTTGACTTCGCCAGCCAGAACTTTTTCAACGATCGCCAGTCCAGCTTCGTCCGTAACACGTCGGCCCTGGATAAAGTTTGCTTCCAGTCCCGCAGCGGCCATGGATCGCGAAATCGCCGCGCCAGCGCCATGCACAATGACGGGACGCATGCCCACAGTTTCCATGAAAACAATGTCAATCAGGACATGTCGCATGGCGTCCTCGTCCTCCATGACGCTCCCGCCGAGCTT
>CAYYHV010000052.1:0-1715 GCA_964471695.1 uncultured Pirellulaceae bacterium
CTTTCGCACATTACAGGATTTACTTTCCCGGGCATGATCGAACTTCCGGGTTGGCGACTTGGCAGTTTCACTTCGTAAAATCCACATCGCGGCCCGGAACCCAACCAACGGATATTGTTGCTGACATTGAACAAGGTGGACGCAATCGTTCGCAGATGGCCGTGGCACGATACCAACCCATCGCGTTGGGCGTTGGCTTCGAAATGATCGACCGCTTCGATGAATGAAATCTTCAGTTCATCAGCCAGTACCTTGGCGACTCGAGCACCAAATTCGGGATGCGTGTTGATTCCCGTCCCGACGGCGGTTCCACCGACGGGTAGTTCTAATACCGAATCGCGAGCCGCCGTGGCTCGCTGGATCGACAACTCGATCTGACGGGCAAACCCACCAAACTCTTGCCCCAATCGTAAAGGCGTCGCATCCATTAGATGCGTACGTCCAATCTTGATCTGCTTGTCCCACGCCTTTGCCTTCGCAGCCAACGAAGCATGAAGTCGTTTGAGCCCGGGAATCAGTTCATTCTCGATCGCAACGGCTACCGCAACATGAATGGCAGTTGGAAAGGTGTCGTTGGTGCTCTGCCCCATGTTCACATGATCATTGGGATGAATCGGCTTCTCCGCGTGAAAGCGATCCCCGCCAGCCAGCTCGATTGCGCGATTGGCGATCACTTCGTTGACATTCATATTGCTGGATGTGCCACTACCGGTTTGAAATACATCAATCGGAAACTCCGCGTTGAGTTTCCCGGCAGCGACTTCACGACAAGCCGCCATCAGGTGCTGGACTTGCTCGTCGTTGAGAGGATTCTTTCCCGTTCCTGTCAGTTTACCGAGATCGCGATTGGCCGTAGCACAAGCCAGTTTGACCCAGCCCATCGCCTGAATCATTCCGTCAGGCAGTCTCCAACCGGAGATGGGAAAGTTGTCGACAGCTCGCTGCGTTTGGGCTCCGTAATATGCTTCCGCAGGAACCTTGACTTCGCCCATCGAGTCGCGTTCAGTACGTTGGCTCATCGTTCTCTCTTTTTCTCTGTTACGTCGTAGCGGGCAAGATTGGCCCGGAAGTTTTCGTTGGCATCGCGCCCAATGGCACTCGCTCCATGGCTGATTGTAGCCCGTCGATACCGACGACGACCACCACAAGTAGCTTCCTCTATCGAGAAGCGTTCGAAGTCCGAAGGTCCTTCTTCTGATTGCCGGTTTGGCGGATATAGACGTCTGCCGCACCCATCTCGACATCCGCCTGATTGACGATGTTCATCCGCACGTGACTGGGCCCCTTCGCCGTCGGTGGCACCTTGATTTCGACGGTAAATCGCCCTGGACGGATGCGAAACCGGCGTTGGTACCAGCGAAGATCATTGGCATGGTAATAGACTTCTGTCATCGCGGCCGCCGCCTGATCGTCGGCAGGGAGTCGACGACGAGGAGGTGAAAAAGTCATCCGATCGCGGCGACAAACAAGCTCCACAGTACATTCGCCGCCCATTGTGGCATTTCCAGTCACACGCAGGACTTCACCCTGAGTCACCTGAGCCGGACTGTTGACTTCGAGCGCCCGTGGCTGACGAATCTCAAGCAGCGGATCGCCAAACAGATTGAAAGTATAAAGATGCTCGCGTCGTTCGTCGGCTAATTCTTCTTTCGTGGGACTGATCGTACGAGCCACCGAGTCGATAAGTTTTCGATGTTTGCCGCCCTGCTCGGAAG
>CAYYHV010000052.1:1725-24267 GCA_964471695.1 uncultured Pirellulaceae bacterium
GATCGTGATCGCGAAAAGAATTCGCCCATCATGCCCGTTCCCAGGATCGACATGCTGTAGGGTAGCGTAACGCGAGACGCCGCCAATACCGCAACGGGTCCATCCGTGTTTCGCAGCAGTCGTTCCGCGAGGCAGTCCCGTGGTTGATCGTATGCGCCGGTATAACAAGCCAGCAAAACTGCGATCGGCATACCACTCGACGAACGAAAGCGGGCAACGTCGCCTGCTTCAAGGATGGGAACAATCGACTCGCCGACCTGAAATCGGTCCAACCGATGAGGACGACCGTGGCCCATATAGACCCAGAACAAGCAACCTTCGTCCACGCGACTGAGCATGGTTTCGCGGAACAATCGCGGATCCGGACAATAGGGACTTCGCCAATTCCCGTAAGTCATCGTCGTCTTGTACGCAGCAGGGATCCCATCGGCGAGGAACTTTTTGGCAATTGTCTCGATAACCGTGTCAACCAACATCCCAAAGTCGCCGATGCCCGCCGCAAGGTGGACTGTCTGTCGCCACTCGCCGACCAATGGCATTTGCTCGTAGCGGATAATCTTGTCGATGACTGTCGACAATTGACTGGGATTGTCGACACAGAGCCGGCCGATAGGAACGTCCGGTACCTGATCGCCGTCCAAATCCGCGTAGGGTGAGTCCGTCGCGATATGCGACTCGGAACCAAATTTATTGATCACTTTGGCTGAGGTAATAATCGAAGGAACGCAATACTGACGTACCTCGGGGTCGTTATCCATCGTCAAGTCGCCATCCCCCACAATCACAATGGCTGTGATTGGTTCTCGCCGGGCAAATTTCCGAATCGCTGTAAGTAGATCGTACGACGTCATGCGTCCGTCGACCTGGACGATTCGATATCCCTGATTCTGCCGATAAGTAATCCACCGCGTCATGGTGGAAAGCAGCCCCGGTGGGCAAACCAGAATGACGTTGCCAGATTTTGAGGCAGCAATCGAATTCACCGGGACAGGCACGACGGAAGTCACGGGAACCGCCGTCTGAGTCGGCGTCGGAGCGATTCGCGGCGAGCCTGAAAACGGCTGGGAAGTCTGAGGCGCTGGCTGGAGCGGCTGGAGCGGCTGGCCGCTCGACCGAATTTCGGGCAGATCTGAGATAATGATCTCGGTAGGCGCCGACTCAAATCCCTGAGCCAATAACAATGAGGCGACCAACAGATTCAGAATGACGGGCTTCATTATCACTGGAATATTAACCGGCAGGGCAATATGGGAACCAAAACGACCTTGGACGCGTAGGTAAATGCATCTGAGGTGCGTGTCGGATTTCTCGCATTAATGGCGGACCAAAGCGGCCGGAGTCTACGGGTCAGACCGGATTCGCCGCAACGTGAACCGGCACAGCATGCATGCAGTCGACGGCTAATGCGACATCCAGCCGAGTTCGGGATCACCCGCATGAATATCTGCGACGATACAGGCCCGCTAGAATTGATGGCAGGGCATCGTGCCTCAAACGGGCAGGTTCGACATGCCACTTGATGGGTTATCTGCTATCATTTCCTGATTCGCGGCTGAATAGGGCTCGATTGCAAGAGAATGTCGCGATCATTAATCCGAGAAATGACGCATGAAGAATACACCGACTCTTACCCCCGAAAAGGCCGAACCCACTAGTTCGGACGACGGCCGTTTCGATCCTGTCGAAGTGGATCTTAAGAATCGACCGCTCGCGGCATTTCTGGCTTGGCTGTGGCCCGGCGCAGGACACGTTTACCAAGGCCGTTACGGAAAGGGAATGCTGTTCATGATTTGCATTCTCGTCACGTACTTCTGGGGACTGGCATTGGGAGACGGTCACGTCGTTTACGCGTCGTTCCGCAAAGCCGACATGCACTACCCGTTCATTCTGCAGGCAGGTGTCGGATTGCCGGCGATGCCCGCCGTAATCCAATCGGCGACTGGCGTTTCCTTATTCGGCGAAAGTCGGATTATGTATCCGCCCCACGACCCCCAAGAACAGACTCACGACGAAAAAGCCGTCTGGCATCGCAACAGCGGGCAATGGTTCGCCATGGGAACGCTATTTACGATGGTTGCCGGCATCATGAATCTGCTGGTTATTTTCGACGCCTATTCGGGGCCCGCCTTTGGTACGCCCGAAAGCCAATCGACCTACGGGTCTGGCCCGCCAGCAGAAGACAATACTGAGAGCACGTTAAAAACTGTCGGAGCAATCTTGGGGATCATTCTTGCGTTGACGATCCGATCCAATATGGAATCCGATAGCCGCACAATGACTTATGCACTGGCTATTTGCGGCGGAATCGCAGGATCGGCGGTTGGCAGAATCACGAATCACGTCTATCGCCTCATTGTGCCGCTACCGGTAACGGACGATCCCGAAGAACCAGCCAGTGGAAAAGAGAGCTAAGCAACCATGTTTGAATCCATGCTCTTTCCGATCGCAGCCATCTCGCAGCTCTGGTACGTCCTCCCATTGGTCGTATCGGTCAGCCTCGTATACGGGGCGACACGTCATGAACGCATGTGGCCAATTCTGGAACACTCGCTTCGATTCGCCATCTGGATTTTAGGCTTCCTCGGCGTACTCTTCGTCATCCTCTGCTTCGTTTCTTACTGGCTGTGATGACTGCGTTCGGCTGATCTCTATTCAGCAATCGCAGCCACACGATATCCGTTCCCACCATTCGGGCTCGAGGACAGAAATCCTGCGTTTCCCCTCAAACGCCCACACTGTCGTTATCCCGCCGCAAATTCCCCGGTTTTACCAATATCTCACGAAACCTTCGTTTGATACACTGGTTTCAAACAACTGTTTGAATCGACTCGCCGCTCCCACAAGAACCTATGTCCAGCGACACCGTACGCAATCAGATTCTCGAAGCCGCCGGGCCCGTCTTTGCGGAGCGCGGATTCAAGGGAGCCACCGTGCGCGACATTTGCAAAGCAGCAGATGTGAACCTGGCAGCGGTCAACTACTACTTCGGAGACAAGAGTCAGCTCTACTTTGCAACCGTTCAGCAAGCTCATCGGCTTCGAGCCGCCGATGTCCCCATGCCAGGCTGGGATCCAGACGACCCACCGCAAGTAAAGTTATTAGGTTTCATCCGTACGATACTTGAACGCATGATCGGAGAGACGCCCACGCCATGGCCTGTGCGTTTGATGCTGAGAGAAATTCTTTCGCCTACAGAGGCGTGTCGATCGCTCGTCAAGGACTACTTTCGACCCCAGTTCGAATTGCTGCTTTCGATCGTTGATGAATTTGTGGCAACCGACACGCCTGACCATCAGCGACACCAGATTGCGTTTTCGGTCATCGGTCAGTGCTTCTTTTACCGAACTGCAGGTGAAGTCGTGCCGATGATGATCACGAAGAAAGAGCTCAAATCTCATTACTCTGTCGACAAGTTGGCTCAACATGTTTGCGACATGTCCTTGCCAGCTTTGACTTCGTTCCAATCCAAATCGCATAGCGCCGCCCGCAGGCAATAAGTTTCACCCGTAAGAAGATCGTACAAATGGCCCAAGATATAAAGCCACATCCAGAACTCGTTTCGCAACTGGAAAGTGAATCCCCCACAGCGAAGCGTGACGCGCTTGTTGACGATGTCGTTCAACCGGTCACGCTTGGCAAACAACTGATCCAGTTTGTCATTTGCTGCGTGATCATGGCTATCGGGATTGCCGCTTTCATGATTGCGGCTGCTTCCAAAGCCGAACCTAAAAAACAAGTCCGTGATGATGGGTTGCCGACCGTCGAGACGGTAAAAATCATGTCTCACGAGGATGGATTGACGGTAGACGTCGATGGCGAGGTTGTGCCGTTTCGGGAAATCACGTTAACGACCGAAGTCGCCGGTCGAGTAAAGAGCAAGGCGCCTGAATGCCGCCCGGGAAATTATGTGAAAGAGGGCACGCTGCTTTTTGAAATTGACCCAATCGATTACGACTTGGAAGTCCGACGTTTATCCCAAGAAGTCCGACAAGCTGAGATCAACGTCAAGAGCAGCGATATCGACATCGAGAACAACCTCAAGTTGATCGAATTGGCTGAGGAAGACGTCAAGCTTCAACAGCGCGAAGTCGCACGGCTTGTCAAGTTATTGCCGCAGGGCGCTTCGACTCAATCCGACGTCGATCGGGCAAAACGCGCCGATGTTGCCTCACGCAACGCCCTCGAAATCCTCAAGAATCAGGGTCGTTCCTACGTAGCAAGACGAGCCTCGCAAATTGCGCAATTGGACCTGTCTGGTACGAAGCTGGAAAAGGCTCAGGTTGATCTCAACCGAACGAAAATCCTGGCCCCAATCGAGGGCGTCATCACCAACGAGTTGGTCGAAGTCGACTCGTTCGTGCAGCGCGGGGCGACACTCGTTCAGATCGAAGATACATCAGCGGTCGAAGTCACCTGCAACTTGAAAGCGGAACAAGTGTATTGGTTTTGGGAGCAAGCGGGGCAGGGTGCCGACCCCAACTCAATCGCCAGCGACTACGACCTCCCCAGAGCACCGGCCAAGATCATCTGTTCTCTCGGCGGACGCGAATACGTCTGGCAAGGCGTACTGGATCGTTATGAGGGAATGGGACTGAATGCCCGCACTCGGACGGTGCCTTGCCGTATTCTCGTGAGCAATCCGCGCGGTGGCCGCTCCCTCAACGAAAATTCGACTTCGAATCCACCCGCATTGGTTCGGGGCATGTTTGTTCGAGTCGTGCTGCAGGTCGATTCGGACGCGAAGTTCGCCTGCATTCCATTGGCGGCACTAAAACCGGGTAACGAAATCTGGCGAGTCGTTGATGGACGACTGAAGAAATCCAAAGTCCATGTGGCCCGCATGACCGACGACTTGGCACTGCTGCATATGGATTCATCCATGTTCAATTTGAACGAAGACGTGATCATTAGCCCACTGCCGGGCCCCGTCGAGGGCATGGAGTTGGAAATCAGTGGCAAGGACGAAGAAGCGACTACGATGTCCACGTCGTCAGAGGCATCAAGCCTGGAGGGTTCGGGCACCGTGACCAAAGATAGCGATGCCGCACCGTCGGCTGGTTAAGAATCGAAAAGTGGAGAGTAGGCTGTGAGATCCATCGTACGTTGGGCTGTAAATAACTCGCCCGCAATGAATACGCTGATGATCGTTGTGCTGATTGCGGGCGCCGCCGCTATGGCGATGCTCAAGCGCGAGGTGTTTCCCCAGTTCGAGCTGGAAATCGTCTTGGTCACTGTCCCTTATCCGGGTGCCAGCCCTGAAGAAGTCGAAGAGGGCATCTGCCAGAAGATCGAAGAAGCACTTAGCTCCATCGACGGCGTCAAAAAGCAAACCAGTGTCGCTCAGGAAGGCGCCGGTTTCGTCGTTGTCGAACTCGAAACATCAACCGATGTCCAAAAAGCCTTGAGCGAGGTGCGTAGCGAAATCGACCGCATTCCCAGTTTTCCGGATTTCGCAGAAGATCCGGAAGTCGAACAGATTACGTTTCGAGAAGCCGCGATTCTGGTGGGTGTCATTGGCCCCGAATCGACTGGGCTGGATGATGAACTCCAGCTACGCTCCGTCACGGAAAAAATCCGCAACGATCTGATCCAACTTCCCAGTGTCTCACAAGCCAACATTTCTGGCAGCCGACCATACCAGATCGACGTCGAGATTAGCGAAGACGAACTGAGAAAGTATGGCTTGTCACTGCAGCAAGTCGCAGCACTCGTGCGTCGCCAGAATCTGGAACTGCCCGGCGGCAGCATGAAAACGGGAAACGAAGAGATTCTCCTACGCGGAAAGAACAAGAGCCTGATCGGCAACGACATTGCCAAAATCCCTCTCGTGACTCAATCCGATGGAGTCGTCCTTAAAGTCTCCGATCTCGGGCAGGTTCGCGACGCATTTGAAGATGTGTCCGCTATCAGCCGCATTGACGGCAAGCCTGGGTTGGTCATCTCCATCGATCGGACTCGAGCAGAAGACCTTATTCAGTTGGTCGACGAGGTAAAGGAATACGTCGCCACAGCAGAATTGCCCGCTGGTTATCGACTGAAGACCTGGGCGGATAACTCCGTCGATGTTCGTGGGCGAATGGAACTGCTGACCAAGAATGGCCTGCAAGGATTGGTACTCGTCTTCTTCATGCTGATCATCTTCCTCGATCTTCGCTTGTCGTTCTGGGTGGCAATGGGAATCCCGATCGCGATTCTGGGCGCGGGCGCCGTGCTGTATATGGGTGACAAGTCACTCAACATGCTCACAATGTTCGCGTTCCTGATGGCGTTGGGAATCGTGGTCGATGATGCCATCGTGGTGGGCGAGAACATTTTCGCGCATCGAAATCGAGGAACACCCGGAGTCGAGGCCGCGATCGCAGGAACCGTTGAAGTCGTTCCGTCCGTGACCGCATCCGTCTGCACAACCATTATCGCTTTTATGCCATTGTTTTTCGTAAGTGGTGTCATGGGCAAATTCATCGCGGAGATGCCCTTAGCCGTCATCGCGATGTTGGTTTTATCATTAATCGAAAGTACGTTTATTCTGCCTTGCCACCTTGCCCACTCTGGCGAATCGAATTTCATCACCCGAGGCGTCGAACGTTTTGTCAATCTGCCCTTCTGGATCCTGATGACAATTACGCTTCTGGCTTCGGCTGGAGTCGCCTACTTTGGCTACGTCGGATTTGCAAACGGTAAGAGCAGTCTCGGCATCTGGAACCTTAACTTAGTCCCAGTCGTCGTATTTGCTCTGATTGGATTGATGTACCCGCTCACTCGACTGGCAATTTTCGCGAGCTGGCTCAGCCGCGTATCCAACCGATTCCTCTCCTATTTTGTCGATCGAGTCTACGTACCGGTGTTGCGATGGTCGCTCAAAGCACCACTCGTCGTCCTCGGTATGGCAATTGCATTCTTCATTGGTTCTCTCGGCCTTGTCGTATCCGGCAAGACCCCCTTTATTGTTTTCCCAGAGGTCGATGGAAACCGCATCGAAGCCGTCGTACAGTTCCCAGACGGAACGCCCGAATCGGTTTCCGATGCCGCATCAAAGCAGATTGAAGCTTCGATCCAGAATATCCGCGAACGGTTGACTGCGAATGGCGACGACATGTTCGACACCGTGGTCCGAGCCGTGGGGGCTGTCCGCGATTCCAATCCAGTGGGCCCTGAAGGTCTCGGTTCGGGCAGTCATATCGCCAAGGTCGAAGTCGAACTTGTCGAGTCGAGCAAGCGGTCGTTGATGAGCAGCCAAATAACCGACATGTGGCGAGAGGAAACCGGAAACATACCGGGCGCTGAAACACTCACTTTCGGCACGCCCCAAATGGGTCCTGGCGGCACGCCCATCGAGTTCAAGTTGCTGGCTGACAAGGAACACATGCAGGAGCTTTCCGCAGCGAGTGAGCGATGCCAGGAAAAACTGAGCGAGTACGGTGGAGTCATCGATGTTCGCGATGATTCTCGTCCAGGCAAGTGGGAGTTCCAGATCAAAGTCAAAGAGAAAGCCAAATCGCTTGGCGTGTCTCTAGGGCAGCTGGCAGAGACGGTACGCAGCTCGTACTACGGTGAGGAAGTCATGCGACTGCAGCGCGGTCGCCACGAAGTCAAACTTATGGTCCGCTACCCCGAAGACGAACGCGGTTCCCTGGCGAGCTTCGAGGAGATTCGCGTCAGAACCACCGACGGAACCGAGTATCCGTTGACGGAGCTGGCCGACGTCACGGTAAAACGAGGTTATTCCGAGATCAATCGAATTGATCAAAAACGATCCGTCACCGTCACCGCCGGGATCAAGGAGCGCGAAGCCAACGCATCCGAGATCGTCGCCGACATGCAGGGGGACTTCGTCGCTCAACTCAATCAAGATTTCCCCCACGTTTCCGTACGATGGGAAGGGCAGCAGGAGCAAACCAACGAATCCGTCCAAAGCCTCTTCGTTGGATTCGGTATCGCGCTGATGTCGATGTACGTGTTGTTGACCGTGGAATTTCGATCCTACGTTCAGCCGCTGCTGATCATGTTCATCATTCCATTCGGAGTGATTGGTGCCATCTGGGGACACTATATCATGGGACTGCCGATCACGATGTTTACGCTTTTCGGACTGGTCGCACTCACGGGCGTCGTGGTCAACGACTCGATCGTGCTTATCGACTTTATCAATCTTCGCGTTCGCGAGGGTATCGAAATCAGCCAAGCACTTTTGGACGCAGGGCGACGTCGATTCCGACCGGTCATGCTGACATCGGTCACAACCATCGCTGGCCTGATGCCGCTCCTTAGCGAAACGTCCTTTCAAGCGCAATTCCTGATCCCGCTCGCAGCCACCTTGGTGTTCGGACTGCTCGTGGCAACAGGCTTGGTCCTCATCCTGATCCCGACTTTGTATTGGTTGCCAATCTGGTTGGTTCACGGCATCTCGCATCGCGATCAGCCCCGGACGTCAAAGGCGACGCTGGTTTCAGCTGGAACGATTTCCTGACTCGTGCTGCCGCAATTACGCGGCTTGCGTACTTGAAAGTGTGGCGCAGCTTTCAAGTGGAAAAGTGGTCCGAACGACCGGTGCCTTGCTCACCAGTCCTTCTCCCAAGCTTTTATGACGTGTGACGGTTTGCTTCGTCAAACAGCCTTTGATACATCGAATTGGACAAAGCTTGCTGCCCAGGCTGAGTTCGAGGTGTAATGCTCGGTTCATCCTGATCCAATTCGTTAATCAGGTTGGTAATTACGCTCAGGGAGGTTGCGACCCCCACGTCAAGCGCTGCCCATTCCTCTCGATTCACGTTGGCGGCTCGATAACGCTTCAAGACTCCCGTCAAAAGATCGTTCATGCAGAGCATGATTTCTGAGACTGTTGGGTCTTGATCCTCGATAGCGTCCGCGCCTTCAACAAGACTGTCGAGGATTTTCTGAATCTTTAGTAACTGAGGCCCCCGATATTCCTCGGGGCTTATATCCATTTCCATCGCTACCACCATATTAGATTACGCTTAGTCGATCGTGCGGCCCCTTGTGACACACAAGTGACGACCGATGTAAGACGCTGGGCATTGTGTCGGAATTACGTCCGCAATTGAAACACAAAACATCCCTACTTCACTGGAAAAGGACCAACACCTAATGCCATTGGGTGGATTAATGCCGACCCTGTGACACGCTCGCATGCTGGCAAGCGGCACTCGGTTGTCATGCTTGCATTGCCCCATTTCGGACACAATTGGCGCTGACATTGCTAGCAACTGCTTCGCGTTCAAGAAACGCTTGCGGTATTTACGGTACCGTGACTACGCCGATTCACTAAGTTAAGACGAGCTTCGACACACGTGCGACACTCGATGACAAGAATTTAATGCGCAAAATATCGACGACGTTGAGAACCGAACGCAGCCATGGAAAGTGATGCGCCCTGAGCAGTCGTTGCCCTCACCAACGGCCGCAACACTTACAATTCCAAGCCTTACAATCGCGTCAGACATGGCTCCATCAGTTTGCGCAGACAAACGGACCTTTTGATCGCCCAGGCCAAGACAAGGCGCTGGACAACGCAGCGATTGACCTTGGATCCAAACAGCCACGGTCATGTGAAAGTAGATTCGTGCCGAATCCAAAAGCAGGCGGCGCCAGCCAACGCGACCTAGGCGGCCTTGCCGATTTCATCGGTAACGTCTCGAGGACGGATGATTGAGTCCGACAAAGCGGAACGGGCTCGCGTCTCGGTGTCAGCTAACAAACTGTCGGTGCGAGCCTTAATGTCAGCGATCACACCACTGCCACTAGGCAACTTTGAATCCGCAGCAGTCGCTGATTCTGAACGAGTCAGCGAATTGATTCGATCGTTGATCCGGCGTTCGAGGGCTGGCGATGCTACCGCGGGCTCGGTGTCTCGAGTTCGAGGACGACTTGCGGGAGCAACCTGAGTTTTTGCGGACTCGGATGATTTCCGGTCTTCGCGAACGCTCGTTGGTTCACGGTCCACTCCATCATCAATGGCGATATCATCTGGGAACAAACGCCCGAGTGTGATGCGACCTGGGCCGATCAACGCTAATCCCGTCAACACGACCGCCAGCGTCAGTGGATATTCCAGACCATTGTGCTGAATCGAAAAGGCTTCCCGGTGAACAAGTAGACAGGCGACTCCCATCGTACCAATAAGAGGCAAGACCATAATTCGCATTCCGTATCCGAATATAAGCGCAAGACCGCCGAGGAACTCGGCGCTGCCCGCCAGCACCGCGGCGACGGCTGGATAGGGAATATTCAGTGTTTCCAAGTAGCGGGCGAACCCGCCCAGTGAGGCACCGTCGAACAAGCCGAACAGCTTCTGGCTCCCGTGATACGTGAATACAACGCCAAGAATCACGCGAATCAGCAGCAACCCAACGTCGCTCGACCAGTTAATTCGTTTCGATTCCATCGGTTCAACCTTGTTAGCTGGCATCCAGTAGTGTTTTCCAAGCGACAGCAGGCCCAGATTCGAGGGAGGTTAGGAAACGGTCCGAATCAGGTCAAATCTGGTGACAGCACTTTGCTAGAATAGCTGAATTAAGGTGATTCCGAACGGTTGGTAGTGATAGCACGTAAAGTTAGCGTTATTGCATAGAATCAGATCTTGTGATCCCTGATAGGTCACGCACAATCTGGCCTATTCCGAATCTTGTGTGTTCCGCATCTTTGAAGCGAGCCGATTGTTGTGTTGGTAGAGACTGAGTCGCTAACCAAGCGATACCCCGAAGTCACGGCGCTTGACCATTGCACGCTGCAAATCAAGCGCGGCGAAGTCTTCGGATTGCTAGGCCCGAATGGTGCTGGCAAATCCACATTGCTCAGATTGCTGATGGGTTTCCTGAGACCCACCGAAGGCTGGGCTCGTATCGACGGACTGGACGCCTACGAAAATTCGGTCGAAGTCCACCAACGTGTGACTTATCTCCCCGGTGACGTCCGATTGTTTCGCAGCATGAAAGCGAAAAGCCTGCTGCGATTCTTCTGCGATGTGCGGAGAACGGGTAACTACCCACGAGCTCTGGAAATCGCCGATCAACTGGACCTCAACGTCAACACGCGTGTAAGCGGCATGTCCACGGGGATGCGTCAGAAGCTTGCCTTGGCCGCGACGCTGTCGGCACAAACGCCGCTCGTAATTTTGGACGAACCAACGGCCAACCTCGACCCGAATGTTCGCACTCGCGTTGCTCAGATCGTCCGCGAAGCCCGGGAAGACGGACGCACTGTCCTCTTTTCTTCCCATGTGTTATCGGAAGTCGAAGAAACCTGCGATCGAGTCGCAATTCTCCGATCCGGGAAACTTGTCCATCTTCAGGTTGTCAGTGACTTGAAACGCAAACACCGCATCGCGGCGGAATTGGAAGGCCCATTGCCCGACGTGCCCGACGAGTTTAAAGACGACTTGTTGATCGAACATCACGCCCATGGCAAAGTCTCGATGGAAACACCTGGCGAGTTGAAACCGCTGCTTGGTTGGCTATCGACACTTCCCATCAGGGAAGTACACATCGAGCCCGTTGGATTAAGGGCGGTCTACGACAAGTTCCATCCTCCCGGCGAAAATGTTGGTCGAGAAAACGTCACCAAGCCAGATACGTCGATACTCAAAGAAAAAGAACTGCCGGAGGTCGTATCGTGATCAATCCAGCCGTACTTCGCAAATCTGTCCACGAAGCGCGATGGTTGTGGATTACCTGCGCCATTGTGCTGTTCCTGTTTTGCTGGATTCACGTTCTTGTAACCAGCCAGGTAGATATGGGGCGATTCGAAACGCTCCTGGACAACCTCCCCAAAAAGTGGGAAAAGTTTGCGCCGGTTCCATTCAAACAGATGATCTCATACCCTGCGCGGATTGCCATCATCTACGACGAGCCGCTGGTGGTTATGCTAATGACGATCTGGTGCGTCTCGAGAGGCTCGGACACCGTCAGCGGAGAGCTAGGTCGCGGCACAATGGAGATGCTGCTCGCGCAGCCAGTCAGCCGCTTGCAGGTCATCTTGACTCCCATTCTGGTGACGCTTTGTGGAGTCGGCTTGCTGGCCATGGTCGCATGGCTGGGTACGTGTACCGGTATCGCAACGGCGTCAATAGAACGTCCGGCACCTGGTTCGACGTGGACAATTCCGTTTACTGCCATTCAGCTTGGCGCCAGCAATGAAATGCAACGCATTCCCATGAATACGCTCGCGCCATACCGCTTGTTCATCCCGCCAGCGCTGAACTACTTCTCGCTGGGAGTCTTCCTCGCTGGCGTCTGCACATTGGTTTCTTCTTTTGATCGTTACCGCTGGCGGACCATTGGAATCTTTATGGGTTTCTTCATCCTTCAGATGCTGGCCAAGCTACTCGGCATGGCCTTTGAGACGATGGCGTGGGCCAAGAAGCTCACGTTTTTCTGCGCCTATGAGCCTGTGGTCATGGTCAGCACGACCGTTGGAGATCCCAGGTTCGCTTGGACGTGGCTACTCTGGGATGAAGCCGGAAATTTCGAAGGGATCGGCCCGTTGGGATGCGACGCGATTCTTTGCGGATTGGGTGTACTGGCAATCGTCATTGCGACAACCATATTTTGTCGCCGCGACGTGCCGGCTCCACTTTAAAAAGGCCACCCAACCTGCCAATCGAGCCGCCAATCGAGCCAAACACTAATCCGTCATCAAGCGACTAACGCCTTCCGCCATCTGCTGAATCGTATACGGCTTTTTTACGAATTCCGTACGGTCAAGATCGAGCAAGTCAGGAGAAATACTGGGAGTGGCAAACCCCGTTGAAAATACGATAGGTAAGTCCGGATTCAACTTCCGAATTTCGACAGCCGTTTCACGCCCATCCATACCTGGCATCGAAAGGTCCACGACAGCGCAACTAAAGTTGTGCTCTCCGGAGCGGACACAATTCACGGCTTCCAATCCGTTGATCGCCTTGACGCATTCGAAACCAAGATGCGTCATCACCCCATTGAGGACTCGCAATACCGGCGCTTCGTCATCCACGATAAGACATTTGCCGGTGAACCCCGTTCCCACGACTCCACCCGATCCGATATTTCGCATTGTCGTTGCAGGCAAGCAGACTTCGAAAACGGTATCGTTGCGGTCATCGCTTACCACACTGACTCGACCCTTGTGGGCTCGGACAATTCCCTGAACAGCAGCCAATCCCAAACCGCGACCGGGTTGTTTCGTCGTGTAGTAAGGATCAAAGATACGATGCAGTTCTTCGTGGACGATGCTGGGGCCATCATTCTTGATTCGAACAACCACCATCGGACGCGGATCAGCAATCGGAGAGGATCCGGAAACTTCCTTGGGGATTCGAATCTCCGTCTCCACCATGATCGAACCGGGTCGACCGGATATCGCTTCAACAGCGTTCTCCAACAGATTGGAAAACACTTTCTTGAGCGCACTCGGGTCACCAAGCGACAGCACGGGTGGCTTGGCCAACTTGAGTTCCAGCCCCACAACTCGCGGAACCTTGGGTCGAATATTCCGAATTGTCTCACTGACTATCTCATTGATATCGACTCGCTTGCGATGGATAAAACCTTTGCCTGCGTAAGTGAGCAGGTGGCTGGTCAATTCCGATGCGGTGATAGCGAGATCGCGAATCACCTCAAATGATTTGGGATCCGGTTCAACCGATCTGTCCCGCTGGAGTTCGAGGTCCGCGGTTCCCACGATGGCGGCAAGGATATTGTTGAGATCATTTGAGAGATTTCCCGCCAGCAAAGTGAGGCTCTCCTGCCGCAATTGTTCATTGCGTTCGCTCGTCAATATCTCGCCATGAATCTTCGAACGGTACGAATTGACGATGGTCGACGCAGCGTCGACGAGCGGTTGGATCTTCTCAAAATCAAACTGCTCATAGCCAATGGCACTGTTGGCCAATCCCACCATACCGATCACGTGACCGCCATGAACCAGCTGGATCCCGAAGAATCGGCTGATTTCCGGGTGCCCATCGGGGAAACCCGTCAGGTGGAGAGGCGTATGTGTTTCCACACGTACGGGACTGGAACTACTGGCAACTCGCGTTACCAGCGTCCCCTCGGCCAGGGAAATACTATGGTCCCGAGCCTGCCAGCTATACCCCTGAACAGCCTGAACCAATATCTGGGGTACGCGGTCATTTGTCTGAAATTCGCCCACAAATCCATATGGGCTGTTTGCTTCAAGTCTTATTCGATCGAGAAGCTGCTCAAGAGCAAATTGTGCTTCGCCTCGGGCGAGATAGTCTGAAAAGACGCTGTGGGTAAACTCGAGAACAGGCTTGGAAGTGGGCTGAACGTTCATCATGGTCTAGGTCAAAGTCCCCCTGGACTGGACATTTAGTATTCCACGCTTCCCATCACAGTTTGTCAAAGTCGCGTGGATTACACAATCGTTATCTGTGGTTTTCATCAATCATTGCTTGGCAAAATGTGGCCTTGTAGCTCGAACCGTTACCTTGTTCACATGGGCTCAGTCGGTAAAATGCGGACGCAATAGAGAACAGGAAATCTCAGTGTGTTTGGCAGAATTCGTCTCTTTTTTTGCTGCCACTTTTTTCTTTAGAATCGGAGTTTGGTCTGGTGCGTATCAACGACTGGCTGAGTGGTCGAATTTTCAATTTGGTTCACGGCAATAATCTCGTCTACAACACATGCTGGGAAGACCCACGGCTCGACCGCGTTGCAATGAATCTAACAAATGATGACAACGTCCTTGTCATTACAAGTGCTGGTTGTAACGCCCTCGACTATGCTTTGGAAAGTCCTAACTCGGTTCATGCCGTCGATATGAACCCGCGTCAAAACGCTTTGCTAGAACTCAAACTCGCCGGTATCAAGCATCTGGAGTACGAAGACTTCTTTCAGATGTTTGGAAGGGGCGTCTTGCCCGATGCTCGCAATACCTACCAGCAGAAGTTGCGAAATTCGCTCAGCCCATGGTCCCAGCAGTATTGGGATCGTTGGATCAAGTTTTTCGAAAACCCTCAGCACCCGTTTTACTTTCGAGGTACATCCGGTGGATTTGCTCGCCTGATCAACGTTTACATCGACAGAATCATACGGGCTCGTCCGATTGTCAATGATTTGCTGAACGCTTCATCAGTCGATGAACAGCGTGACATCTATGACAATCAGCTTCGCAAGCGCTTTTGGAGCCGTCCTCTGCGTTTCGCGATGGGTCGCGACACAACACTTTCGCTCGTCGGGGTTCCCAAAGCCCAGCGGCAACAGGTTGAGAAAGATTATCAAGGTGGAATTGTTCAGTTTGTCCAAGATTGCGTGGAATCGGTTTTTGCCAGATTGCCCATCTCAGATAACTACTTTTGGCGTGTGTATATCACAGGCAAGTACACACCTGAATGTTGTCCCGAGTATCTCAGACCGGAAAATTTTCAGTCCCTCAAAGCGGGCCACGCCGATCGAGTCCACGTCCACACCAACTCCGTACAGGGATTCCTCGAGTCGACTGAGACTCGATTTTCGCGATACGTACTGCTCGACCACATGGATTGGCTTTCTACGTATCGTTTCCCCCTACTCGAAGCAGAGTGGCAGTCGATTCTTGACCGAGCTACACCGAACGCTCGCATCCTTTGGCGCAGTGGTGGGCTCCGGACTGATTTCGTCGATGACGTTCGCGTCACAAAAGACGGACAACTGGTTCGATTGAGCGAATTGTTGACGCATCATCCTGAGTTGGCAGCGGAACTCCATGAAAAGGACCGTGTCCACACTTATGGCAGTTTCTACATTGCAGACGTCGCAGCTTAGTTCCCTGTCCGCGGAGACGGTTTCATGATTCCCAAAACCTCGGATCTCAAAATCCTCTACCATCTCGCATTCAAACCCGTGCGAGGTGGCAACCATGCAGAACGCATGGAGGATTTCTATTCCGGTCAGGCCGATGGCTACGATGATTTCCGCAAGCGGCTTCTGCAAGGCCGCGAGGAATTGTGGCAAGCGGTCGAAGTGCCCGAAGGTGGAACCTGGGTCGATATGGGCGGCGGCACCGGCGCCAACCTTGAGTTTCTGGGCGAGCGTATCAGTCGACTTAACAAGGCTTACGTTGTTGATCTCGCGGGATCGCTTCTAAAAGTCGCGGCTGCCCGCGCCGACTCTCGTGGCTGGAATAATGTCCAGACTGCCGAAGCCGATGCCACAACGTTCACACCCGAAGAAGGCACCGTTGATGTTGTCAGCTTTTCCTATTCGTTGACCATGATTCCTGATTGGTTCGCGGCAATTGAAAACGCAAAACGCATCCTGAAACCGGGCGGCAAAATCGTTGTCGTGGATTTTTACGTATCGCGAAAACACCCTGGCGAAAATACTCGCCACAGTTGGTTTACGCGAACCGGTTGGCCAACTTGGTTTGGCTTCGACAACGTGTTCCCTTCACCGGATCACGTGCCTTATTTGCAACGCAACTTCGAAACTCAACGACTGATTGAATCCCGCGCTAAGGTACCCTACCTCCCGTTAGTACGAGTGCCTTACTACCAGTTCATCGGCGAAAAGAGTTAGCGCAGATCCAGAAGTCGGGACGACGGGCCTTCGAGTCCGTCGAAAGTCAACAGATCGGTGAAAGCTACGGACATCGCCAACAATCGTCCGTACTTGTTTCGATCCAACCTGTTGTTCGCATTTCCATGAGCGAATTCAAGAAACCAATACGAGACGAATCTGCCGAGCCAACAAAGCCAACGCTTTACGATTTACCGGGCCCTACGTTCGGCGGAAAGCAATTCTGGACGGATCAACTTCATCGCCAACAATGGCGGATTCAGAAAAATGCGGTGACCGGTCATCACCGCTTGTTGGACCCGACGAATGTCCGTTGCACGTGGGGTACATTCGACGAGTGCGAGCGATTCCTAAACCAACGCGTTGATCCGTTGGCCGATACCGGGACCGTCGTGCTGCTACTGCATGGCTTGATGCGCAGTCGCAATTCACTTCGTGGAATCGCCAAGTATCTTGACCAGAAAGAAGACGATTTCACGGTGGCGAACGTCGAGTATGCCAGCACCCGTGACACCCTCCTCGGCCATGCTCAAGCGCTGCGATCCATCCTGGAAGGATTCCCAAATGCTTCAAGCTTTCACTTTGTAGGACACAGTCTCGGCAATCTTGTCGTCCGACGCATGCTGAAGCTGGTTGATGACGAATCGGAAGACCGTCTGATTCAACGTTTCGGACGCATGGTCATGCTGGGAGCGCCCAACAATGGAGCCGAGTTTGCCCAACGATTCAAATGGAATCCCCTATTCAAGGCGATTTGGGGCAAGAGCGGGAACCAACTGGGTGTGGGCTGGGAGCAGGCAGTTTCTCATCTGGCAACACCATCATTTGAGTTCGGCATCATTGCCGGTAGCGCACCGCTGACGAACCCATTGCTAAGTGGTGAAAGCGACCTGGTGGTCAGCGTGGCCGAAACTCGACTGGTTGGTGCCCAAGATTTCCTGATTGTGCCGACCACGCATACTTTCGTCATGAACCACGACCAAACGATGAAAGCCACTCTCAATTTCCTGCGATCTGGTTCGTTCCGGGCATCCGGCGAGACATTCCCAATCAAGTCGATAGATTTAGAAGAAAACGAGAGCCGCTTGGCGCGTGGATTGTAAGAATATTCTCGTAGAATGCCCACAAAGTCGAAAATCACGGTTCCGTTGAATCAGACAATATCGAGCCGGTCAAGAACTGGTAAAGTCGCCAGTATGAGTAAGGAGTTCGAACTCACCATCAAAGATAGGCTGTTGTTTTGTTCTTAGATAAATCACAAAAGAAAACACTTCAGGCTGTTTGCGACACTCTGTGTCCCGAGGAATTGTTTGAGCCAGATGCGGGAGTCTCCTCACAGTCGCTGGCCGATCGGATCGAGTCAGCTTTGACGAAGCGAAACTCCGCCGACCAATCGCAAATTATCGAGCTACTGGTCCGCATCAACCATCCAGTGCTGGCGTTTGCCATGTGCGGCAAGGCCGTCCGATTTGCTGTCGCAGATCGTGAGACGCGTACCAAGATCCTCTTTGCCATGTCGCGAAGTCGTAGCCCCCGTTTGCGAGCCGGTTTCCAGGCGCTCAAACGATTGACTTTGTTTATCGCCTATGCCGACCAGCGGATCGGCAGCTCCGTCTGGCAAGAGATCAACTATCCGGGCGAGCGAACAACGACTTCGACAAATCATCCACAACTGAATATCGTCAACGATCCAGGGGACGACGAATGCTCCTGCGATGTGTTGGTCATCGGTTCGGGCAGTGGCGGAGCCGTCGTGGCTGCGGAGTTGGCTGCAACCGGACTTAATGTGATCGTCGTCGACAAGGGCGATTACTTCGGGGAAAGCGGCTTTCCGAAATCCGAGCTACATGGCATGCAGCAAATGTACGAAGGCGGCGGCCTGAGTACGACGGATGATCTGGGAACGATTCTTCTGGCGGGCAGCACGGTTGGCGGAGGAACGGCGGTGAACTGGATGACTTCGCTTCGGCCACCATCCCAGTTGTTAACGCAATGGCGCAATGGTTTCGAGCTTTCGAGTGTGTATGACGACTCGTTCGAAACCAATCTCATCGCCATCGAGCAGCGACTGAACGTCAATGTGAATGAAAGCGGAGGCAGTCTGCAGAATGCCAAGCTGGAAATCGGCTGCACAAACCTTGGTACAACGGCATCGGTGATCCCCAGAAATGCAAGAGACTGCGGCGAGTGCGGATTCTGTGTTTACGGTTGTGAATGTGGAGCCAAGCAAGATGTTCGGCAAACGTTTCTGGCCGACGCTTGTGTCCACGGGACGCGTATCATTCCGCGCTGTACGGTTCAGAGCGTGCATCATGTATCGGGCAAAGCTGCCGGTGCTCTCGTTGAATTTCGAACCAAGCATGGCGAGACTCGCCAGTTTCAAATTCGCGCGAAGAAAGTCGTCGTATCTGCCGGCTCGCTTCACACTCCCGCCATCCTTTTACGGTCGGGACTGACGAACCGAAACATCGGCAACCACCTTTGTCTGCATCCGGTCTACGCCGTGTTCGGACAGTTTGACGAGCCCATTCGCGCTTGGTCCGGACCTCCTCAAACGCGAATCTTTGATGAGCTGGCAGATCTAGATAGACATGGTTACGGAACCCGATTAGAAGTGGCACCGGCGCACCCGGGACTTTGGGCGTTGGGACTTCCTTGGCGATCTGGCGAACAGCATCGAAGGTTTGCCAAGCAAATGGACCGCTTGGCGAACATCATGGTGCTCACACGTGACCACGGAAAAGGAAGCGTAAGCTTAGGACGAAATGGCGGCCCAAAGATTGGTTACACGCTTCAGCCCATTGATGCCCAGCATGCACAACGCGGTATTGTGGAAGCGATTCGCATCCTGCACGCAGCCGGAGCCAAGATCGTTTACGGGGCCGACAATGACGCGGACCAATTCCCCGATCAACGATTCCGCAATCTGGAATCGTTCTTGCAGTTTGTCGGCAACAAACCGATTCGCTCGAACCACCCAACGGCATTTTCTGCACACCAGCTTGCCTCGTGCCGAATGAGCGGCAATGTGAAATCCGGCGCTGTGCGTCCCAACGGAGAAACGTGGGAAATCGAGAATCTCTATGTCGCGGACGGTAGCGTTTTGCCGACGTCCACGGGAGTCAATCCAATGATCACTATCATGGCGACTGCGCACCGATTGGCGCAATCCATGAAGTAAAGTCGTTCGAACGACGGTCGAAGCTTAGTCCCACCACCACTGCGACTTGTCAATCTTGCTCACATCAATCATTTCGTGAGCCTTCTCGACTTTGCCATCTTCGTCTTCGAGCAGATTGCGAAGTGCCTCGCGAGGCTGGATATTCACGCCACCGCCGATGGGAGTCATCAACGTATTGCCTTTCCAGATGACGTTGACAGCCGATTCGACTTGGCGAGGAGCCTCATAGCTTTCGGTAGGAATCTGGCTTTCGTCCCCAAACACGTCCATGCTCCAATTGACTTCACCATACAGATCGTTTTCCTGAACGTAGGCAGCTGCAATCGCCATGTCGATCAAATTGCGGAGCTGGCCGTAAACAGGAACCTCACGAGCCAACTCTTCGTAGCGATGCGTAAAGCTCTTCACAAATGAGTCACTCGCCCGATCGACTCGACCGGATGCACTACGAGTCCCGCTGTTGGAGACCATTTCGTTTTCACCAATCAGTTTGACTCCGTCACCAACCAACTCCATCGCCAACCCATCAGGGCTGATTCGGATTGAATCATACTCAGGAACAAAGTACCAACGTTGCATGGCGTTGCGGGCAACATCGGAAGGGTTAGCTCGCTGAACATAGCTGACAATTTTGACGGGCGGCTTTTCTAAACCAATCCCGATCAGTTTCATGCGATAATCCGCTTCTACGAGGACTTGGGCGAAATGCGTCTTCGGCGAGATGCCGTCGATGGTGACATTCTGGCCACCAAGGCTTTCACGAAGCCCGCCAGCAATTCGCTGGGCATCGCCTGGTCGAACACGACCCGCGATACTTACAAGAAACTGCTGCATTCGAGCCAGACCTTCCTGCGTTGGGTCGATCGAGCAGCTAATGATCGGAGTCTTGTCGCCCTTGGGAGAGAAGGATCGCAATGCAACAATCAGATCCTGCAGCTCCAGAATGCTTTGCCCGGATGTCATACCGACGACTCGACCCGACAAATCTTTAAAGTAACCTTCTGCGGGACCAGCAATCACCAAGTCGCCCGTTTCGGGATAAACGAAAACGTATTGCAATTTTGTCAAACCGGCGAGATATCGCATATCGTCCGAAAGACCATTGCCAGCCTTGATGGCTTCGGCCACGGCGGCTTCCAGTCGAGTGAGCGATACCATACGCAGCTTGCTTGGTTTCGCCATCTGCGGATCAATCGCAGCTCGCATCTGCGCGATACGCTGCTTGGTCAGCCTGCCTGACGGATCGCGAAAAGTCCGCATCCGCAGGACGCCGTTGGCATCGACTTGGACACCAGCAGGCAGTGTATCCTGTTGAGCCAAGCTGTAATCAGCAGCAATGGTGAGTGCGAACGCAGTAATTAAAAGCATCCGGAAGGTGATGCGTGACATGGATGGCCTCAAAATTGTCGATCAGAGTGCGATAAGTCGCGTATGTTCCGAAAACGCTTCCCATCCTCAACCCGATTGCTGTGGACGCGGAAGCGTTAGATGACTGGGTACAGCTGCCGAATCGGCGGCTGAGGAAAATCGCGCAAGATGGGCGCGATCTCCTACCTTTGAGACTAATTGCCCAGACTCCCAAACGCAAGAAACCAAGCCTTTTTTGGGGCTATTTAGAGGCTTATCGCCGGGAAAACTACGCCGTTGGCCGCGCATTCGGAGTTATCCCAATGAACTTCGCCCCAAATCAGCGGGAGCCATCGGGACGAGTCGTCAACAATCGCACGTTACCTGGCGTCAAAAGTTCATCCACGCGCTGTCGAAACTCGGGAGCCACGTCGACTTTCATCGAGGCATTCGTCAGAGCGACTCGACGACCATCAGCCAGATTTAGCAGCAGCTGCAACTCGCAATCGCCAGGGTAAGACTGAGATATTCGATGCAGTTGGCGAAGCGCTTCGGCGCCGTGTTTCTGCTCATCGACTCGGATCATCACGCCGCGAGTACATCGTGCATCCAGATCGGCCACCGGGATAATCTCGTTGATAATCAAGTTCGCTTCATCGCCGCCGCCGCGTCGATCGACCGAGGCCCGAGCCACTACGATGGCGTCGTGCTCGACAAGGTGCCCGAACTGAGCGAACTCCTTCGGCCACATGATACATCGAACAGCACCCGCCATGTCTTCGAGATCAAAGTTGATATATTTGGTCGGGGCGTTAGGATCACGCGCCTTGCGTACGTGAGCCGGTTTCAATGACGAAAGCATCCCACCCACAAAAACTTCGGAACGATCTTTTTGGCTGGAAAGCTCCGCAGTCGTGTGAGTACAGTAAGTCGACAGTTTGTTTTCATACTCCGCCAGTGGGTGGCTTGAGAGATAAAAGCCCAGAACCTCTTTTTCGCGATTCAGCTTCTCGCGCTCTTCCATCTCCGGAATGTCTGGTAAGTCGACCGTAACGGAGACTTCTTCCGCCTCTTCCTCTCCACCACCGAAGAGATTCAGTTGCCCAGCCTTCTTGTCGGCAATCGCGGATGCACCCGATTGAAGGGCTCGATCCACGATGGCATACAATTGCGAACGATGTGCACCAAAGGAATCAAAGGCTCCGGCCTTGATCAAGGTTTCGATCGTGGAACGATTACAGCTCTGTGGTTCAACGCGTTCACAGAAATCAAACAGATCCTTGAAGGGGCCATCAACACGAGCCGCCACAATGGCGTCGGCGGCACCGCCACCACATCCTTTGATCGCCGACAATCCGAAGAATATCTTCCCGTCGCCTACCGTAAAGTCGGCGGATGCAGAATTGACATCTGGCGCCCCGACTTCGATTTCCATGCGATCACAGTCTTCGAGGTGCTCAACTAGCGCGTCTTTTCGCTTGAAGTTACGCCCCTGTATATCGC
>CAYYHV010000053.1:0-1316 GCA_964471695.1 uncultured Pirellulaceae bacterium
TAGAAAGGAAGGAGTTCTTTCCCTCCACGTCCTCAGCGTAGAAGCTGACCGCTGATCGGATTCGCAAGTTCCGCTGCGGGTTGGTCAAAGATTGTCTGCACAATCGTTTCCTTCTTCAGTTTGTCGAGATAATTTACGACTTGCTCTTGGAAACGTGATTTGCGAATTGCCATTTTGATATCGTTTTGCACTTCTTCAAACGGAGTCCGACCGGCTTCCTTGCGTTCGATCACACGAATAATGTGAGGCCCATCTTCATCGGTCACAAACTTGCTCATAAGTCCAACCGGAAGGGCAAAAATGGCTCGTTCAATCTTCTGCGATTTCAGACTTCCCAGAGTTGTCGATTCAAACAGTCCACCATCCGCAGCATTGGGGCCCTGCGAAACCTCTTTAGCGACGCCGGCGAACGACTCTCCCTTCAACTGGATGCGATTGCCCGCATCTCGCAAAGCTTCAAAAGCGGCTTGCTGATTTGGGAAGGACGACCAACGCACCATGATGCGTTCCCACTTTACTGTCGCGGGATGCTCATACTCTTTCGAATGATCGTAGTAGTACTTCAGCATATCGTCATGCGTAATCTCATCATTCATCTGCACGTTCTGTTGAACCATTTGCTGGCCAACCAATTGTTCCAGGAACAAACGCTGTTGCTTGGCAACGGACGAACCCATCTTCCTCAACTCGGCATCCAACTCGGCGGCTGTCTCCAATTTGGCTTCTTCGAGTAGTTTGGGCAGCTTGGTCTTGTTGAATTCTTTGTAGATGCGACTCTCAATGTCCGGGAATCGCTCGCGTGGGATCGTTCGCAAAAAGTCCATGAAAACCAGCTTGTTCTCAATAACTTTGGGAAGCATCCTCTCCATGATCTGGATACGAGCCTTTGCCAGTTCTTCCTCAGGCGCGGTGCCAATATGCGGCGCCAACATCTGGTTGATCTGCCAAAGCAAATCGCCAGACAGCACACTCTGATCACCGATGACGGCCACGACAATAGATTCCTGATCGAGGCTGCCCAAACCACTCAATGCTTCGGGCGACATGGGCTTTTCAATCGGCCGCGTTTCCAAATCCAGGACTTGGTCACCCGACGGAACCGCTGCTGCCGCAGGCGGGTATTGCGTTGGCGGCGGGTAAGCCGGCGTTTGCTGCGCTAATTGTCCGGTGGCAGTGCCAGTCGCTGGTTTGGTCGGTCGCGTCAAACTCATGGGAGCCTGGGTGATGCGGGGTGGGGCCGAAAGCGACGGATGCTGATTGATTCCTTGTGCTGGAGCACGCTGTTCATAAACGTTGGTTGGTGGCATGCCAGCCGG
>CAYYHV010000053.1:1326-24234 GCA_964471695.1 uncultured Pirellulaceae bacterium
CACCAGCGAATGCCGGACGAGCATTGGGACTGGTGAGCGCCAACGGCTGCTGCGATTGAGGATTCGGGGTCGGTAATCCCGGCTGCGGCAATGGTTGGCGTTGAGGCGGCACCGGTTGCGACTTTTTCATGACCGGCGGATTCACCGAAGGCAGGTTAATTTGTGGAATTTCCATCGGCGGTGCACTCGTCGACGGAATCTCAAGCTGCGGTGACTTGATGTCCGGAACATGCAGTGGAGTCTGGGGGCCAGTCGTGGCTGGCGGCGCGTATTCCAGAGACCGTGGACTGTTGGGATTATTCGCCAACGAAGCGGCTGGTGGCTTCGTTCCGCTTGGACCGTCAAGGTAAGGGATATTCTTGGGCGTCGGATTGCTCGGCCGTGGACGTCTCGACGAGCCTCCCCAGATATCCTGTTCGATTTCACGCGTGTCGTAGGCTCGATGATCAACTGGCGGTGCCGCCCGATGTGGCGTCGGCACATCCACAGCATGCGACTGGAAAGGCTTAGCCGTCGGCGCCTGGACGGCTGGTGATTGCGATTGAAGCGTAGGGGCTTGCGGCGGCTGTGGTGGTGGTTGCGACTCGTAAACATTGCCAGACTGTTGAGGCACTCGCTCTGGTAGCAGCCGCTGGTTGTTACTCGCTGGAGGTGGATACGCGGAAACGGACGGAGTCGTGGGGCTCGGCGACGTCATCGGCGAAGGCGACACGGAAGGAACAACCGTTGCTGATGCGACATTCGACGGATTGAATTGTGGCAACAGCGAATCCAAAGGAGCCTGTTGGGGCACTTGAGCGTTTGGAGCCTGCGTCGCGACGTTCGCGGCTGGCGGCGACACATTGCTCGGACGTACGGGAGTCGGCACATCGACGGAGAACGTCAAAGGTACTTTGTTCTCAGAGCGACTTGCAGCGTGCGGAGTCGGAACATCGACCGAATTCGATTCGGGCGCCGGTGGATAAATCTCCATATAGCTTGGCTCATTCGGTTTGGCGGTGACGCCAAACGTCGCGTCGCTCAGTTCCTTAACCGTGGGCTCAGCCGACTTGGGCGGATCAACGAGCACACCGTCTTTCCATCCTCGACGTGACGATTGTGCCTGACCACCAGTCTGGATGTTTTGGTGATTGTGATCGGGTCGATGCTTCGGATCGAAGAAGGGATTTTTTCGCGAATTCGCCAAACGTCCAGCCGCAGACTGGTAACCACCCCCGACTTGCGACTGCCGAGTTGTTCCCAGATTGGGTTTCTTCAACTGGCCATAGTCGTTCATTCTCGACGACCAAGTCGTATTTCTTGTCTCCATCGGAGTCGGCGAGTTGACGTCGATGACGTTCGTCTGAATCGGTTTGACAGACGTCTGGTTGCCCTGATCCGGATCGATCACAGTCGCTGTGGGTCGAATGTTCGGATCAATCATCCTCGCGGAAGTATCAATCGACGGAGCCGGCATTTGGCGAGCCGGGTAACGAACCGGTGGTGACGCAGCAACAGATGCTGCACCCGGGTTCGTCTTGGGATAAGTAATGGCCGGTATCGAGGTCAGCTTGTCCGAACGTCCCGGCTGTGAATACGGTGGCCTTTGTGTCTCACCTGGCGATTGCGTCCGACTTGGGACAACCGCGGTACCGGGTTGCGGCTGATTCGCCAGTGAGTTCCTCAGTCGCTCGGTGATGGACGGCTGAGGAGCTCCGGAAGAACTATTGGAGTTCGTTCCAGCCAATACATCACGACTGGTAGGCAGTTTATTGTGCGAATCAACGGGCGCTGGCCACGGATAGGGACTGCCGGTTGGCAAAGTCCGGTCATTCTTCGGCGGCACAAACTTGGACGAAGAAGTGACTGGCGTTCCGGTGATCGACGAGGCCAACTGGCGCTGTTGCTGGTCGCCATAGTCGACGAACGGATCGGTTACCGGTTCTTTCTTGGGCTTGCCAAACAATCCCAATGGCCAAACGCGCTGACGTGAGCTCCCATGACTCGTTGACGAGTCCGTGGAGCGATCGCCCGACTGAGAATACGCATTGGACACACACATCACCGCAATCAAACTGATCGCAAGGTAAGTGCGCACCGCTTTCGCGATTTGTCGGAAGCTGTTTTCGTTATGTTTCAGTGCGATCAAGGCACACTCCAGTGCAAGCGGTTACGCCTGCACCTGCCGCAAGATGAGATCGTAATCGTTACCGTTTTCCTAATCGGAATAATCGGCCAAAAAAAGTCGGGGGAGTATAGAAATCCGCTTAACTTGGCCGCAACACTGATTTCGTTGCTGCCAGCACTGAAGGCGCATCATTGATATCACATTGGAGCGGAATGTAGGCGCACCGATCATCCACGACTCGCAATCGACCGTTCGTCATCTTCGATAATTGTTGAATTCTCCCGCGATCAACGTACTCCAGCACGACAAAGTCATCACCGTCCTGCTCCTCCAACCGAATCATCTCGACTTGCCACACCGCCGCATCGATCTTGAGCTCTGCAAGCGCCAGCAGATGCAGCACCGACTCCGGAGGACGCCCAAAGCGATCGTTCAATTCCTCTCGCAACGACTCGACGTCCTCGAGACTGGCGATTCGCGACATGCGACGATACATGTCGATCTTCATCCGCAAATCCGGCACATAATCGTCGGGCAACAAAGCCTCGCCCGGCAAGTCGATGTTTACGTCGACCTTCATCTTCGGAGCCAGTCGTTTGAGCTTGCGCACCGCCGATTCAAGCAACTCACAGTACAATTCGTACCCAATCGCAGCGATATGGCCGCTCTGCTGAGTCCCGAGAATGTTGCCAGCCCCTCGAAATTCGAGGTCGCGCATCGCGATAGCAAACCCCGCCCCCATTTGGCTGAACTCCTCAATCGCTCGCAGTCGCCGGGATGCCTCGGGGGTAATATGCTTGTGTTCGTCGATCAGCAAATAACAGAAGGCTCGATGCTTGTATCTTCCGACGCGGCCACGAAGCTGATGCAGGTCCGACAAGCCATACATATCTGCCTGGTCGATGAAGATCGTGTTGGCATTGGCAATATCCAATCCACTCTCAACAATCGTCGTCGCTAGCAAGATATCGAACTGATGCTCAACAAAGCCAACCATGACTTCTTCCAAATCGTCGACGTGCATCTGACCGTGGCCGACGCGTATGGTGGCTTCAGGAAGTAGCTCACCCAGCTTGTGACGAATCGTTTCAATGTCGTTGACGCGATTATGAACAAAGTAAATCTGCCCTCCGCGGTTCAATTCTCGCAAAGCTGCAGTGCGTATCAGCTCGTCATTCCATCTCGATATCCGCGTTTCTACAGCGACTCGTTCCTCGGGTGGCGTATGCAGGTTGGAAATATCTCGCATCCCTGTCATCGCCATGTGCAGGGTTCGCGGGATAGGCGTCGCCGTCATGGTGAGCACATCGACCGTCGACTTCAACGATTTCAGTCGCTCTTTGACTTGGACACCAAACCGCTGTTCCTCGTCAATTACCAGCAATCCCAGGTTATGAAAGCTGACATCCTTCGACGCCAAGCGATGCGTCCCAATCACGATGTCGATGCGTCCTTCTTTCAAGCCTTCCACAATCTCGCGTTCTTCACGCGTCGAACAAAAACGACTGAGCCGCGCAATCTCAAACGGAAACTCCGCCATGCGCTCCTTGAAGCTACGATAATGCTGCTCAGCCAAAATAGTTGTCGGCACCAGGACTGCCACCTGATAGCCGTTGTCGATCGCTTTGAAGGCGGCGCGAACTGACACTTCGGTTTTGCCAAAACCGACGTCGCCGCAGAGCAGCCGATCCATCGGTGTGCCTTTTTGCATGTCATCTTTGATCGCATCGATCGCCAACAACTGATCGTCGGTCTCCTCATACGGAAACAGCGCGTCAAATTCACGTTGCCACTCGGTATCCGGCAAAAAAGCAATACCCGGACGGGCAGCTCGTTGCGCCTGTACCTCGAGAAGCTCGGATGCCATGTCGGTCACGGCCGATTCGGCAGCCTTGCGACGCTTCTGCCACAATGCTCCCCCGATGGTGGCCAATCGCGGACGTGTCTTCGAGGCCCCGACATACTTTTGAATGAGATCAATTTTCGTAGCGGGAACGTAGACTAAGGTTCCGCCGCTGAATTCGATCTTGAGATGATCTTCGACCTGATTCTCACGTTTCAATCGCTCCAGTCCACGGTAGCGACCAATCCCATGTACCAAGTGAACAACCAGATCGCCGTTACGAAGATCGAGAAAGCTGTCAATCTTTTTGCCGACGCGTTTACGAACTTTGCGACGTATATCACTACGCCGAAACAGCTCATTGCCACCCAGTAATAGCGCCTTTTCATCGACCAGGTGAAACCCAGCCGACAATCGGCCGGTTACGAAATGCAGTCGCCCTTCCTCTCGCAAGCGACTGTCGTCAAAAACTTCGCTCAGTCTCTGAATCTCGGCTTCGGATTGGCACACCAGATACACATCGTGTTCATCCGCGGCTTGTTCGAGTTCCGCCTTTACTTTCTTCACGTCGCCGCTGAAGCGTTCCACAGTCCGAGTCGGCAGTTGCATGTTCGCTTGTGCCGTGCTCGTCAGTAGCGATCCACAAGACACCATGCCGAAACGACCTATGGACGCCATCGTCTCCTCGAAAGCGTGTACCTCCGAATCATCGACTCGAGCCAGATATTTCTCCGCTTCCTGATTGATGCGATCCGGTTCAATCATTACGCACCAAGCATCCTCAGGCAGATAAGCCGCCAGTTGCTCGCGGCGCTCTGCCGCCCGCATATCGTCTTCTCCACCCGCAGGCAGAATCGTCATATCCACCTGCTTGAGATTTTCGATACTTCGCTGTGAAGCCACGTCAAAGGTCCGCAGCGACTCGATTTCATCATCAAACCATTCGATGCGGACCGGATCGTTCCAATCCGGAGCAAAGATATCGACGATGCCGCCGCGTCGTGCGAACTCACCCGCCAATTCGACACCGCTGGTACCATGAAATCCATGTGAGGCCAGCCACTCGACGAGCTCATCCGCCGGCAATTGCTGACCAATTTGCAATCGCTTTGTGTTGGCGTCCACGGCGTCAGCAGGCGGCACCGGTTGGAGTAAACTTTGAATGCTGCACACAACAATGGGTTGTGTCCCCGTTTCGATCGCCATCAGCGATTTGAGCGTTCGCAAACGATCGCCGTAAATCCCGTCATAGATCAGTCGCTGACCGGGGCTGTTTTGCCAAGCCGGAAATCGAAGCGTCTCCGCATCGACGAAGAGCTGCAGATCATCACTGAGGTTGTCGATGTCTGCCGCCAATGGGCACACGACAAGGAGCGGGCCGGTCGCGGATTTCGCCAACGCTGCGATCGTCAGCGCGCAGGATGAGCCCACGGCACCATCAATTGTGGCGAGCTGGCGGAGGTTCAGACTTGCCGTGATTTCCGCAAATTGGTCATCCGAGGCAAGGGAGTCCGCGAATTGGTGGAACCGGCCATCCAAATCGGTTGCGATTGATACTTCACCCATCGTTCTGATGAGATTGTAGGGCCCCAAGCCGTTATTGGCTGCGCAATTTTCTTAGAATCAACCCCTGAGTGTTTCGGACGATGCTCAAAGTCTTGCTGGAGCAGCAATGTGGCTGGACGATCAATTGATCGCCAGCCATTCTCCCAAGCCGATTAGCGAGCTGAGTCCGCCAAAACGTTCAGGTCGCCTTTACCTCTCCGAAACTTATCGAGTCGGTGCTTGGTGCGAAACCTTCTGAACACCTGATCCGCCAACATCTCCCGTAGACGTCGTTTTCGCCAGGAAGTTGTCGATCTGTGATTTTTCTTTCAGTCGATCGAATTCACGAGACATGGCGATTCGCATCTTCTTCTCACGAATATCCTTCACCAACTCGCTCTTCACCGTCTCGAGGTTCTCCACGACGGGTTTCGTACGTCCCAAACATCGCAGAATGATGAACTTGTCGCCGACAGCCAACACACCCGAGATTTCACCAGGCTTGAGCTGAAAGGCTTCTTCTTCAACCATCGGCTGACCACCAAACTTGCGAATGGGAGGCACCTGCCCATAATTCGAACGCGACACGGGCTCGGAAGAATACTGATGAGCCAACTCGCCGAAGAACTTTTCGGATGGATTCTTGCGAGCAAGATCGAAAACTTCATGAGCCGTTCGTTGGCTGGACAAGACGATCGCCAACACTTCCACTCGCTCACCGTAGTTCGCGGCAAATCCTTTTTTGATGTCTTCTTCACTAATCTTGACGGCTCCACCGGCGAGCTTCTTCAAAGCCGCCGAAGGCCAGACCGCGTCGCGAACATAGGTATCGACTGTGACATCGCCTTCAGTCGTTACTTTCTTGAGCCAAGAATCCACATCAGCCGTACCCTCGGAAGTCACGGATCCGTACGTCATCGCGGCCAATCGAATTTCGTCCTGCAAATCCTTCTTCTCAACCGTTTGGCTACGTCGCTTCAATGCCTGAGACAGGACCGCTCGATTGATTTCCCCATCGAGCACGACTTCACCCTGTCGCAATATGCACTGTTCCGCAAGATGCTCCAATGAAATTTCACGACCATTCACGATCGCTGCCACACCTGGGTGCTGGCGAGCCGTTTCCTTGTCGTTCAACACGTTGACGATCGTGGCTTTGGCCTGCAATTGAGCAAACATTCCTGAGGCTGCGTTTCGCAGCTTCTTCTCTGTCAGTTTGTCTTTGATCTGAGCAACAGCCATCGTTTTTTGCTCGCGGCTGAGTTCCTGAGCCGGTATGTGTCGTTCACACTTCATGATCAGAAACTGCCCGGCCGTCTCAACAATTGGTGAAACCTGGCCAGGCTTCAGCGCGAATGCCGCAGCCTCAACACGAGAGTCACCGGCGTAGCGTCGAATCGGCGGAATCAATCCGCGAGTCGCTGCGCTGTTTTCGTCTTCGCTCTGATCTTTCGCAAGTCGGTCGAACTGATCGGGAGAACGAGTCGCTGCTTGATGAAGCTTTTGAGCCTTAGTTTTGGATCGAGATACGATCAACCGTACTTGAACAGCGGGGCCATACTGCGAAGTGTAGGCCTTCTTGATTTCCGTATCCGTGACTTCGGTCTTGCCGGCGGCGAGTTTGCGTAGTGCCAAGGTCGGCCAGACAATGTCGCGTTTGTACTCGTTAACGGTGATATCTCGTTCCTGACGCAGCATCTCCAGCCAACGATCGACGGGGAGACTGAACTTCTGCGCCATCCGCTGAATCTCGTCATTGATATCACCATTGGTGATTTTAATGCCTTTTGCATGGCAAGCCTGCAAAATCAAGTGCTTATTGACTTCGCTTTCGAGGACTTTCTTCCCAAAGCGACGAATACACTCTTTCCCAAGTTGCTCTCGCGTAATCGTCTGGCGATTTACAACGGCGACGACTTTGGGCTTTGTGGCCGGTTTGGCCGCATCGGCCTGTTTGACAGGTTGTCGAGTCGCTTTTCGCGGCTGTTGAGCCTCAACGATCGAGACGAGTAACAACAAACATGCGACCAATGTTCCGAATGGACGAATGCTACGTGAACAGCGGCCAACGTTCTTGCCTACCATAACGGTTTCTCCCCACCGTGATGTTTTCTACATTTCCCTCCCGGCAATCCGGGGGGCTGAATCGGGGCGGGAGTATGGCGAAGCCACTAGAAACGGTCAATGTCGGCAGCTTGATGGCTTTGCTTGAGGCCTTTTTCAACATTTTGAACGATTCATTCAAGCTAGCAATGCCGCAAGTCCTGTGGACTCTGCCTCCCATCTGCACACTCCGCTCTGCCGGGCGGCAGCCACTTTCAGTCACTCACAAACGACGCCATAATTCCGCATTCGTCGAATTGCCGATCTTACCACTCAACCTGGCACAGCCAGCCTTACGGATACTGATATGAAGCCGCTTGTAATTTGCTTTCTACTTCTCGTCGGTTCGATCGCTTCGACGGAAGTGACGATCGCGGAAGAATTGACACCCACTCAGCAACTCTCCACGATCCGAAAACTGGCCAACGAGAGAGCCGCCGCGTTTGTCGCGGACTATGAAGCGAACATTAAACCTTTGATGACGCAATCCAACCTCTCCTGGTGGAAAGCCAACACGACGGGTGCAGATTCCGCCTACAAGGAAAAGGAAGAGGCAGAACGAAAACTCAACGAAGCCCTGTCGAACCCACAGGCATTCGCCCAATTAAAGGCGCTCCGGCAGATTGGCGTCTCCGATAAGCGACTGGCTCGTCAAATCGACATGCTGTACCACGCCTATTTGGGAAATCAAGTCGCCCCGTCGCTGTTGAATCGAATGACGTCCAAGGCGAATGAAATCGAAAAGGCATTCAACGTTTTTCGCGCCAAAGTTGATGGCCAGGCACTCTCTGACAGCCTCGTCCGCAAGGAGCTAAAAGACTCGACGGACTCCAAACGCCGACAGGCTGTGTGGGAAGCCAGCAAGAAAGTCGGCGAAGTCATCGAGGCCAACATCCTCGAGCTGGTACGGTTACGAAACGAATCCGCCTCCAAGTTGGGATTCAAAGATTACCACGCGATGCAGCTCTCACTTAACGAGCAGGAGCAATCTCAAGTCATTGCCCTCTTCGATGAACTCGACGAATTGACTCGAGAACCTTATCGACTGGCCAAGCGGGAAATCGACTCCGCCCTCGCCAGCAAGTACGACATTCCCATTGGCGAACTACGCCCCTGGCACTATCAGGACCCTTTCTTTCAAGAAGCTCCCGCTATTTACAAGCTGAACCTCGATACGATTTTCGAGAATACCGATATTCCCGCCGTCTGTCAGAAATTCTATCGCGGCATTGGCCTGCCAATTGACGACGTGATCAAACGAAGCGATCTCTTTGAGAAAAAGGGAAAGAGCCCTCATGCATTCTGCACCGACATTGATCGCAATGGTGACGTCCGAGTCCTTGCCAATGTAGTCCCCAACGAATATTGGATGACGACCATGCTCCACGAGCTAGGGCACGCCGTTTACAGCAGCAAGAACATCCCGGATTCGTTACCGTACATCCTTCGCAGCGATGCACACATCCTCGCGACAGAAGGCATGGCCATGATGTTCGAGCGGCTCGCCAGCAGTTCCCAGTGGTTGAACGCCATGTCGGTTGATGTCGACTCTCCAGCCGACTATGACGAAGTGGCGGCAAAGAAACGCCGCAATCGACTGTTGATTTTTTCGCGATGGTGCCAAGTCATGCTGCGATTCGAGAAATCGATGTATGAGAATCCAACGCAGGACCTTAATCGGCGATGGTGGGATTTAGTTGAGGATTACCAGATGATTACACCGCCCAAGGGACGCAATGCTCCTGACTACGCAAGCAAGATTCACATCGTCTCGGCCCCCGCCTACTACCACAACTACATGATGGGTGAACTCTTTGCTTGCCAACTTCACCAGACGATCGCCAAAGAGCTACTGCCATCGGAAGACCCCACGACGGCTGTGTATTTCGAAAACCCGCAAGTCGGTGAGTTCCTGAAGGCAAAGGTGTTCAGCCAGGGCGCAAGCCGATCATGGAATGATCTGACAGAGTTTGCCACTGGCGAACCGCTGAATGCAAAAGCCTTCGCGGCAGAGTTCTCAAACTAGCCAACGATTGCGAAGCCAATCGAATCCGCTACTTTCGCACCGAGCCGCCTTGGCGAGCATAGTCCTTGGCGATGGATCGCTTCGGAACCTGAATCGGCTTGGGCTGAATATCAAGCATGATGCCGCCGAGCGATCGTGGCATCAGCCCCGATTTCCTTCCGCCTGGCAGTGGCTTTTCGCGAGCCGCGTAGCTCTTCATCACCGCATGAATGCGAGGATCAATCTCGATACGGCCATCGGGACGCTTCTCTCCAACGCTATCGAAACTTCCAACCGTTACGAGACTCTCATGACGATCATGAAACTCATAGGCTTCGACGCCCTTTTGGCGAAGCAGCTCAGTCAAACGATGAGCCCGTTCTGCCGCCTGCATCAGTTTGTTGGTCGACTTGCCGGTTCGCTCGGCTTTCGCGACTTCTTTGGGATCAATAATGACGGTACCACGGAACGTCGCGACTTGGACGCTATACTTCCCGGGACACTTCAAGAGACTGTGCTTCACAGGACGGTTGACGCTTTCAATTAGCGAATCAAAACCCGTCGGCGTGAAATATTCTTGAGGCAGCAAAGGATTGCGAGTCACGAATGCCGACCCGAGAGGCCCCTTACGTTTCTTCTTGGGATCATCAGTCAACTTTTTCTGGAACGCACGCAAACCTGCGAATCGGAGACTGGTTTTTGCATTCTTGGTGTTCAAATTCAACGAAGAAGGCTGCGCGTATTTGATTGCTTTCAACGCATTTTGCAAGTTCGCGTCGTCGACACTAGGATAATCGCCAACCATCACGGCAATTTCGTCGAACTCACCCGACTGACGATATTTCATCTTCTTCGGTTGGCCAAACTCATCGATACCTCGCCCTTTAACCGAACCCGAAAAGTCGTAGTGCTGACGGTGCGTGAACGCCTTGAGTTTGAATCGGCGACGCAACTCAAGGACGAGCTCTTTCGCGTCTCGATCTGCCGTGGGCCCCGCAAAGGATGCCGCCATAATCAGCCAAGGTCCGTTGGCTTCCGCCAATTGATAGGATTTCTTGGGATCGGCATCCACGCGTTTGAATGACGCGAAGTTAGACCAGCGATTCTGGGCGAATGTGTTTTGGCAGGTCATCGCAGCAAGGATAACCACAGTCACAAGGCAAGTACGGCGAGATAACATCCATGACTCCCAGTCGCATCAACATACAATCCAATCTTCATTCGCCATCCATGGCAGATGATGATCATCATCAGGGCGGGGGAGTCTAGCAAAGCCGTTCATGAACCACTAGACCGTCTTCGCCTAAGAGACCGGACAGTAAAAAATATGAGCCCAGTACGATAAAGGGCCGCCAATACGGTGAGTAAAGCAGGAATTGCCCGGCAGTTCTCCCGAACCAGTGACTAACGCCTTGCGTAAGATGCTTGCAGTAATATCGCCTACACTCACCAAGGTACGATAGCAGGCAGCCAACAGACGCAATCAACTCAAAATGCAGCAACTCCCCTGAACAACAATTCGATGCACGCCATACGGACGATCTCCATTCTCTACACCCTGTTCATTGGACTCGTCGTCGTGAGCGCAACGATGGGCTGGTTCCCAGACTGTTTTGCGGCCGTACGTTCTGTGGCTGGCGACAAGGCGATGCACTTTCTACTCGTAGGAAACCTGGCCTTGCTGCTTAACTTGTCCTTACCTTGGGCAACCTGGGGGCCGTTTCCTTGCGGCAGCCTGACCATGTTCTGTGTGGCGACCGTCGAAGAATTTTCACAGCTCTTTTTTGAAAACCGGACATTCGACTTGTCGGACCTGATGTCCAACTATCTCGGAATCATTGTGCTGGGTTCGCTCGGTTGGTGGCTCCGCCGGCGTTTCAGCAACGTGCGACTTGATCATACGCCCAACCTATGAGCATCTTTCGATTCGCCAATGCCGGTTTGGCTTTGAATCAGTCACTGGATGTTGCGAGATTCTGTGATTTGCTTCGCAATCGACTTTGATTGCTTCAAGGCGACGATCAGAGTGTGGACAGCCAGCCCATGAATCCGCAACAATAACCGGCTAGGTTCCTGTCGCAGCGGCGACAATTTCAAGCGCATCACCATCGGCAAGATGGTCGACTGCCACAAGTACCCGGAGCAAGAGTATGAGATTGCATAGTTTGTTACCACGCATCGGTTGTGCGATGGCCGTGGTTTTATTGGTCGCCAACGGCAGTTGGGCTCAACCCGCAGGAATGAAGAAAGTCACTTCCGTCGAGGGCATTACCGAGTACGCGCTCGACAACGGAATGCAGGTCCTAATTTTCCCCGATCCGTCCAAACCAACGATTACGGTAAACATCACCTATCGAGTCGGCTCACGTCACGAAGGACGCGGCGAAGCCGGTATGGCTCACCTCCTTGAGCACATGGTTTTCAAAGGGACGCCCACGTATGAAAACATCTGGGGAGCCCTCGAAGACCACGGTGCCAACTTCAATGGAACCACATGGGTCGATCGAACAAACTACTACGAAACCTTGCCCGCGACTCCGGACAATCTCGACTTTGCGTTGAAGATGGAAGCCGACCGCATGATCAACAGTTTGATCAGCGGTGAAGAATTGGCTCGCGAAATGACCGTAGTCCGCAATGAATTTGAGCGTGGCGAAAACAGTCCGTCTGCTGTTCTCTCCGAACGCATGATGTCGGCGGCCTACCTCTGGCACAACTATGGTAAATCGACCATCGGCAATCGGAGTGATATCGAGCGCGTACCCGTAGACAACCTGCGCCGCTTTTACAAGAAGTATTACCAACCCGATAATGCTACCCTCCTGGTCGCAGGCAAGTTTGACCCAGAAAAAGTTCTGGAGCTGATTAGCAAGTATTTCGCACCAATCCCCAGACCAGAACGCGTCCTCGAGACGACTTACACCGAAGAGCCCGCTCAGGACGGTCCTCGCCTTGTTACGCTGAAACGCGTTGGCGATGTTGCCAATGTCGGCTCGCTCTACCACATCCCTTCTGGATCGCACGAAGACTTTGCCGCAATCGAGATCCTTGAAGACATTCTCACCAACCAACCCGCCGGTCGACTGTACCGTGGCCTCGTCGTCAACGGCATGGCCACCAGAGTCTCTGGAGCCGCGTTTTCATGGGCCGAACCGGGTGTGATGCAGATTGACGCCGAAGTATCGAGCGGTCAGGAGCCCGAAGCAGTCCTCGGACGACTGATCGAATTAATTGAAGGCATTGCCAAGACCAAGATCACCGAGAAAGAAGTCGAAGCCGCCATCACGCGACGCAAAAAGTCAATCAAGCTGGCCATGACTAATAGCTCGCGCATCGGTATTCGCATGAGCGAATCGATTTCGCAAGGCGATTGGCGATTGTTTTTCATTCATCGCGACCGTGTCGAACAAGTCACCGTGGCAGATGTCAAACGAGTCGCTGAAAAGTACCTCGTCGAAACGAATCGTACGGCTGGGATGTTCATCCCCACCAAGACTCCTTCGCGAACGAAAATTCCTGGTCGCCCCGATGTGAGTGGACTCGTATCTGGGTACCAAGGCAAGGCAGAAATCTCGCAAGGTGAAGAGATAAAACCGGAAGTCAGCTATATCGAGTCCCGTGTGACTCGCAGCACCCTGCCTTCGGGAATCAAGTTGGCCATCATGCCCTTGGAAACCCGCGGTGATGCCGTACAAGCCACTTTCCGTTTCCACTACGGTACGGAAGCCGCACTGACCGGCAAGACGACCGCGTTGGGCATGATTTCCCGCATGTTGATGCGTGGTACCGAGCGATTGGACTATGAAGCATTGCGCAACGAAATCGACCAACTCGAATCACGAGTCAGCGTTGGTGGTGGAGTCGGTGCGTTCAGCGGCCGCATTCAATCGGATCGCAAGAACTTTGTCGCTGCGATCAAACTGCTTGGTGAAATCCTGAAGACACCACGGTTTGACCAGGATGAGTTTGACATCATTGTCAAAGGCAGCCGCAATCGAATCGAACAGGGCATGTCGGACCCGCAAACTCTGGGAATGCAGGCGCTTTCACGAGCCGTCAATCCATTCCCCGCAGACAGCATTCACTACGTACCATCGCTCGAAGAGAGCCTCGATCGTTTGAATGCGGTAACGCTGGATCAGGTTCGCTCGCTTTACAAACAGTTCTACGGTGCCAGCAATGTCGAAGTCGCCATCGTGGGTGATTTTGACAAAGATGCTGCATTGGCTGAAATT
Organism: uncultured Pirellulaceae bacterium; assembly: GCA_964471695.1. GTDB lineage: Bacteria > Planctomycetota > Planctomycetia > Pirellulales > Pirellulaceae > CAYYHV01. The sequence goes on from CAYYHV010000053.1 coordinate 15,165, forward strand.
GAGAATCAATTCGCTCAGTGGAAGTCACCGGCTCCTTACGAACGAATTGCGAAACCCTTCAAACCCATTGAAGCGGATGAGATTACCATCGACACGCCCGACAAAGAAATGGCAATGATTGCCATGGCCTCGGTCGTTCCGATGAAGGACGACGACCCCAAGTATCCCGCGATGGTATTCTCCAGTTACGTACTTGGCCGAAGTGCGAAATCACGATTGCTCACGCGATTGCGACACAAGGGCGGCCTATCCTACGGTGCGGGTGGTGGCTTCAATGCCAGCGCGAGAGACGAACGAGGCTCGCTGACGGGATACGCCATCTGTGCACCGCAGAATGCTGAAAAGGCCAAGGTGGCCATGAAAGAAGAGATCGACAAGTGGATCGCCGATGGCTTGACGGCGGAAGAGCTCGAAGAAGCCAAGGTAAGTTACGATCTGAATTTCCGTCGCTCTCTGGGAAGCGAAAGCTATCTATTGAGTGAACTAGCCAGTGGCCTGGAGCTCGGCCGATCCTTGCAATACCGCCAGGACTTGATGGATGCCGTTCAGGGACTGAGCCTAAGCGAGATCAAGGAAACGCTCAACAGCGTACTGATGGATGCGCCCATGGTAAGCGTCTCCGCAGGTGATCAAACGGCGGCGAAGGAAAAGGCGGAAGCGCCAGCCGCGAAGGAAGCCGCCGACGCGAAAATGCCCGGACTTCCTGTTCAAGTCGCACAGTTCGACAAGAACAAGGATGGCAAGCTGCAGAAGGACGAACTTCCAGGGCCACTCGCAGGAGCCATGGCTCAGTTGGACAAGAACGGGGATGGAGCCATCGACGGCTCGGAATTCCCCAAGCCTCCACCGGGAGCCGCAAAGAACATGTTCGCAATGTTCGACAAGAACAACGACGGCTCGTTGCAGAAAGACGAACTCCCCGGTCAACTTCAAGGAGTCTTCAAGAAGCTTGACGCTGACTCGAACGGCTCGATTGACTTGGAAGAGCTGCAGGCCGCTATGGGCGGATAACGCCGGATTAATATTGAAAGAGCAAACGCCGGAGCCCGTAGGCACCGGCGTTTTTTTTAGGCACACTGGTTACCGTCTTCAACAATCGCTAAACGTGACTTTTGTGCATCCGCTCCGACTCAGCCATCAGTTTCTTTTGATAACGTGATTGAATCACGTCGACGACCACCAGGATCGCGATCACAAAGTAGAACGTGGCTTTTGCCATCGGCTGGATTTCGTGCTTGAACAGATGCAAGTGAGCCAAGTGGGCTCCTTCGGAAACCAGCAAGATGCCGACGATGAACAGGATGAACAAACCGAGCACTTCGTACATCCGATTGCGTTTCAGAAATTCGGAAACGTGATCGGCGAGCCAGATCATCAGCACGCCGCTGATAACGATCGCCGTCCCCATGATCCAAACGTTCTTCGTCAAAGCAATCGCACTGAGAATGGAATCAAAGGAGAAGACCAGGTTCATAATCATGATCCAGAAAATGGCGGAAGCCGCACTTCGCGGCTTTTTGTCGTCACTATGTCCATGCTCGATATGCATCATATGCATAATCTCTTTGAAGGCGGTGTAGATGATAAAAATGCCACCCGCCAATACGACAAGGCTGTGAATATTGAACGTAGCCGCAAAAATGCCGCCCGATTCATTCACGGACCAATGCTGCAGTTCATGGTCGAGGGAGTGATCATTCGCCGGATGCGCGACATGCTCCGCGTTCGCATCCAAGGACAATCCGTAAGTAAAGAACGGGTCCTTCATCTTGTCGATCGCAAGCAACAGTACGATAAGAAGTGCCAGCCGGAGAAAGATGGCCAATCCAACTCCAAGCTTGCGCACGTAACTTTGCTGGGATTCTTCGACTCGTTTCGATTCCAGCGAAATGTAGAGCAGATTGTCAAAACCCAATACGGCCTGAAGCAGCACGAGCATTCCAAGTGTAAAAATACCGCCTACGGAGAATAACCCCGATAGTGACATGTCCATAACACAACTCTTCGACACAATTTCAATTGACTTTGTAAAGCTCAAGAGTCTACACGAATTGCGCAATTGCGTTGAGATCAGCTAAGTTTGTTTAACTCGAACATGGGCGAGGCACTGTCAAACTCTGTTCGTAGCACCGGCTTTAGCCGGAAGTTGACGGCAATTCCGCCTAAGGGCCGTACTACGAACGGCAATCAGCGGTTTCGTTTGCTCTCTGGCCATTCGACCTTAGGGTCCCATTGCCAAGCTACTTTTCGCCGGCGTCCACGAAAGGGGATTGCGAAATCTTTCTGTTCACCGCGACCATCATCAGGGCTCCCAAAAGGCCAACCTGCACTACAGGTCTCTCCGTCAAAATCGCCAATCGAAAAAGGAACCGTTGAATCACATACACAGGTTGGGCCGGATTCGGTTGCCAGGCAAAATAGTCCTGAATCCCAACCCCAAAGATGCCAACCATCGACGCGATCAACAGCCCCAATCCGATACGTCGCCAGTTCCAATTCGGTTTCAGCCGCGTGCACAAAAGCCCAACCGGAATCACCGTTGCCAGCCAGAAACTGTGCATCGCCAAGATCGCACCCGTTGGCGGACCACACCCCCAAGGGCCGCAAATACTGTGGCCTAGCTCCAATCGGTGAAGCTGTAGGCTGCCGTAAATGGCACCGAACCAGGCGAGACCCCACAAACCCCATCTTACATTCATGTTTGGCTCCAACAACTCGACGACTCTGACTCTCGTTATCAAAACCTGAAATCCGGTCGGGCACAACGACTGTACCTGCTGACTGTGTTATCGATTACCACAATTCGAGCATAGCGCCAAACTTGCGAGACAAAAGAGCACTCGCAGCAACAGAATCGGCAGGCTGCGCAACGGCGACCGCATGAGGCAATCGACTAGTCGACTGGAGAATTCAACCGCAAGTATCTGGCCAAACCGAACAACGTGCATCCTTCCCCCATCAGGACAATCTCATCGATCTGCTTGTACTTCGGAGTTGATCGTTCGAATCCATTCAGGCTGCGGCGAAGTTGGCCTAGCAGCTCTTCGTAGGCAAACTCGAAGGCTTCGGCGACAGGAGCAAGTCGTTTTGCCTGCGAAGGAGCCCGCAATACGACTTCGACGTCTTTTGTATTCAGGTCGAGCTCTTTCTCAAGAGTCATGCGAACGTCATTAATGCCCCACGACACCGAACTAAAAACGGGGAACTCCTGCCCAACAATAACAATGCTGGTTTCCCGTTCGCCGATAGATACCACGGCGCGAGATTTGCCGACAGAATCGATCCCCGACCAAGCCGTAGCCGCCCAGTTTTGCAGTGCCAACGAGTCACATTGAACAACCGTAACATTCTTTGAGCGCTCGCCAAAGCGAGCCACTGTCTGTTCCACATGTTCTTTACGGGAAGCGACGAGCGTCACACTGATGGTCGACAATTCACCTTCTTCCGTTCCACCACCGACATGTTTATCCCAAAGAAGACCGTCGAGTGGGTAGGGAATCTGGTGCTTGGCCTCAAACTCGATCGCAGCAATCTGTTTCTTTTCATTGTCAAACTTTGGCACATCGGAGTGGCGCGCGATACAGTGCTTCGTTTCAACAGTCACGGCGATTGGCAAGTCGCCGGGATCGCTGCGTTCAAACAACTCATCAATAGCGGCAGTCTTACCCGGTTCAGAATTCTTACTGAATGTCTGAACGTCATAGTCCACGATGACTGGCGAACCATCGTCGCCCAATGCAAGACGCACCATGTGAACCGAACGACCGCAGAACACGATTCCAATCGACTCGGTGGGAGCCACTTCTTTACGTCGGAACAGCCCCTTCTTCTTTTTCGCCGGAATCAGATTCGTTTCGACTCCGGCAAGCCCGAGGGCCTGGACGGCTGCACCACCTGCGGTTTGCCAATCGAAGAAATTCTGTCGCCACTTTTCCATTGCTGCGGCCGCCATTTGAACCGACCACGATGCTGTAGAACAACACGGCAAAACGGTGACTTTGGGAGCACCGCCCGCCTCAGCCTCACCACGTGACGCCCAAACAGCCAGCTCGCATCCTGTTTCCTTTTTGGCAGCCGCCAAGCGACTTCGCAAAGTCGCAACCAACTTTTCAATGCGTTCACTTCCATTGGAAGCCGTCAGCAACTTTTGGCCAATGCGCAGTAGATGGACATCCGCAATCGGCGATTCCTGTAAGTAACACTGACAAGTCGATAGCTCTTTGGCTTGGGCGACTAACTTCCTCCCAGTCTCGCCAAGCAACTCCGCTGGCAGTTCCTGGAGCAACTCGGATGCTTCCGCATATTTCTGTTTCTTGTACAGCGTCTTACCAAGGTTGAGTTCGTATTGCCCAAACTTGTCGATCAAACCCTTCACGCCTTTTTCATTGGGGCTGATATCCTGCAACTCAATCAACTGGTAGTACAAACCCTGGAAGTCTTTTCCATTGATTCGCGTTTGAATCTGCCCGCGCAAGTCGACGATTCGCTGATAGCCGATGCGAATCTCCTCGACCAGCCCGACGAGTTCCTTGTCTCCGGAGGCAACGTCGACGGAAGCCAGCGTCTTGTTCGCAGCCGAAAAATCTCGCCGCGAAACGAAATCCCGAAGGGTTCCTTTGATCGAGTCTAATTCCGCGGCAGCCGATTCGAGCTGCAAATTGAGTTGTTTGACTAGCGCGGCGGCCTTTTGACGCAATTCCGAAATGAAAGGAGCCGCGTCCTGTAGAACAGAGCGTGCTGCTTTGATAGCCTCGGCGACATCGGACTGAGATTGAGCCTCTGCAAAGAGCGAACGGCACCGCTCCTGTTCCGTCTGGATAAAACTTCCCAATCCGAAACCGCATTGACCACAATGCCGCTCGTCGGCGTAGCGTTCAGAATCACATTCCGGGCATGGAAAGGTCAGTGCCTCACCGCAGCCGTTGCAAAAACGACGACTTCGTTCGTTGCCCATGCCGCAGGACGGGCAAGACAAAGAATCGCTCGAATTGGATACGTTGACAGTTCGAAATGAAGACTCAGAATTCATTCTTTTGGCATCACAGCAAAATGCACTCCCAACTCCTGGCTGGAGATGCGGGGGTGATCAAATTCTAAAATCAGTTTGCCTTGGTTGTGATCTAAGAAACTGCCCGACGGAGCATCTTTGGGAATTCGTACCGTAAGTCGATACAACCCTTTGTCCGGCGCGCTCGGAACAAAATCAGCGTGCACAAAATCAGCGTGCACAAAATCGGGCTCGGCACGAATCGAAGTAACATTCATCCCCTTCAATTCGTCGCGAACTTTCGCAGACAATGTACTTACGCCACCCTTTCCATAATCAAGCTTGCCGATCTCGATAACCCCTTTGGTGGTAATATCGGGACCGTAGAAGCTCAGACGTCTGAGAATGACGCCGGTTATGGGTACACGAACCTGTTCTCTTGTTCCGTCCTCAGCCACTGCGTGAATCATTATGGATTCAAAGAATCGCCCTGTCTCCAAATCGCTTGGCAGTCCCAGCAGGATCTTTTTTCCACTCCGTGCATTCAACGCACCAAGGGACTTTGCGTCCGCTTCATCCCAGAGAATCTCCATATCGGCCAATGCCTCGGTTGGCACGATATCCTCGATCTCAAATCGACTCCACTCTTCGGAGAAAAGCGCGAACTCAGCAACTGCCGTTTCCCCTGGGGGAACGGTATCAAACGTGACAAGATTCACACTGGGCGACAACTTGTGTGCGATGCGACCGTTGATCGTGAACCGAATTTCTTCTCGCTTCGGGTCATTCGTTTTCACGACTGCCGATTGCTGAAACACATCGTTTTTCGATACAACCGTCCACGCAACCGTGACGACTCCTCGCCCTCCCGGCGGAATCACGGAGTCCCTCACCTCGACTTTGGTGCATTCACAGGAAGTTCCTGACTTGCGCAACGTCAGCGACGAAACACCCAGATTCTCGATAACGAAATCTGTCGAAGACTTTTCTTCGGGAGCCAACACTCCAAAATCGAATTCCTTATCTGGAACGCGAGCCAGCGGCGCATTCGCATTCGCCATCAGTTTGGCGACGGCAGATTTAGGCTTTTCGTTTTTGGTGAGCGTAATGGCACTCACCATTCCGACTGCCATCAAGACCACTAGGCCAGCAAAAATCTTCATCAGTTACCTGTAAAAACTTAGTGAAAAGCTACTCTTCAAAATTGGACCGCTTGTCCATTCGGAATAGAAATACCCCGCTGAACAGGATGCCTTCTCAAACTCAACCGTGTCGTCGGTGTACCCGATCGCCGAATACTCAGAAGGCGTCAGATTGGAAGCGACGCCGAATCCTGGGTTCAGGAAGCGGTCAATGATCGCGATAACGACCCACAGCTCGACGAGTGTGAAACCCAGCTTTTTCATAATTGTCGCTTGTTGCATGCATCTGAAAAATCGCAAGCCGGTGACCTGGCGTCACCGACTTGCCGAGTTGGCTTAAACCTCAGTCGATTCGACTACTCTTCGAAGTTGGATCGCTTGTCCATTCGGAACAAGAAAACACCGCTAAACATCGAGGATTTCTCGAATTCAACCGTATCATCCGTGTAGCCAATGGCCGAGTAATCCTGAGGAGTCAAAGTGCTTGGCACCTTGAATCCAGGATTCAGGAATCGGTCGTCATTGAGGTCGTTGAACTGCTTCACAGCACCGTCTGCCATCAGGATGTTACATCGTCCCGAGTGAACGGCGAACCAGTCACGCGTATCCTGAAGGTAAGTTCCAGTCGCGTGGTCGACAAAAGTATCTCCCCGATTGACGCCAAAGCCATGTTCACCGTCGACGCCGGTGAAGCCTTCACATTTCGAAAGGTGAACAAGTCGCCGCTTGCGATCGGTCCTCTCGCCCAACGCGGATCGAGCCAAGCGGCGGCCGTTTTGCCTCCCAGCGCTTCCACACCAGCGGGACCTGCTGCTTCGACAACCAATGCTGCTGCATCAGTCGCGTCTGGCACCGGAAGCTTGGGAGTATCACAGACGAACGCCGCAGGACCTGAAGTTGCCAAACGATTCCCAACCCCCGAAAAGATGGCCCTCACCAAATCACGGGAAACACTTCGTGAAATCTACAACCAGGCGTTTTCCACCGCGAAAACCGATGTCGCCAAACAGGCATTGGCACAACGTCTGTTTGACGACGCCCAGGGATTCGAAGCCGGTTCGGCAGACCGCTTCGCGATGCTGACCGCGGCAGGAAAGCTCGCCAACTCGACTCGAGCTTTAGCTCTGGGCTTTTCCGTTGTTGACGCCACGAGCACCGAGTATGACGTTGACTATTACCGAGCCGCCACTGGCCTGCTCAAACGACTTGGCAAAATTTCACCCCAGGAGCTTGGGGCTTCAGGTTCCGTCGAGCGTTTGAAGAATCTGCTGCAAACCTCGCTTCAGCGAGACGACTTCCAAACGTTTGAAAAGCTCTTCCCGTCTCTCAAGAGCGTCGTCGGGATGCGTCGCGATCCAATCGAAATCGAAGAAGTAAAGCAAATGGCGACTCGCTCGAAGTGGCTGAAGCGAGAGTATCTCAAAGTCCGGGAACGATTAGGTTCTGGCGACATGAAGAGCGAAAAAAACAAATCGATCTTCGGAGCCTACTATTGCTTCGCCAAAGGAGATTTTGCCAAAGGGCTGCCTCTTCTTGCGGAAGGCAACGACCTTCAGCTACGTGCGATCGCCGAAAAGGATTTGGTTGCCCCGTCAGCCGCCGAAGATCAACTCAAAGTCGGTGATGGCTGGTGGAATCTCGGCGAGAAAGAGAAAGCCAAGACTGCCAAAACAAACCTTCAAAAGCGAGCCGCGCATTGGTACGAACTGGCGTTACAGCAGCTTCCTTCGGGACTCGACCGCGTCAAAGCCGAAATGCGATACAGCACCGTGATGGGCGGGGCGAATAGTGCTGCCGGGAGCCTGCCGCCGAATGGGTTGGGTGGCCGCCGAATCGGGGCTGGTGTCCGCGGGCCAATTAATTCCAAGCCTCGCAGAACGACTCCCGTGCGCAACAGGGACTAGGACGAGATTTCCTTCCCCATTCAGAAACGCTAAGGAAGCGGACTAACGACTTCTTCCGCAGGGTCGGCTTGTTGTTTTTGCTTCTGCACGGCTCGGCGATGCGCCAGGTACCCACTGAAATCTGCACGACGCTTGTCGAGTTCCTCGATAATGTCGTGAGGACCATAGACTAACATTGTGTCCCCCAACTCCATCCGCGTTTTGCCTTTGGGAGCACCAATGTAACAGCCGTTGGATTTCTCGATTCCCAAGACCAGCACTCCCTCGTCGGACAAACGCAGTTCCATCAACGTCTTATCGACTAACCAGTTTCCATCGTCGACATGCATCTCAACAACGGAATAGTCACTACCCAAATGCAGTAGCCCGACGTAATCATTCACATCCAACTTGGTGAATCGCTTGAGCGCCCAGACAATCGCCCGGGAGAGCTGCTTATCAATCCACGAACTGTGCGCTACCAACCAAAGCACGACCAGCCCACCAAGCAGCGCAACGGTCCTCATCAAAATGGACTCGTGCCACGACCCGTCATCCTCCGTGGTAAAGGACAACACCAGTGAAGAAATGACGGTGACGATTCCGGCGTTGCCGAATAACATCAGCATCATGATAATCTGGCGTCGCACAGGATGACTGACGACTTTTTCTGAATCGCGAGTGGTGAAACCAGATCCGGTGAATGCCGACCGGGACTCGAATCGAGCCAGATCAGGTGACAAGCCGGTGAGCACCAGCGCGACGGTCGAGATACGAACGACCAAAAGAGAAGTAACGATCGCGAACAATAGAGTCAGTACCGCAATCACAGATGGTTATCCATTTCTAAACTGGCACTTGTCTGTGCCCTGACACAAATCACACGCCTCAATGTCCCCAACGGCGTGGGACAGACATTGCTCAATCCGAGCCTGCATCACAGATGCCATGAGTGGATGCAACCCCAACGGCGCCGTCACCAAATACCTTACTCCTACATACCTTGCCGCGGCCTCTGCCGCCAATTGCGGAATATCGCCGTTCCAGTGTCTCCCCGG
>CAYYHV010000054.1:0-13821 GCA_964471695.1 uncultured Pirellulaceae bacterium
GTTTCGACATGGCTTCGAGCCACCCAATAGGTCGCTGCAAGAATGACGCCGGCGACATCAACACGCTGTGTCCACCGACATACAGCGACTCGAGAATACCGCCGATCAACCCCATGTCGTGATAAGCCGGCAACCAGAAAACGCCCGTTTGCACTTCGCCACCTTCGGCCACGCTACGCAAACCAAACCCTTGCCGGATCATCTCAAGGTTGTGCAGCAAGTTGCCGTGGGACACCATCACACCCTTGGGGTCGCTGGTGGAACCCGACGTGTATTGGAGAAACGCCAATTGATCGCGAGATGATTCCTGCATCTTCAGCGCATCGGCTGCGGATGGATCGATATCATCGACAGTCACCCAGCGGAGCTCCTTGAGCTCGTCCGTCGTCTGGTCGATTGTCTCAAGCGTGCCGCTTTCCGTGAGCGCAGCGACGGCTTTGCAGTTGCGCGTTATTGCCGACAATCGAGGCATCGGTCGCCGCGGTTTTGGATAAGTCGCTGGGACCGCCAGCGCACCCGCGTACAAGCATCCAAAGAACGACGAAATGAAATCCAGACCGGCGTGGAAAAGTAGCAGGACTCGATCACCCGGCTCAACCGAATTCTGAAGCGTCGCGCCAATTGCCCGAGCCTTTCGGTCCAACTCAGCGAACGTCAAATGCGTCTCGCCGTCCTTCCCAATGAAGGTGTACGCTCGACGGTCGCCAAAGCGCTGGGCTCGGTCTGCAAGGACTTGATGCAAAGCCAAAAAATCAGAATCGTTTACTGCCGACATAGGTAAACTGACTTCCCTGCGTTTCTCAATCGTTGACATGGTTTGCCCTGATCCTTCAGAAAACACTGAGCACTCATTTGTGCCTCAATTTGGTTTGGAATCAACACGACACTCATTCCTCACCCGCCGATAACATGTTTCTGTTTCGGCAGTTTTGACGATCCATCCCGCAACATTCCCGGCTCGCAAGCATGATAGCAACATCCTAAATTGCCCAATACCTCGAGACCACCCCAGTCTTGGGATGGATCCGAGAATCGACTGCGTTTTAACGAACTTCACAAGAATTTTTGGCCTGACGAATCGCATGACAGACTGGCTTGCCCCACGGCAACGAAACGAACGAACCAAGTACGAATTGTATTGTTTTCCACATGCAGGCGGCGGCAGTGCCTTGTATCACCGCTGGGAACGAAAATTGGGAGAACAGCTACTCGTTTTCCCCATCAAGCTGCCAGGACGCGAATCGCGATTGCAGCACCCAGCCATCGACAGCTTGTCCGAAATGTTGCTTTCCCTTGAAGAAGAAGTCCAACCATTGGTGACTCCCCCTTTCGCTCTGTTTGGACACAGCATGGGCGGCTTGCTTGCCTACGAGTGGACCGTCGCCCTCGCGGAACAAGGACTCAAGCCATCGCTACTTGTGGTTTCCGCCAGCCGTTCTCCAGATTGTTATACGGGCAAACAGCGAATTCATGAGTTGCCAGATGACGAGATGATTGCGACGCTGCAAAGAGACTTTAACCGCGGCGCCCCTCCATCTGACGAAGAAATGCAGATGATGTGTTTGATGGCAGACACCATCCGGGCGGACATGAAGCTACTGGAAACTTACCGCTGGCCCAACCACGATCCGCTGGATGTGCCTATCCTGGCGTTGTATGGCACGCAGGACGACCAGATCAAGTCCATCGACATGGAAGGCTGGGCAGCCATGACTAACGCTGCCTTTGCATTGCATCCGATCGAAGGTGGCCACTTCTACCTGCAGGAACACGAAGATCGCATTGTGACTTTGATACGTGAATCGCTACCAGGATTGACCTCGTAATCCAGAGGCCGACGCAGTCCGAGTTGACATTTCAATGTCGCACGGCGGCCCCAGTCGAGCGATACCTGTGCCGCCGTCATTCTGGCTCGCAACCCAGAATACCTAGATAGTGATTTCGAAGTTCTGCGCGTTGATCGAATTGGCGGTCAGAAAGAAGCCGAATTGAAAGGTGTCGTCGCCGCCACTTCCATTCATCTGGGCTGTGGTGGCTGTGGTGGGCCCGCTGAATGACATCGAGTCATCGCCGCCGCTCAGGTTAACATCCAACCTTCCAGAAATGCTGGTCAAGCCAGCAACCACGGTGTCGTCACCTGATGCAGTCAGGATGCGAACGCCTCGCGTCGTCGAATCCAGCAACTCGACTCGATCATTTCCCGAGCCAGTCGCGATCGTCAAATCACGGTTGAAGTCCGACGAGACTAAATTGACCCGGGTCGTCCCGCTGGCGCCGCGCAAATTTGCCCTGCCGTTGAATGTCGACAGGCTCACGTCCAGCGCATCTATTCCATTGGAAGCGCTCCCCAGGTTAATGTTTGCATCCGAAGTCACCTGGAGAAAAGTCGCCGTTACGGAATCTGCTCCAGAACCGCCAATATATCGCACAACGCGTGTATCCGTGAACGAAACGTCGAAGGTATCGTTCCCACTGCTCATGTTAACGTTCAGCGTACCGGCAACGTCAACGTTATCGATCGACACTTCGTCATTCCCACTCTTCATGCGAATGATGAGATCACGATTCACCTCACCATCGCCTCCGATAGAGATGGTCTGTGAGCTCGCCTGGCTGTTGCCAAACCTGACTTGAGTCCCTGACAGACCGGTAACGAGCAATTCGCCTTCGGGAGAGGTTTCCACGGAAATTTGATTCGAAGCGCTGTCACCATCCAGCAGAATGTTTCCGTTTCCGAGGACTCGAACCACAACGTTTCCCGACAACATACATCGGTCTTCAAGCGTCTCAACCGACATGGAAAGCGCGTTTTGAGATGGTCGTGAATTTCGATTAGTGGACTTTTTCTTAAAAAGCATTGTCGGCCCGATCTGGTTGTGGTTGGCAAACAGACGAAACAATTCCCGTCCGTTCGCATGGTCTTCCAGAAAACTCTACTATTCTCCTCGAGCTTGGGATGACCTTGGTCAGTCGTGCTCACGTTTTATCCAACGCTGAAAAGCCGCATATCCGGCATAACTTGACCGAACAGCAGCCAAATTGGCGGGACCATGTCATATGCTGCCGAATGCGCGACGAAGGGCGCCAGTATCAATATCCACGCTAAGGCTGCAGGTGGCGGACGAAAAAGTCCATCAGTTTTCGTCGGGCATAAGGATGTCCGGCAGCCCCATGTCCGGCGCCTGGAACCAAAAGAAAATCGAAATCCTTGTTGGCTTTGATCAGCGCGTCCACGACCTGAGTCGTACTAGCCGGGTCAACGTTCTTATCCAACTCACCGACGATCAACAGCAATTTGCCTTGAAGCAAGTGGGCATTTTCCACGTTGGAATTCTCGGCATACTCTTTGCCAACGGGCCATCCCATCCACTGCTCGTTCCACCAGATCTTGTCCATCCGGTTATCGTGACATCCACAATCCGCTACGGCGACTTTGTAGAAATCCCCATGCCAAAGCAAAGCCCCCATGGCATTCTGCCCGCCCGCCGAACCGCCGATGACCCCGACTCGTGTGAGATCGAGTTCCGGATGCTTTTCTCCGGCAGCCTCCAACCAGGCAATTCGATCCGGAAAGCCAGCATCACGCAGATTTTGATCGCCAAGCCGTACCCATCCCGTCAATCTGAACAACGATAAATCCCTGCTCTACGAATCGCCGGGCACCATGACGATTGCCGTAAGCAATTGGAACGTGTTGATCGTGGGGTCCCGCGTAAATACTTTCAATGACGGGATACTTTTTCGTGGGATCAAAATTACGTGGCCGATGGATGATGCCCCAGATATCCGTCTTCCCATCGCGTCCCTTCGCTACGAATCGCTCCGGATAGGGACCATTTCGTGCGATAACTTTTTCCGAGTCGGCTCGTGCCAACTCACAAATCAGCTCGCCCGTCTTCGAGTCGCGGAGCACCGACACCGGTGGCAAGTCGACTCGTGACCATCGATCAATGAAACGGGTTCGATCCGGCGACCACTGAATCTCGTGTGTACCGTCACCACGCGTCAACTGAACGAAATCGTCGCCATCGAATCCGACTCGACACAAATGCACATGATAAGGACTCTGTCCATCTGCCACTCCGACAGCTTCGAAAAAGACGGTACGAGCCTCCGTGTCGTAACGAAGGACTCGCCGTACATTCCACGAACCGTTTGTTATTTGAGCCTTCACTTCTCCCGCGGCAACGTCAATCAGATATAAATGATTCCATCCGTCTCGTTCGCTCATCCAAACGACTTCTTCATCGCTCAACCAGTGCAATTCATACTTGCCAGAGTAGTGGATAAACGTGTCACTGCTTTCCTCAATCACTGCGCGCGTTGCGCCAGTCTCCGCGTCGACTTCGATCAGTCGCAGTGTTTGATGGCCGCGTTCATTGTAGGCGAGGTAACACTTTTTGCCGTCGCGACTCCAACGCTCGAATCGCAAACTGAATGGGTTGGCGAACAGATCATTGGAGACCTTCACCTCGGATTGATTGGCGACATTAAACAAGCGAACCGTCGCTTGGGAAATCGCATCGCCAGCTTTCCAGTAGGGATACGATATGACTTCGGGCTGCATACCACGCATCGAAGTCGCACGAACAATCTTGAACAACCGCTCCGGCGCCAGCTTCGTTTGAAAGGCGATCAATGATTGGGAGCCCGGTGCCCAGCGAACATCGGCGACATCCTCCGCAGCCGGTGGGAGATTGTATTGCATCTCGATTCCGCGGGCTCGGGATGTGTCGCGGCGAAATGTATTTCCCTCCGAAGCGTCAGTCGACAGTCGTATCAGATCGGCCTTCTGGTCTCCGCCCTCATTTTCGAGCAAACATAGATTGTTGTCGACGACTTTTACGCGAAACTTGCCATCCGGTGATGAAGCCCCTCGAGCCCGAACTCTGCGCCCACGGTCCTTGCGCTGACTTGCATTTACGCTCCGACTGGGTTTCGCGGGCAGCGCCGGCGTTCCGTCGACGACCAAGCGCCCAGCATTGCGAGGCGCAGCGATCATCCCCAACGATTCCCCATTGGCAATCTTGATCAACCAAACATGGCCAGCATAAGTATGCTGGGCTCGTTCCTTGCCGGGTTCAATGCGACCATAATTTTTCTCTGCGCCCCCCATATCGACCCAAAACAACTCGATCGGCTCTTTCCGCTGATTCTCGATCACCAGCTCGGTTTCTTTACCATTGGATTGTGACCGTCGCTTTCCCTGAACCAGTCGCAAACCGACGAAGGCTTCGCGTCGTTCGACCTCGATTTCGTACGACTCCAGATTCACATGAATCGTAGACTTCACGGTGATCAGCGAAACGCGCTGTGGACTTGCAAACTCAAGTGAACGAATGCGTGGGAGCTTTGCCGATTCCGATTCTTGGTACGCTTTCCGCAAGCGTTCCAGATCAAACACGGGTTCTCGCGAGCGCTTGGTAGCGTCGACGAGGACGAAACGATTTCCATCGCTCTCACGAGCGCCGTTGTCGTACCAAAACCGATCATTATCTATCCAATTCGGCTGGATTCGATTCAGTCCAGGTATTGATTGCGCAATGCTACGAGTTGGCAAATATCCAAGTGCGAAAAGCCCTGCGAAGACGAGTAGCCACCGCGCCCAAGACCGTTGATTCGTCAAACTCTTCATCTCCCATAGTTGTCATGCTGCTCGTAATTCTGACTTGAGCAGACCAGCGATTCAATGATAACCAAGCCGTCCGGATGGATAAATGAATCCAGAGCGCACGCCCCAGCGAAATGACGGAATCGCTGACGCAGCGAAGATTTCGAGCGAATGCACTCAATCAGACGCGGGCTTGAGGCGATTAGAATACGGAATTGCAGTCGCCTTTCCGCCAAAAGCGTAAGTCAGTAAACGGACGCGTCGCTGTCGCTACATTATTGGATCTTCAGGACGTAGGCGAACTCGCATGGCCGGTTTTTTGGCAAAACCACACGAAGGCCGTTTTCGGTTTGTTTCCATTCGAGCGAAGCTTTGCTACCGATGAGCTCAACGGAATGGATTGCCTCTTTGCGCTGAGGCGATCCCTTTGCCAACGTCTTGATGGTGGTGACGCCGTCCTTGGGCCAATCCAACAGCGTTGCGTATAAGACACCGGGCTTGGAAGTGAATCGAATGTCCTCAGCAGTGAAAGGCTTGTCCTTATGCTCCGCCAAATGGCCGGTGGCGGTACCCGTTGGGCCTTCGCCGTGGACTTTCCAGAATTTCGATTCGTAGATGGCTTCTCCGTTGAGGTCGAGCCACTTCCCAATCGCGAGCAGAATGTTCTTGTCTTCGTCCGGGATCGTACCATCCGAGCGCGGTCCCACATTCAGAAGCAGACAACCATTTTTGGCAACGATGTCTACCAAATCATCAACCAACCGATTCGGCGACTTGTACTTCTGATTCTTGGTGTAGCCCCATGAGCTGCTACTGACGGCGGTATCCGTCTGCCAGAACGGTTGACGAATGGCGTCCATCTTGGACCGTTCAAGGTCGAGCACCGCCGCCTTTTCCGGAAAGGCTTTCCACTTGTAGTTGATGATTCCCAGGTCGCCGCCCGCTTGCTTACTCACGTTGTAGTAATAAGCGGCGTAGCGCTGGAGGTAAGGCGAGTAGTGGTTATCCTCGAAACTGGTTTCCTTGGTTGCCGTGATTCCAAAATCGAACCACATCAGATCGGGATGAAATCGGTCTACCAATTCACAAGATCGCGCCAGCCAGTCATCTTTGAACTGCTTGTCTTGCGGCGGAAAGAACTTTTTGTAGTCGGGGGCCTTCTCGTCAAACAAGAAAGGCATCGGACGTCCATACAAACCAGCGAATTTGGGATCCGCATTGTCAAAGTCGGCTTGTCGAACGTAGTACATCCAATTGAAGGCCCGGTGACTGCTTACGCCAAACTTCAAACCTTTGGCTCTAGCCGCTTTTTCGAGCTCCGCGATGATGTCACGCTTGGGGCCTTTTTCGCTGGCGTCCCACTCGGTGTACTTGGACGCGTACATGGGAAACCCGTCGTGATGCTCAGCCACCGGCACAATGTACTTGGCACCAGCCTTCGTGAAGAGATCGGCCCATTCCTTGGCATCAAACTTTTCCGCTTTAAACATCGGAATAAAGTCTTTGTAGCCAAATTCGCTTTGCGGTCCGTAAGTCTTCTTGTGGTGCTCAAAGAAATTGTCGCCCCGACGAGCCCGATCGATGTAGATCTGCCGCGGGTACCATTCACTGCCAAATGCAGGCACGCTGTACGCACCCCAATGGATAAAAATGCCGAGCTTGGCATCCTTGTACCATTGTGGAATCTCATAAGCTTCAAGCGACTTCCAATTCGGCGCAAACGGTCCGGCGGCGACCACCGAATCAATCTTTTTGACCGCATCCGCAACATCGGGATGCGGGGGTATCTCATGGGGCGCCTGGGCGTATAACGACACACAGGTCAACGAAAGGGCCAGAAGGATCCACTGACAGCAATTCATAGCAGCCTCTGTTGTCTATTGTCGCACCGAGGTCATTTCTGGGTCTATCCGTTGTTAGTTAGGTTGCCCCAGATCAAGAGTGACACCCTCTTCCGCGCCACCTCCGGTTGCTTCTGCGGACGAACCTTCGGGAATGTCAATCGAGGTGCCGTCGTCAAACGTGACGGTCGCCTGTTTGCCCTTCCACTCGTTGCCAATAATTGAAAGGGTGCCATCAACTTTCGCACTTCCGTTAGGGCCTTTTACAGGAATCTTGATTCTCGCCGAACCCGACCCATTGTTGATGTTCATATCAGTAATCTCAACTCCCTGAAGTTGATACTCGACTGGCGAACCAAGTTTGTCTGTGACCCGCGAGTCATCGTCGACGAAATCGACAATTGCAATCATGGGTTTCTTCGCTTGTCCAAAAGCGAAAATTCCAAAACCGACACAAGAGACGATAGGGACAGCAATCACGAGCAGAATGAGCCACCAAAACCTCGCAAGGCAACTTTTCTTTGGCGGCTGGTCGTGACTGGGAGCATACTGATTCATGGTTGACTCGCTGTAGTTACTGGGGGAAAGTGGGTTTGATAAAGATGACGGTGAAAATCGGGCTTGTCCAGTCGCCGAGTACTTCGTCCTCACTCAGTTTGGAACTTATGCACTCAAACCGAAATTCGTTGATTCCTGTTTTTCTTGCCGAAATTTTACTCGTCGCGAGTGTATTCGGACAATCGGTCAGACCGCTCGTCAAACCTAAGGCTTTGAAGGCAGGTGACACAATCGCAATCGTTGCGCCTGCTGGTCCACTAAGCGATGACGGGCTGAAAGTTGCGACACAACGCCTGGAGAAAATGGGCTTCAACGTCCTCACAAGGAAGGACGTACTGCGCAAAACAGGCTATTTGGCTGGTTCAGATGACCAACGCTTATCCGAATTTATGGATGCCATCAACAATCCCGAGGTGGACGCGGTGTTCCCGGGACGCGGTGGTTATGGCGCGGGTCGCATCCTCGACCGACTGGATTACGATGCGATACGACGAAATCGCAAGATCATCATCGGATTTTCCGACATCACCGCGTTGCACATTGCTATTCAGCAAAAGGCTGGATTGGTGACGTTTCATTCACCGGTCCCGATGTGGGGGTTGGGCAGCCCCGAGGGATTGCCGGACATCTCGGCTCATTGGTTTTGGCGAGCCTTACTAAGAGCTCGTTATACCTCAGACCAACCGGGTTATCTGATCTCCGCGACTTGGCCAAGAAGTTCACCAGAGAAATATGAAGCCACTTGTCAGCTCGATCCGCCATCGGCCATGGTGGGCGGCAAAGCGACTGGTGCCATTACTGGGGGCAACCTGTCGTTAGTTGCTGCGTCGATGGGGACGCCGTATGAAATCCAGACTCGCGACCGCATCCTGTACCTCGAAGACATTGGCGAGGCGCCGTATCGAGTCGATCGAATGCTAAATACGCTTCGACAAGCTGGCAAACTGGCGTCCATTAAAGGGGTGATCCTGGGCACTTTCACACGGCGAGAAGAAGAAAACCGTGAAGGGGAAGTCACCACAATGCAACAGGTGCTGGCGGAATATTTCCGACCGTTAGGTGTTCCGGTGTTGATGAATTTTCCCGCGGGCCATCATGAATGCAATATCACCCTGCCCTTTAGCGTTCGAACTGAGCTTGACGCCGACGCGGCGACGGTTCGATTGCTGGAGAATCCAGTCGAATGGTAGGTCGCCAAAACGGCTGAATGCTTCAAGTCGACTTAAAGTTCCAATTACTGTCGACCATTATTGAATTGCCCGATACAATTTCGGATTGGCAATTTCGCAACTAGATTTGCAATTTCCGAGCTGCCGGTCGAAGAGAGTCGATTCCTGCTTGTCGTTAGACGGGTTCCCGAATCTTCAATTTTCCCAACATCGTCTGGTCGGTTCGATGCGATATACGGAGAGAGACGTTGCACCTTACTCAAAGGATCAAGGAAGAGTTCGAAGATCAGGATCGCGATGGTGGCGATGACTACTTCAACTCGGAGCGCGTACGGATTGTGGACGAGCGGCGCGACTATATCGCAGCCCTCGTCGATGGCTCGGACGACAGCTATTTCGTACAATTCGATTTCAGCGACATTCCGGCTGGTAATATGGCTGCGAGTTGCGATTGCCGCCGCTTCGCCGGTGGAACGCTCTGCAAGCATCTTTGGGCGACTGCGCGCGCTTTGGAAGAGCATCATTACTTTTCGCAAATGCAAGGCACCAATGCCCTGCACATCTTTCGCGAATCTCCCGACGCACTGATCCCTGGCCCAGCCAACCAATCCAAAAAGAAGGGTAAGACCGTTGTGCAACGCAACGGTTCCAAGCGTCCCGCCGGTTCGACGACCACCTGGAGAGGTCAACTGAGCGATCTGCGCATGAATCTCGAAGAAGCCGCGATGGCGACGATTCCAGTGACGGACGAAATCGCCGCGCAAAAGAAGCAGCACTGGTTTGTCCTAAGCGTTTCGGATCAAAATTACACCGAACCATTTACGCTGCAGACTTATCAGAGTACGCGCAAGAAGAATGGCGAATGGGGCAAGCCGGTTTTACGCTATCTCGGCCCTACAGAAGCCGCCAAGATCACCGATGATGTCGAACGGCGGATCCTCACCCTCATTGGACCGCGTGAAACGGGGCAATTCGGTGGCCCACAACAAGCCGGCGTGGAGATCAAGATTCCTCGCGAATTGATTGACGATGTCATCCCTCAACTTTGCGAGACGGGTCGATTTGTTTGGACACAATCGTCTGACCGCTCACTCGACGAATCGACTCCAATCGGATGGGATGATGGCGATCCGTGGCAACTCAGCCTCAGTCTCGCCCCGGTGGCTGAGAATGAAGATCAGATGCGTCTTTCCGGTACGCTTATTCGCGGCGACGATGAAGAGAAACTTGAGAATGTTGTCGCAGTGACTCGGTTCGGTCTGATTCTCTTCCAATCCAAGATTGCTCGACTGCAGAATCTTCACGCGGATTGGATCAACATCCTTAGCAAGGATGGACACATGGTCTTTCCCGCGATGGAAATCAACGAGTTTGTCGACCAGGTCACGGCAGTACCCGGTTTACCGACCATTCATTTTGACGAGCCGCTTGAGATTGGGAGCGTCGAAGGCAACCCGGGCGGATTGTTGGCCATCACTAACGACGAACACAACCAAGGTCGATCTCTCAAAGCCACCGTATTCGTCCGTTATGGAAACCGCGAAGTCACTTTGGACGATGCTCGCCAGTGTTTTTGGGATCCTGCCGAACGCACCATTGTTCGACGTAACATCCCTGCCGAGCGAGCCCTGCTCAAAGAGCTGTCCGAATACCCGTTTCAGGTACCGACAAATTATTATTACGAGCCTGGACAATTGACGTTGCCGACCAAGTTCCTCGCCAAAGTCGTCACCGGAATGACTGAGGGTGGCTGGGAAGTCGTGGCCCATGGCAAGACCATGAGATCCCCCACGGACTTTAGCTTTGAGGTGACCAGCAATCAGGATTGGTTTGACCTCAATGCAACGGTCCAGTTCGGCGACCTCTCGGCTCCCTTCCCTGCACTCTTAAAAGCCGTCCGCAACAAGCAGCAGTTCATCACGCTCTCCGATGGGACACAAGGCCTGCTGCCGGAAGGTTGGCTGGCTCGCTATGAGAAATTCGCAAGGCTCGGGCAGGAGCACGAGGACTCGTTGCGATTCACGTCAACCCAAGCCATCATGCTGGACGCCATGTTGGCGGAGCAAGAGATGGTCACCGTCGACCGCAGCTTTACGGAATTGATCGAGAAGCTCAACGCCTTCAAAGGCATTGACCCCGTCGACGAACCAGAGAACTTCACAGGCGAACTTCGTCCTTACCAACGTGACGGATTAGGTTGGCTGGAGTTTTTGCGAGAATTCCAGTTCGGTGGTTGCCTGGCCGATGACATGGGTCTGGGTAAGACCGTCCAAGTCCTGGCCATGCTGCAGAGCCGCAAATCCAGAAATCTGGAAGCCAATGAGAAGCGCTACCCTTCCATTGTCATCGTCCCCAAGAGTCTCGTATTCAACTGGATTGATGAAGCCAGTCGATTCACAACCAATATCAAGGTACTCAACTATACGGGCATGAATCGCGGCGAGGTGCTCGACAGCATTCAATCGTGCGACATTCTTGTCACGACGTATGGCACATTACGACGCGACATTGCCGAATTGAAGGAGATTCAGTTCGACTATGCAATCCTCGACGAATCCCAAGCCATCAAGAATTCATCTTCCCAAGCTTTCAAGGCTTGCCGACTGCTGAAGGCCAGCCATCGCCTGGCAATGACTGGTACACCGATCGAAAATCACCTTGGCGAACTTTGGTCACTCTTCGAGTTCCTGAACCCAGGCATGATGGGTTCGATGAGCGGCTTCAAAAAGATCGTTGGCAAAGATCGTCTGGAATCACTCGAATGGTTAAGCAATGCCCTCAAGCCGTTTATCCTCCGACGCACCAAAGTTCAGGTACTCACGGACTTGCCCGAGAAGATCGAACAAACGCTGCATTGCGAACTTTCAACCAGAGAGCGTGAACTCTATGACGAGCTACGCGACTTCTTCCGTTCGAACATTGGCAGCAAAGTCGGCGAAGTTGGTTTGAACAAAGCCAAGATTCATGTCCTCCAGGCGTTGATGCGTTTACGCCAGGCCGCCTGCGACCCACGTTTGCTCGATAAAGAGTATGGCGAAACGGGCTCAAAGATTGAGCTGCTCACCAAGCAACTGACCGAAGTCCTCGCCGAAGGGCACAAGGCGCTGGTCTTCTCGCAGTTCACCTCGCTCTTGGCGTTAGTTCGTCAAGAAGTCGAAAAGCAACAATGGAATTACGAGTATCTTGACGGCAAGACGCGCAAGCGAGCCGAGTGTGTGAAGCGATTTCAGGAAAATGAGGATTGCCAACTGTTCCTGATCAGCCTCAAGGCTGGTGGACATGGTTTAAATCTTACAGCCGCTGACTATGTGTTTATCCTCGATCCTTGGTGGAACCCAGCCGTCGAGGCGCAGGCCATTGACCGAGCCCATCGTATTGGACAGACGCGAAGTGTGATGGCTTATCGAATTATCGCGCAGGATACCGTCGAAGAGAAGATCGTCGAATTGCAGAAGACCAAGCAGGAACTCGCCGACGCAATTATTTCCGCCGACGAAAGCCTCATCAGCAACCTGTCACTCGACGACCTTCAGTTGCTATTCGGTTAGTGCCGTCAAGGCGAAGCAACCTCGCCAGCCCGCCGCGATTCTACGCGGTGGGCCGTGTACAAGAACCCAATCTG
Organism: uncultured Pirellulaceae bacterium; assembly: GCA_964471695.1. Classification (GTDB taxonomy): domain Bacteria; phylum Planctomycetota; class Planctomycetia; order Pirellulales; family Pirellulaceae; genus CAYYHV01. Next base: position 12,802 of record CAYYHV010000054.1, read on the forward strand.
CCAGTCAGGCCCCTAACCGCTAGGGACTTCGTGCGCGTACTTCCCTGCTTCCTATGTCGCGATTTTGGAAGTATTCTCCAAGACCCATAGAAACTGGCGCATGATCCGCAACTACCTTTCGCCTGCGGCGAACGGTGAACCGGGGTTGAGGTCAAGCACGTTTCGCTGTGGAGCAACGATCGAACTCTCGAATTGGCACTCCCATTTGGAATCATCGGTCGTACCGGTAATCGTGTTGCCCGCTTCAATGGCTGGACCATTCTCGAAAATATAGAGAGCCGTGTTGAACAATACCTGGCTCACTTCATCCGGATCCAGTTCGTGAAAATGGCACTGGATGTCATGCAGCCCGATTTCATCCAGCCCACGGGTATCCATGAGCATATCGTCGGAGTCGGAATTACTGATCCGAAAGAAGCGAACGTTGAGCGAGCCCAACCGTTCAATCGGATCGGCCGCACAGGACTCAAGGTAGTCATCCGGGGCGATGATCTGCTGGGAATGCCCAAAGCTCATTGCATGTGGCCTGGTGATTTCAACAACCGCCTGGAGCATACCGTGAAACAAACGTACTCGCTCGACCGGTTCTAACGTTTGGGCCATCAACTCGGTCACCAACATGGAACTGCTGCAAGCGGCGATGCGATCCGTGGCGTCCTCACAACACCACGATTGCTGAATACGGTCCACATAGGCTGATGGGTCCGGGGCTTGGTCGTTGGAGATGATTGCCGTTTGCGCCGGAACTTTACCGTCTTGGTATTCGACAACATGATTTTCGTGAATGAAAAGAGTCGATGCGACTTCTGAGTTGCCCTCGGGTACTTGAATACCAGAACCCAAGAGTTCCTCGGCTCGAGCCGCTATCTCTGCTGAGTCGTACTTGGGAGTCGACTGATAGTGCAATTCTGTCATCTGAAGCGACATTCAGATTTGTCCTTTTCTTGCAAACCTCACGACTTGTTGTTCGTCGCGTGTCCACAGTGATAGTTTGGTGAATAGATCAAGACAAGATTGGCT
>CAYYHV010000054.1:13831-17106 GCA_964471695.1 uncultured Pirellulaceae bacterium
GGCTAGGCTCTGTGGACAATTGTGAGCAGCAAGGCGCTCACGGATTTCGTAAAGTTCTCGATTTCATCCACAGAACATGGTGCTTTGTCAGAGCTTCTTTCTGGTGTCAGCCGTGAGGTTGCGTTGGATTAACCGCGCTGCCACCCCTGCGGGATTAGGGTAAGTGTTTATTTTGGCGATAGCCACGGATGCGTCATGAAGAACCGAGGCAGCGCCACAACGGCTCATTTCTCAGCTCAGGGTAACGCGTTGGCGGGATTCGCCGAAGCGGGCACTTGCAAGCCTTCGTTGAAAAGGGGTAGATGACGATGATAAACTTCAAGCGAGAGAAGGTTGAGCGTCGTCAGGTATAAGCGCCCAGCTGTGACTCCCCAACGATCTTCATTTGGAATGATGGGATCCCAACTACCAGCGAACGGGCCATTCTGCTGTTGGGTGTTCGCGAGCATTGGATACAATCCATCTTTCCATTGTTGCCAGTGACGTCCCTGCATGTGATACATGACTTGAGTCGCGTTGTACCAATAGTAGGTGTCGCGCATCGGATTGCCACGTCCGGCAAAGGATGGCGGTTGTTGCATATTGGGAAGCTGAGTCAGAATACGATCGGCTCCCTCCTGAATCGCGGGATGATCGCGACTCCAGCCGGTATACAAACGCATCAACATGCCGACGGAACTCATCACCGTATTCGGGCGAGGCCCAAACCGGCCCGCCTCGGTATCGTTCCCCCAAGGGTTGTACACGTACTGCGATGCGTCCGTTGGAGAAACTTGGGCCGCGTCGAGCAATCGTCGCGTGCGGATGATTGCCGCATCGGGGACTTTCAAGCCGGCAAGCTGCCCACTGCGAACGGCCATCAATTGCCAACCGCTCACCGACAAGTCCGACATTTTCCCGGGACTGTACCTCCATCCACCACGTTGCGGATGCTGCGACTCGACAATGAAATTGAGAGCCCTTTGCGCTGGTGCTTTAAGCTTTGCTTCGCCAGTCATCCCGTAGGCTTCGCACAACGAGATCGCAGCAATTCCGTGACTGTAAAACCACAGTCCATCCGCTGGTTTGCCGGCTTGGAGAACGAAGAGATCGCCATTCGCCTTTTGATTCTTCAGCAAAAAGTTTAAGCCGCGACGAATATTATCGCGATAAACGCCATCGAGATGGTCATAGCCGGCTCCGAGATAGGAAAGCAGCGCCAATCCGGTTGCGGCCGTGTCGGCTCGCACGATGGCGTTCGTCTTGTCCTTGATCCCCAGCCCGGGCGGTACGGTCCGTTGAAGTGACCAGCGACCATCTTCCATTTGTATCGAGGCCAGGTAAGCCAATCCCTGTTCGATCGTATTCTCGACTTCGACAGAAGGTTGCCCCTCACTAAACTCTCGATCACGAGCGCGCCGTGAGACTCGTCGAGCAAAAGCCGGCGCGATATCTCGCGCCGTACCACTAATACTGGCCGACACACGCGTGGGACGTTGAAGAAATCGGTCGGGTGTCTCGTGGGCAATACGGCTTTGGCTGTTCGCACGCCGTGACGGCAGCCCAACGGAAGGGGCTGCTCTCGACGCTAGACCACCCGGACCAGGCTTTGCCTGATTCAAAACAGGAATGCGACTGGAACGTCGATCCAATCCACCGGAAGTCGGTCCAGCCAGCGCAGCCATGCCTTCAGCCGAATCCTGTCGAGCTGAGCCGACGTTCGCTGTCGATGGAACATCACCAGCCCCTGAACGGTCCGCTGCAATCGACGCGATTGGAGATTGGCGAGTCACCGTCGAAGGGCCAGTCATTACATCCACATGACTGCCCGCGCTGTCCTCGCCCGACTCGGAGCGACGACGTTGCGTCACTTGCCCACTACTGGACAAGTCGGCTTGAGTCCCGACGTTATTGTTCGACCCTGAACGATTCGGTTGCGACCTCGGGCCACGCGAGTCGCGACGAGCCAGTTGCGAACCGGTCCCGATGCGTCCAAATCCGCTGCCACTTTCATTGGATGGTGCATCGACGCTGGGAGAGGGAGCCGCAACATCGGACGCTGCGACTTGACCGCCCGACAATGCCGGAACGCGTGAGGGGCGTCGTGCGAGCGATCCTACGGAACCCGGTGTGCCGCCGTTCGCAATCGCATTAGGTTGTCGTGGTCGTCGCGGCGACATCTGGGACGGTGAAACCTGTCCGGTCGAGCCCGCGGTGTTGGCGGAAGATCGTTGGCGAGCCGCACGACCGCTGCTGGTGGGCAACCGAGTCGACGAACGAGCCAACGAGCGAATCGCCGGAGCCGGCGATGGCACACGTTGCGGTGTATCAGTGATCCCACTCGTTGCCGTCGGGGCCGCAGCACTCGTAGCAGCCAACTGGGCTTGATTCGGTGCCGCAACAGTCGGCTGAGCCGCATCCACCGGGTCCGTGTCCGCAACGGAGGTGGCTCGACGTTGCGAATTCATCTGTCCGACATTGGCCGCGGCGAGTTGAGATGTCGCGGACCTCGTCGAGCGATTCGTTGATTGGGGGACGCGAGTGCGAACGCGTGCCAAGTCGCTTGTTGGTGCCGTCAATCTTTCCGATCGACTCGCCATTTTGCCCGAGCGACTTTCGACCTGCCGAGCCGTCGTTTCGGCAATCTCACCCGATTCCGTTCGCCTCGGAGTCATTTCGGCCCGAACGGAATCTGTATTCGCATTCGTTTGCGTGTTGCGTCGAGGTGCAAGCGCCGAGACGGCGGCGTCCGCGGGACGAGCCGATTCGCTTGAGTCCCTTACCAACGCCGGCATCTTGGGCAAGCGTCGTTCCGCAGAAGCGCGAGGCGCCTCTAATCTGGGTGCCGACGACTCACCCAAATTTGCGGACGGAGCTCGAACCGGTGCCTCGCGAAGCTGTGCTGCCGATTCGCTCTGACGACTTAACCGCGATGGCTCAGCGGCTCGGCGCGGCGCATTGCGTTCTTGCCGACGCATCGCATTGGGGCTGATCGCAGCCTGTAACGGAATGTTACTCGGCTCGATATTACGACGATGATCAAAGCGGCTGTTTGTCGACGTACGCATCGCCCGGTTAGGATCGGGCTGAGCACGCTCCGTGGGTACGGGTTGGCGAAACTCCGGTTCGATATCGCTACTCATCTCTGGAATAAAATAGTCGGGGATCGTCGGCAGCGGTTCGACCTTTCGCTCGCGAGGCAGGCTATTCTTCTGGCCCTCGTCGAGAGAAACGGAAAGGACATGATGTCGCAGAGCCAGCGACAGGCAGATATGCAACATCAAGCTGGTGATGAT
>CAYYHV010000054.1:17116-24213 GCA_964471695.1 uncultured Pirellulaceae bacterium
ACATTCTACGATCTGGCGAAAAAGCCAAGGCGAAGAATCCGGCCGTTGCCGACCCCAGTAGCAAAATCCAGAAACCTACCAGATCACTGTGACTCTGCCCCTGCCCCTCCGTCCAGACGTAGACGGCTCCCGCAGCCGATACCACGAGCGCCAGTACAGCCACTACCATCGGCCAAACCGAGTGGCGTTCGTCATAAGCGTCGTAGTAGGCGTAGCTGTCTGCCATCGAGTCGTCGACTTTATTTCTTAATCAGCGATTGCTGTCTTGTAATTCCGGATGTTGGCTTTGTTGCACATATTCATCACCTGCGCGATGGCTTCCCAGTGGCTGTGTTTGTCACCACGAATGACGACTTCCTGCTGTTCGGGATTATTGGCCCACGCCTGTCGCAGCGCTTGCTGTAACTGAGACCGATCCAGTTCTTCACCACCTAGGAAGAATCGTCCTTGCTCGTCGACGTTGATAAACAGGTGACTTGGTTGCACAACCAAGGGTACGGCTTCACTGGCCTCCGGAAGGATGACATCCATCTCGCGCTCTTCCTCGGCAAAACGCGTCGTCACCAGGAAAAATATCAGCAGCAAAAAGACGACGTCAATCAGCGGCGTCAGGCTGAGAGCACTCAGAGCACGACTTTTCTTAAGTTTGATCGCCATCAGTTTTCTCGATACAACATTTCCACAGTCCGTCGAACATTTCCGAACGCCGCCCAACGATTCCTCACTTACTCAACCTTCATCGAACGGCCAACCGGCGGTGGCGTCGGATTCGTCACTCCCTTCTTCGCGGGCTGTTTGCGTGGCTGTCCATTCACGCCTTCCATGCGCTCAGCAACCGGCATCAGTCGTGTATAAACCAAGTCGTGGATATCATTGAATATGCGTTCAATGTGTCCCTCAAACCAGTGAGCCAGGATGGCAGCCGGGATGGCCACCACCAATCCTCCTGCCGTGGTTACCAGTGCTGTGTAGATACCTTCCGCCAGACTTTCAGCTTTGTTGGCGCCCAGCGGCAAATTGGCTGTAGCGAAGAAAGCTTCGATCATGCCCCAAACCGTCCCCAGCAATCCCATCAACGGCGTCACCGTTGCCGCCAGATTGAGTGTTCGCACGTTGCGATACAGCCGTTCGGCTTCCTGCTGCATACTCTCACCAACGGCACGTTCGACTTCCGCGTGGGGGCGACCGACTTTGTGAAGAAAGACCTTAAGCACGTTCGCTGTCGGCGACGGAAAGTCGTTGGCTACGTTATAAAGATGGCGGGCATTGAAGGCACCACGACTGCTGGTGTGATCGTCAATCTCGTCCAGCAAAACTGACGGCATCATTCGATTGCGCCGCAGCGTCACCATTCGCTCCAACCCAATGGCTACCACGATCACCGACATCAAAATGATCGGGATCATCAACCAACGAGCCGTCCAAATCAGTTGGACCAAATTCAAGCTCGTCGCCTCCGGTTGCACATCGGCAACCGGTCGAGGCGGTGTCGGCTGCTCCGCTAGAACCTGGTCTGCGAATTGATCCGGCATTTGTTGTGCTATCGCAGGCGTCGCAACCATACTTGTTAGCAAAGTCACAGCGAACAGGCATGCGATAAGAATCCAGCCCGATGGGGTTTCACAAGAACGATTCATAGGACTTCTCAGAATAAGTACTCAGGTTGTACGTCTCGACGGCAAAAACAACGATCCAATAACGCATGCATTCTAAACTGCTTGAACGGCATTCACGACAATTACTTAGAACGCGACTGAATGTTGCTCAGTATGGCTAGGGAAAGGTAATTTCGAAAACTATCAGCGGTTATCACTTGCGACTGATGGCCGCGAGTTTCTTTCGAGCCGTGGCGGCTTTGGAGTTTTCGGGGAAATGTTTGATCAAATCTTCGTACAGCCGTTTTGCCGACGATATGCGCTTCGTCGACTCACAACACCGAGCCGCTTCGAACATCGAGTTGGCTTGCCACTCATGGTAAGCGTCGGGGGATTCAGGGTAACCGTATCCATATGCGACTTTGAAAAAGACACGGATCGCCTCGGGATATTGTTTCTTGGCAAACAGCAATTCGCCTTCCATAAACCGAGCTCTCGCACCAATAGGCCGCGTCGTCCGATCCGCAACGGCCGAATATAGTGGCAACGCTTCATCAATCTTGTCCTGGTTTTGCAACGACCAAGCCAGTTCATACTCGGCTTCATCGAGGTAGTTGGATTCGGGATAGTCCTGCTTCATTTGCTGAAGCAGCGTCGACGCAAGACGCCAATTGTCGGCTTTGGTTGCACATTGGGCAGCGTGCAACATCCCCAACGGTTTCAACGTCGAGTCGCGAGGCACGTTCGGTAATGCGCGCTCGAACCCATCAAGCGCCCTTCCGTAGTCTTTCTGTTGAAAATCACATTCGGCGGTCATCATCGCCGCATCAGCCGTCAATTCGCCCGCGGGAAACCGTTTTCGTTGTTCGTCAAAGGCTTGTTTCGCCTGATTGAAATCGCTCATCTGGAACGCCGTCCATCCGATCTTATTGATGGCTCGCTCACCAATTTTGACATCGTTGTTCGCAGCCTTGTACGATTTCGTGAATCCTTTCAGCGCCTTTTCGTACTTCCCTTTCGAGAAAAAGTATTCAGCGTTGCGGAAATAGCCCTCGGCTGCCAGCTCACCCTGAGGATTCTCCTCAGCCAACTTTCGGAACGTCCGAGCCGATTTTTCTTCGTCGCCGGCCGATTGATAAGCCCAAGCCAATTCGTACCTTAGCTGTGACACGCCTTTTCCATCCGGCGTCTCGCGTATCGCTTCATTGAAGCTCTCAACGGCAGCTTGATGTTCTTCCATCGCTGTTTGGCACAACCCCCGGACGTACAGGGCATTAGCCCGCTCTTGTGCCTTCTCTTCCTGTGACAAGAACCGCTGGAGATAAGTGACCGCCTTGGAAGGTTCGCCCAGTTGTTGCAAGGCGACTCCACGCAAATAGTGCCCTTTCTGATTCGTTGGATCACTGCCAAACTCCTGCTCCAAGCGGCCCAGTGCCGTCATTGCAGCCCGATACTCCTCGCGATTTAGTTCCGACCAAGCCAATCCCAACAAAGCGGCTGGATGCGACGCCTTGAGATCGTTCGATGCCAAAATCGACTGGTACGATGAAGCGGCCTCAGCAAATCGCCCCGCATCAAACATCAATTCGGCCTTACGTAACTGGGCCTCGGATTTTACCAAGCCCGTAACATTTTTCCGTTTCATCAACTGATCAATCGCAGCCAACGCGGCTTGTGGATTGGCGGTACCACCGACACTACTCAGCAGCAGCAACGCCCGTTCGGATTGCGCACCATCGGGAGACGTCTTCAATGAGCGATTCAGCATCGCCACGGCCTGGTCCTTCTTCTTCAGATTCCAAAGAGCACTGCCCATCAGATACTGGGCTTCGCCCAGCGGCGATTCGCTTTTCAACATCTCCCAATTCGATTCCAACCAACGCACAACCTGTTTGTGCTGCTGCTTCTGATTCAAACAGATAGCTCGTCGCACAATCCAACCTTCGACGTCCTGGTGTTTTGGAAACTTATCAACCAAACGCTCCCAAAGACTCGCTGAGTCATCAACTCGCTTCGCTTGCAGGAGCGATTCCGCCTTCAATGCCGTCACGTCCGGCAGCAAGTCGTCGGTTCGAAACTCACGCTCAAATTGATCAGCCTGGGAGATTGCCGCTTCGTACTGTTTCTCAGCCAACGCCGAGAACGCCGCCATGTACCTGGCTTGCGGAGCCACCGAGTGATCCTTGTACGAGTCCGCGATTTTGGCGTACATCCGCGTGGCTTCCGAGCGCCGTGCCGGAATCTCGTACAACGCATCGGCATAATCCATGCGCAATTGAGGCAAGAATTCACTGTCGTCCTCAGCCGCCGCTATTGCATCTTTAATTTTCGCCAGCGACTGTTCGGCCCGCCCCGATTTGATATCCACGAGCGACAAAAAGTGAGCTGCTTCCAAAGCCGGCTTGCCCTTCGCACCAGCGGCTTTCGCCAACCATTTCCGCGCCGTCTTGTAGTCACCTGCTAAGTAGAAGCTTTTTCCCACCGCAAACACGGCTGTATCGACATACTTTGATTCGGGATGATTGCGTATCAGATCGGCATACAGCCTCCCTGCTTGAGCGTATCGCTTTTTGCGGTACTCACATGCGGCTTGGCGTAGCAACGCATAGTCTGCAAATTCCGACAGTCGATTCGCGGCAGACTTGGCAAATACGGTCGACGCATCGTCGACTCGATCCAACGCCAAGAGCGCATCGCCACGACGCACGGCAGCTTCGGCGGCATACGGTCCTCGACCGAACTCTCGCAAGAGTCGCTCAAAGGCCTTTAACGCTTCGGAATGGTTGTCCGATTCCTGATGGGCGACGGCCAATCCGTACAGCAACTTTTCCGTTTGCGTCCCGTCACCTTTGCCAGCCAACCCACGCTGATACATCTGCAGAGCTTCGTCATTACGGCCCAAGGCAGTCAGCGATTCTGCCGCATAGAATTGGGACGTGCGGCTTTCAGGTGTATTGGGAAACTCCTTGCTCAAACTTGTGAAGCTCTTGATGGCTTGCTCATACTGCGCCTTGTTTTTCGGGCCAAGATTGAACTGAGTCAGGCCAAGATTCAACAAGGAACTCGCACGCAACTTCGCCTTTGATTTTCGCTTCAAAGCCGATTGAAAATGAGGCTGAGCAGCCTTAAAGTCTCCCAGCTGAAAATGGCAAACGCCCAGATAATGGTATGCATCACCAACCAAAGGATCATCGCCGTAATCCTTGACAAAAGCTCGCCACTCATCGACCGCCAAGTCATAAAGCTGCTGATTCTGCAGCGCGACTGCGGCGCGGTACTGCTGAATAGATTCGGGAGTGGATTCTGGTTGCTGCCCCCAACTCGCCAATGTCCCGAACATCAGAAAACAACAAAAAACACATGCCAACGTCACTGGTTGTCGGATGCGAACATCCGATATTCCCATGCGGATCACACCCGTTCGACAAAAGTCTTCAATTCGTTCAAATCGGCTCATGACACTAGTTTCGTAGTTCTCAAATGAGTGGTTTTGCACTCTGCCATCGCTTCCCTAGCATTTTGCTTTTGCATCGCATTGCCGGGCCGACAGCAGGTTATTCGTGGCACCCGCATTCTAGCGGTCACCTTGATATTCGGAAAACACGCGTCGTTATTGCGGCTTTCCAATGCAATATAGAAATTCTTTACCCCGCAGGATAATCGTATCGTCAACAATCGCCGCGGAAGCACTGAACGATTCGTCCAGTCGATTGATCGCCACGACTCGCGGAATCTCGCCAGCCGCGACAACCGAGGTGGTACCTTCGAGCGACGTGATAAACAGATGCCCCCTGGCGGCAACCGGGGATGCGTAAGCGTTGCGAATCTCATTCAATCGAAGCGGCGGCGTTGGCTCGTCACCCGTCGCCGAAGTCACGCGTGACAATATCCCCTGATAATGTCGCAAGAAATAAAGGCTGCCTTGATAAAGCAACGGCGAGGGAACGTACGGCGTGCGCTGCCGGCGTCTCCAAACGACATTGTCCGAGTCTGTGATGTCGTCGCGAGCTCCTTCCAGCCGAATCCCCATCATGGCTCGCGTATCGTAGCTACTGCCTACAAACACCATCCCGTCGGCTGCTACAGGAGTCGCCACGACATTGGCCGACAATCCTCCACACTCCCAGATGACGTCGCCCTTGTTGAGATCATACGCGCGAACACGCTTGGTACCTGCCACGATCAACTGCGACTGGTCGTTATGTTCAACCACAATGGGACTGGACCAGGATGTCACCTCATCCGGTGTTTTTCGCCAACGTTCTTTGCCTGTAAGTTTATCAAGGACCACGATGAACGATTGCGACTCGTGATCCCAATTGATCGCCAGTGAATCGCCGTAAAGATACGGGGAACTGCCCTCACCATGCCCATGTTTCGTATGCATCGTGCCCAGGTCTTTTTCCCAAAGCAGTTTTCCGTTGGCGTCCAGGCAATAAAGTCCATAAGAACCGAAGTAGGCGTAGATTCGCTCTCCATCCGTCGTGGAAGATGCCGAAGCCAGACTGCCGGTATAGTGGGCTCCCTCATGTGGCAGCCGCTGAGCGACGGTTTTGTTCCAGACAATCTTCCCATTGGTTCGATCCACCGCAATCACGGCAAACTTGTACTTGCTTGTCACGGGCAAGTTGTCATGGGCCCCAGGTGCCCCGCTAAATTTTGGCGGCAACTGCTCGCCAACCGGAATCGCCGTCGTCACGTAGATGCGATTGCCCCAGACGATGGGAGTCGAATGGCCCAAGCCCGGGAGCTTTTTCTTCCATCGTACATTCGTCGATTCGTCCCAGCGCAACGGCGGCCGAGCCGTCGCTTCTGCTGCCCCTGTACCGTAGGGTCCACGCCATTGAGCCCAGTTCGATTCACCCAACGAAGAACGACATAGAAAAACAAACGCAACCAGAATGGCAATCAGCGTCACGTCAAAGAACAAGTGATGGCGTCTTTTCATTTCAATTCAAACAATAGTTGTTGTCCCCCGGCTCCGCTGATCGACGCGGATAATCCGGAAGTCTTCGTCCTTGAATACTTTACGGGTAACAAATGTTTGGGCGGGGCTGACATCGACAAATTTGACTCGTCAAGCTTGATCACCGTCACTTCGTACTCACCTGCCACGGCGCCCGCCTTCGCATCACCATTGGGTAGATAGGTCTGCAACGAGAACTCACCGGCCTCGTTCGTAATTGCGTCACACGATTTGCCCGTCCCATTGGCAGTGAATGATACGGTGGCATTCGATAATGGTTCACCCTTGTAGGTGACTTTTCCGGTGACGGGAATCGTAGTGGGACCCGTCTCAGAATGATTGCATCCGCCGACAGCAAACGCCAGCATGAGAATCACTGGTAGCAGGCCGAACTCTTGCCGCATCATCATTTGCATCATCCTATCGCACGGCCCGGGTGGTTAACGCTCTGACATCGTGACCTAGAGTCCGCTTTTGTCGACGACTTGCCCATCCGCTCGCGCACCAAGCTGCTGGTAAGTTGTATAGTTGATGTC
>CAYYHV010000055.1:0-16258 GCA_964471695.1 uncultured Pirellulaceae bacterium
ACACCGAACCGGGTGAGTTGTCGGTGAATCGAGTCCGTCGATCGCTCACTCGTGATCTGGAAAATGATCGTCGCGAGGAACAATCTACCCAGTCGGTTGATGAGTTGTTTGCCTTGATCGGTGGCGACTCTTTCGATGCCTGGTCGTAACCACCTGTTCGTTAGTTGTCGTGTTTGCCCCTCGCCCTCTCGTGACGCTTGTCGCGGGAGGGCTTTTCTCAATGGGCTAGGTGACTTCTTTCTTGAGCTTCAATCTCAGTTTCTCCATTCGGCCTGCATGAGCCTGGTTTTCGTGCTTGGATTGCCGCTTAAGGACTCGCTCAAGTCGCTTGGTGTCGACTCGATTCTGCATCGCCAGATCAAACAGAGCCCGAGCAGCATAATGTTTAACGCCAATGGCAAAGGTATCATCCTTCAACCAAAGAAACAGTTCCGGGATAGCTACGTCCTCCAATTCTTTGGGTACGCCCAGATACCACAGGCACTTGGCAACGCAACGTCGCATTCCTGGAAATGGCATATCATTTCGCAGCTCAAACAGCATGGGTAGACATGTTTCGACAACCGTTCGATCTTTATCCAGCAGATCACCAATCAGCCAGGTAAATCGTTGGGCCGTCTTATTCTGATCGTGCAGCAATATCATCAGACTGGCCAAGGGTATTTGTTCATCAACGACTCGCTCCGCCCAGTACTTGCGCAACTTCGCATCCGAAGTCGGAAGCTTGCTTTCCAGTTCTCCAATCAACTCGAAGTTCATTTCAACGTCCTGGGCTGTTAAATTTAGGTAACCCTACAACGGTCTTAAACCAATGGCACAGTGCCGCCAACACCTGATTGGGGAAGGTTGGTCAAAATTTGAGATGCCAAACAGAAAATGGAAGGACACGTGACTTTTTTTACTGACGGCACTCTTCTGGGGTAGTTATTGTAAAGCGAGCCAATAAACTGCTAGGCTAGATTTCCAACTGTTGCTTGGTAACTGAGTGACAGACAATCGCCTTTCATTGAACTTTCATGGCATGTAAGCCTTTTAACCAGTTTGCTATTTGGATTCTCATCGCCACTACTTTTCCGCCAACGGTCCATGGCCTGGAAAATCCGGAAACGCTCCGGTCGCTGGAACAAGTCACCGGACGGATGCGGGATACTTCAACGCCAAAGTATCCTGTCGACTTTACGGCAACGGTAAATTACTGGGATCCTGTTCGCAGAAAATTGTTCGTTCAAGATGGTGAGTTTCCGATCTTCGTTCGCCTGAATCCTGTGTACTACCAAGAGCCGCCGGACTTGACGGCGCGCAGTCGCATCCGTGTGCGTGGATGGATGGACACTTCTCTCTGTTTTGTCGAAGCCGACTCGATCGAATACTTAGGGGCGGATTCACCAAACAAGACTCTTGAGATGGATCTCTCCAAGTTGACCAGAGGCGAACAATGGTCTCGTCGCATAAAGACTGAGGGGACACTTCGAAGCGTTGGGCAAATTGAAAACACAACTCAACTGGTTATTGAGGACGGGGGGATACAACTCAACTGCTTCTTGCCCACACATCTCCCCGACGATCATCCACTCGCCCAACCTGGAACAAGACTACAGGTCATCGGCGTGTTAGATTGGAGCACTTCTGATTCTCGCGTTCCCAATCGCGGCATCTGTCAAGTGATGGATAAAAGTGACATCCACATTGTCGATGATACGAACAGCGAAACTCTGGCAAACGATGCTCCCGTTGTCTCAATCTTCGATGCCCTTTCACAGGCTCATGGCACGACAATTCATGTGAATGGAACCATCAGTCATGTCGTCGACGGAGAAGCATTTCTTCTCGAAGACTCGGTAAGCTCGATCCTCGTTACTTTTCCAGATGCTGGATTGTTGAAAGTCGGCCAATACGCAGAGACCATCGGGACTCTCAACAGCGTGAGTACTCGACGCCCGACTCTACGAGCTTCATGGGCGTCGCTGCGTTCAGGCGAAGCAGCGATTCGACCGCCCGCGCCGACAACTGCGTTTGAGATTGCCAAACACATGCTCAACCATAAGCGGGTGGCCGTTTCTGGAATCTTCAAGCGATCCCACTCCATCGCAAATGGTTACTCACTCGAAATCAACAGCGGTGGACTCAAATTCGAATGTCTCGTCCCAACAAACGCGGAGCAATTCTCCGATTTACAACTGCGCCCCGGTGACACGATTCGCATGCAAGGACTCTTACTTCGTGGGAACGACAACAGCAACGGTTGGTTCACGATTCACGTTGCAAGTATTGGCGATCTATGGGTTGATCACGATCGCATTTATGTTGATCGAACGAATGTGGCTGGGCGGATTCGCCGTGCTGCTCGGATTGGTTACAAGCTGGGTGGCGACTTTGCGTATGCAAGTTCGATATAAAACCAATCATTTCGAAGGCTTGACAGCAAGATTAAATGCCTCCTACGAAGCGATTGATGATGGCATTGCGGTGATCGACTCGAAGAACCTTGTTGCTTGTGTAAATCAGAATTTCATCAATCTGGCAAACGTAACGGTCTCGCCAGGCGATTCGGTAGAACAGTTGATCGATGAAATTCGGCAACAGTTCATCTGCTCGGATGAATTGACTGATTTTTCTCGCCGCATTCGGCAGGGGACGAGGGACCTGCAGTCGGCTGTCATCTGTGGAAGTCGCAACGCACAGATGATCGCATCTGTGGCACCCATCGTCGACAAAAATACGAATATCATCGGCCGACTCGTTACGCTTAAAGATGTCACTGAACAACGAGAACTGGAAGCCCAGTTAGTCCATTCTCAAAAAATGGAAGCCGTTGGCCGACTCGCGGGGGGAGTTGCCCATGATTTCAACAACCTGCTGCTGGGTATTTCTGCGAATATCGAATTGGCTCGTAGTGATATTCCACCAGGACGAGAAGCGACGATTTGCCTCGAACAAGCCGAGTCGGCAACTGACAAGGCCGCCAAGCTGGTAAAAAGCCTGCTCGGATTCTCCCGACAGTCGGCGTTGAATCTCAAGGTAATTTCACTCAACGTCGTCGTCGAAAATGTACTCTCATTGTTGCGTCATTCTATCAGTTCCAAAATCGTCATAACGAAGGACTGCGCAGACGATCTCTGGTTGACAAACGCTGACCGGGAACAAATGGAACTCGTCTTGATAAATGTGTGCTTGAACGCCTGCGATGCGATCGAAGAGGAAGGAGTCGTTTCGATTTCGACGACCAATGTTTCCGGTTCAACCGGGCAATTCGTACGCATACGTGTAGAAGACAACGACGTTGGAATGACACCTGAAATACGGGATCATATTTTCGAGCCCTTCTTTACTACCAAACCAACCGGTAAAGGTACGGGCTTGGGTCTGTCCATGTCGTATGGACTGGTCGAACAGCACAATGGCAGAATCGATTGTTATTCCGAACCTGGTTCAGGTACCAAAATTGATATTATGCTTGAAAGATGTGTGCAGGACCTACCATATCAACCGAAGCCTAGTTCCATCCTTCCGAGACGATCTGAATTCTCTGGACGCGTTCTTCTGGTTGATGATGAAAGACTGGTGCGAAACGCAACCGCGAAGTTGTTGGCCAAGCTGGGATTCGACGTCATCGACGCAGAATCCGGACACCAAGCCATTGAATTTGCGGAGCTTTATCAGTTCGAGTTTGTGATACTCGACTTGAACATGCCAGAAATGAGTGGCAGAGAAGTCTTTCAGATCCTGCAGAAACGAAAACCCGATTTG
Organism: uncultured Pirellulaceae bacterium; assembly: GCA_964471695.1. Classification (GTDB taxonomy): domain Bacteria; phylum Planctomycetota; class Planctomycetia; order Pirellulales; family Pirellulaceae; genus CAYYHV01. The sequence goes on from CAYYHV010000055.1 coordinate 3,748, forward strand.
CCGATTGTGATCTGCACCGGATACCGATGTGAAGAATTCTCGACAGAGGCCGAGTTTCAACCGACGGCTTTCTTGCAGAAACCATTCGACTTGAAGACGTTAGAGACTTTGCTGCAGCAAAAGATCATCGTCCCGTCGGGAAACGAGCGATGACCCTGGTGCCGAAGCGGACGTCTACCGTTATCGCCGGCTACAAACCAGACGTCTTACCAGGCAGAGCTCAAACTCGCAAATACTCCCAGTCATCGAATGTATCTAGTTGACTTGCGAAGACACGGTCAAATACCGCAGTGTCCCGATGACGTCTGGGCAAATCGTCACGATCTGCCAGCCAATTTGAGAATGATTGATCACCATTTGCCCATGGAATCACTTCGACTCGAAAGTCAACAACGCCATCTGTCGATACTGCCTCAACGAGAGTAGGTTCCTCTGCCGTCGCCTCCGTCGGCGAGTCGCCGTTGATTGCGATTGCTGCGCTTTGGAATTTGTTCGCATTCCACAGATTGAAATCCGAGACATCAACGTTGCCGTCGGCGTTGAAATCACCGGAACAATAATCAGCAGTCGACGTAAACTTATTCGCGTTCCAGACGTTAAAGTCTCCGACATCTACATCACGATTGAGATTCGCGTCCCCAAGCAAAGTCCCAAACATGTCGGTAATCCAAAACGACATGTCATTCGAGTCCACGATACCATCACCGTTCATATCGTAGACGCCATTCGTTTCGCCGTCAGCGATCGCCGTGCTCAACGTGTTGGCGTCCACGCAATCAAGAGTTCCATCACCATTCAAATCGCCGGGAATCTCTACGGCTCCCTGATACTCAATCTTGATTATTTGCGAATCACTATTGTTCCCACCAAAACCAGATCCCCATTCGATCATGTAGATGGCTCCGTCCGGTCCTACCTCCATGTCCATCGGACGGTTCAATTCAAGACCTGGCATGAAGTCGTTGATGGCCAGAATTTCGCCGCTATCGTCGAGCTTGACTTCCTTCACCCAGTTGCGGGACCATTCGTAGATAAACAGCGTGTCGTCATAATAGTCCGGTAATTTCGCACTCGACGCCAATCCCGATTCGTACTGGTAGACCGGTCCAGCCATTGCCGTGCGTCCTCCAGTGCCGACTTGTGGGAATTCTGTACTGCCGCCATAGGGATACCAGATCAGCGCGGGTTGAGCGGGAGGAAGCTGTTGTGTACCGGTGTTGTTGGGAGAATTATTGACGGGAGCCGCTGGATCGTAGAAATCCCCCGATTGTCCGGTGGCGAAGTCGTACTCGCGATACGGCTTGTTGTCACCTACAAATAGTGGCCAACCAAAATTCCCGGCTTGCTGAGCTTGGTTAATTTCATCATGTCCAGCGGGGCCACGCAGCGCATTTGATCCACCCGCATCTGGACCGACATCGCCCCAATAAAGCCAACCGGTTTGCTGATCGACAGAAATACGAAAAGAATTCCGAGTCCCCATCACGTAGATTTCAGGCCTGCCACCAGAACCATCGGCTGGAAACAGGTTGCCATCAGGAATGGTGTACGTCCCGTCTGACTGGGGCATGATGCGAAGTACTTTTCCGCGGAGGTCATCCACATTCGCTGAACTTTTCTGGGCATCCCAATTTGAGCGACCTGGTCGCTCGTCGATGGGTGCGTATCCCTGCGACTCGAAAGGGTTCGTATTATCGCCAGTCGAGATGAACAGAGACCCGTCGGGGCCAAAAGTCATCGAGCCAGCAGAGTGACAACAACTGGTTCTCTGTACGGGAATCTCTAGCAAGACGTGCTCTGACGAATTGTCGATCTGCCCATCTATCAGGCTGAATCGCGAAACCTGTTGACGGGAGGGAAAACCGGGCGGCGAATAGAAGAGATAGATCCAGTTGTTCTGTTCAAATTCGGGATCGACGGCTAACCCTAACAGCCCGTCTTCCTGTTGTTGCGTAACCTGGACGACGCCAGCAGTCCGTGTTCGATTCGCCGTCTGGTCATGAATGCGAATCGCACCGCTGCGTTCAATGTACAAGACATCCCCATTGGGAAGGACCTCCAACTCCATCGGGTTCGTCGTTGCGTCTTCCAGAACCGTCACATCAAAATTGGATTCAATTGTGGCTCCACAATCGCCCTGGGTTTGCCCCGCAGCGTATTGAATTCCACCCAAAAGGTGATCGAGGAAAAGCGGCTCAGAGTAGGTGCTCGAAGTGTGACCCAGCCCTGTGTAGAAAGAACGCCCGCCATCATATTCGTGGCACCAGGCAATGGGATGATCAAACCCATCACTTCCACCTGAGTAAGTCGACTCGTCCAGCGTCATAAGAACGTGAACATCGCCTCTCGGATTGACTTGGTAGTTGTACCATTCATCCGTTCGTGACCAGCGATCGGGTAGATTCCTGGTCGCGGGATGTGCCTTATCCGCGACGTTGATCGTTGCCTGTTGAATCGACGGATGACTTTGGAAGTAGGCTCCCATTAGATCGCCGTACCACGACCAGTTGTATTCCGCATCGGCCGCAGCATGCACACCCAAGTAGCCGCCGCCGCTCTGGATATAGCGCTCAAAGACAGCCTGCTGCGTCCCACCAAGTGGATTCCCGGTCGTATTCAGAAAGACCACTGCTTCATATTGCTCAAGGTTGGCATCGGTGAATAGATTCTGGTTCTCGGTCGCAGTCACCGTAAAATCGTTCGCGGCACCAAGCGACTCGATCGCTGCAATCCCAGCCGCAATAGAACCGTGACGAAATCCCGTGGTACGGCTGAAGACCAGCACATCGAAGGTGGAGAGCATCTGACGACTCTCCAAAGATTCGAAATTCATTCTGCGATTTCTTTGGCAATTGCCAGCACTCAACTTGAATGATCTTGCAAACATACGTCTGGTCCTCAATAGAGTTGCAGCTTCGGCAGGCACCGGCGATTCTATGACGCTAGCGCGACGCCGTCAAAATTCACCTCGAATGGCGTGTATGACAAAACGACGCTGTTGTTCAACAGCACAGCCAAAAAACGAAGCCAATGAGAACTGTGATTACGGCGCGAAGACACCTGGACTGCCGATGTCACCGCCCGGATACAGCTCAATGGTGCGCATGGCGGTTTTGGCTTGACGCGAAAACTTGTCGAGAACATTACTAAGCGACCAACTCGAACCACGAGTCGGGTATAAGGAAACATCCAGATGAATCGAGCCTTTGCCGTCATCCGATGGCCATTTGTCTTTTTGACCGGGTAACGGCTTGCCATCGCTATACCCGATGGCGACTTCGGAGCGATTCGTATGCTCGGCTCTCTTGTCCTTGGCATATTCATCGTGGTTGGCCCAGATGGCAATCGTGTCCCTTGAATTACTCAACGTCGGAAAACCTTCGACGGGGATAAAGTTGACGTCGACTCCCCAAGCTGCCTGCATATCTTTGACGTTTTGCTTATCACGACTGAACAGAACAAACAGTTTTCCGGTTTCGACGCTTCCACTCATGATATTGGGACCGCCCAGCGTATTCCCGGACAAGTCGTCGATCGTGAATGGCGTCTTGGAAAAGTTAATCGTCGAGCCGGTATTGTTGAGGACTTCGATATACTCCCAATCCGCATCCGGTTCCGAACTTGGGTTGTACATAATCTCGGTAACAATCAATCCACGTCGCTTCGTCGTGCCTTTGACTTTACCCGGATTGCCGACGTCTTCCGTCGAGTTCGAAGGCTGTTGAACGCTTATCGGCTCGCTGACTCGACCACCCTTCTCTTCCGCAACTGCCATCTCCCAAGTCGCCAAGTCCAACGGGTCTCCCTTACCACTCCAGGTAATCGACGCAGCCTCAGGATTCGGCGACTCGCCATACTTCAACGCGACGACCGCTTTGCCAAATCCAACGGCTCGACTGGCTTTTCCCGTTGCGTCGATGCGATCAGTCGCATAGTCCTCGTGGGTCTTCCACAAACCAAAGTGATCGCCACCCTTGCTGAGACCAGGAAACAATTTGACGCCAATCAGTTGTACTCCAGCCGATATCTTCCACGCCTTCCGAAATTCCGTAGCGCCAAAGCTCTCGTTATCGGCGCTAAACAAAATGGCCAGTTGACCTGGCTTGATCACGGTTTCCTGCTTGGGATCGACTCGCGAGATATTCGCTCGATTTATCGGTTGGCCATCGTCGTCGTCCAGAACGTAGCCATGCACATCAACGGACGTTTTGCCAATGTTGCGAACTTCGATCCAATCCAACGTCGATTCGTACTGTATTTCCGTCACCTGCAACTCTGCATTGGCGTCGGCACAAAAGACTAGCAAACCGATGAGTAGAAGTGGGAGAAACTTCATCAAACACTTTCTGAAAACGCTGGACACGGCAAACCGACTAGAGCCCTTGAATCCCCATTAAACTGATTCAAGAGCGCAAGACCGCACCCCTGCGAGGCCTTGCTGAAACATCATTTTCCAAAAACCCGAAATCACTCTTCGAATTTCTGATTTGTCATCATTGAAGAGCATATTACCACAAAATCGAAGTTGTATTGCTGCAACTTCTCTCTCAATGCGAATCGACGAACTAGCCGCGGCGTGAACCGCATCGCATCAAAGAAGATGCACAACAGACGCCGTGAATGCGACCATGTTCTGACCTCGGCTGACGGAGTCTCACTTACGATTCTTGGGTAATCCGCCGCTTTCGAGGTCCTTATCGAGCGGCGGATAAAATACCTGCCAAGATTTGAACCACACAGCCGAATAGACTGCCTGCGCGTGATCGTTGCAGTTACGATAGTCTGCATCCGCCCTGCACTATGTTTCGGTGAATTACTTGTCTGCTCTGATAGAACTAGATCGAATTACAAAACGCTTCGGTAGTTTCTGTGCGCTCAATGAGGTTTCGCTAACAATCAACGCGGGTGTTACGGGTTTGCTGGGACCCAACGGGGCCGGCAAAAGCACATTGATCAAGATTTTGCTGGGATTGCTCAAACCGACCAGTGGAACGGGCCGAGTCCTTAACCATGAGATCGGTACTGGCTCGGCCGCTATTCGTGCTCAAGTCGGCTACATGCCCGAAGACGACTGTTTCCTCTACGGATTGACCGGCGTCGAATCCGTTCAGTTTTCCGCACAGCTTTCCGGCATTCCGGGAATCGAAAGCCTGCGTCGCGCCCACGAGATTCTGGACTATTGCGGGCTGGCCCAGGAACGTTATCGGATCGTCGATACCTACTCGACTGGAATGCGTCAGAAACTACGTTTCGCTCAAGCCATCGTCCACGATCCTCCTTTGTTGATTCTTGACGAACCAACGTCGGGGCTTGATCCCGAAGAACGCGAGATCATGCTGCGACGGATTCAGCGATTGGCCACCGAACATGAAAAAACAGTCGTTATATGCACGCACATTTTGCCTGACGTACAGACGGTAAGTGATTCCGTCATCATCCTGGCTCATGGCAAGGTACGTATTGCCGACAATTTGCAGGCCCTTTCCAAGCCCGCGGAACCAGCCGTCAAGCTGCGCATCCTCGGCCACAATGATGACTTTATCGGAGCGGCGTTGGCTGCAGGCCTCGACGCGGAAACCACCAACGACGGTCGAATCATTGTACGAGGAGAGATCGAAATGCTGCAGGAGCGCATCTGGCAGTTGGCTTCAGAAGCGAACGTCGTCATCCGGTCACTGGCTCCTTCACGAAATTCTTTGGAGGACATTTTCATCAGCGCTGTTCAGGAGTCACCGCATGGGCGTTAACAGCCTTGGCTATCGCGGATGGCGTGGAAAACTTGCTCCGCCTTGGAGTCGCGTCATCATCATCGCGCGGACCGGAATTCGCCGAGCCTGGACCAGTCGCTGGTTGCGCAGGCTATTGTTTTTCGCCTGGTTGCCAACTTTGGTGTTTGCTTTTCCATTATTCTGTTTTGAGCGATCCCAGGAGTATCCGGACCTCGTCGAGCCACTAGCGCCCTTCGTCATGACGCGTATTGACAACCCGGCACTCGAAGAAGCCGTGCAGCCGATGCGATCGGGTGATACCGACGCCGCGAGGCATGGTGTGTGGTCCTGGCTGCTGCAGACGTTCTTTCGATATCCACAAGGTGTCACTATGGCACTGATCATTGGCATGGTCGCGCCGCCGCTCATTTCCCAGGACATTCGATCACGAGCCTTTCTCCTATACTTCTCCAGACCCATCAACCGATTCGAATACATACTCGGCAAATTAGGTACGATCTGGGCTTATCTCGCCATGATCACGATGTTTCCCGCTTTGTCACTCTATGCGGTCGGCATTTTACTCTCACCCAATGTCGGCGTGATCAACGCGACTTGGGATATCCCCATTCGCATCGTCATCGCCTCGGCCGTGCTGGCCATTCCCACAGCATCACTTGCGTTGTGCCTTTCGTCGATGACTCAGGAAAGCCGTAACGCTACGTTCGCCTGGTTTGCAATCTGGATCATGGGTTGGGTTACCTACAGCGTGATGGGCGTGGCGCATGCAGTGCAACAAGGTCACCATGGACATCGGATGGAGTTCATGGAAAACAGCCGTTGGTCCTATTTTTCGCTGTATCACACGCTGGGACGAGTACAAAGTTGGGTCTTCGGGTTCTCCGAGCTCTCAGACATCCTTGGTTCGGCGATCGTCCTGGTTGCCATCACGGTTGTTTCCCTGGTTGTTCTTTCCCGACGCGTTGTCGCACCTATGAGGGCCTGACTCGAGCGATGATGATCAACTTGGAAAACGTAACGAAACTCTACGGCAACGTGATCGGCGTCAACGATATTACATTGCAACTTGAACCGGGAGCCTACGGCCTGCTGGGACCCAACGGATCAGGCAAATCGACTTTGCTGAATCTTATCATGGGGCAACTCCAACCGACGCTCGGAACGATTCAAGTCTTCGGCGGATGCCCAAAGAATAATCACACTCTTTTCAGCCGTTTGGGATACTGCCCAAGCAGCGAAGGCTTGTATGCCGACATCACTGCCTTGGATTGGGTTTGTCATTTGCAGCGGATGCAGGGCATGACCCGAAAGAACGCGCGTGAAGCCGCGTTTCACGCGCTTGATTTCGTCGGCATGCGCGACGCCATGAACCGTCCCATCTCAGGCTACTCTCGTGGCATGAGGCAACGGACCAAAATGGCACAAGCTATAGCCCATGATCCTGATTTTCTAATTCTCGACGAACCGTTCAATGGACTGGACCCAATCGGTCGACACGAGATGACGACGGCATTAAGAAGCTGGATCGAACAAGGCAAAAGTCTCCTGTTGGCCAGTCACGTGTTACACGAAGTCGAGTCGATTACGCGATCTTTTCTGCTTATTTGCGGCGGACGACTGCTTGCTTCAGGTACGGCAGAAGAAGTCCACGAAATGCTGGCGGACCTGCCCAACGAATTGAGGATTCGCACTCCTCACGGAGATCGACTGGGAAAACGTATCGTCGAGCAAAAGATGGCTGACTCGATTCAGTTTGACACGGGGAAAGTCTGCGTATCAACAAGACATCCCGGAAAACTTCTAGAGGTACTCCCGCAATGGATCGAAGAAGACAAAATCGTGATAAGTGAAATTCGATCTGCTGACGAGTCGCTGCAGGAGTTGTTTAATTTGTTGCTCAAGATTCATCGAGGCGAGCTATGAGCATTCTCTCTAGAGTCTTGACGGTATTTGAATTCGAACTGAGGCGAGCCTTGGTGCCGACTCGGCTGGCATGGTGGGGAATCCTGGCATTCTTTCCCGTCGTCCTTGTCTGCTTGTTGCTCTCCGTACCCGGGGCTCGTCGCGAAATCCCTACCGAGGTCTGGACTTCGATCCAGTTTATTCTGATCTCCATGCTGATCAGTATGCTGGGGACATTTCTGTGGACCGCTCCCGCCGTATCGTCCGAACTCGAACGCCAGAGCTGGGTCTATTTTGCAGTCCGACCCCACGGACGAGTCGCTGTACTCCTTGGTAAGTACCTCGCCGCCGTAGCCTGGGTGCTGCCCGCAACCCTTGTGGGCGCTACCGTATGCGCAGTGCTGCTTGCCTTGTTTCGCACCCAAGTCGCCGAGTCCGGACAGATAATGCGGATGTGGTGGACCATCGTGCGTTTGTGCCTCTTGTCCGTACCCGCTTATGCAGCTTTGTTCCTGGCTTTGGGCACGATTTTCACCAAGCGTGCGATGGTGATGTCCGTCGCCTATACGCTGATCTTCGAACTGATCGTCAGCTTTATTCCCGCACTGATTAATAAGCTGACAATCCAATTTCGATTGCGAGCCCTCTTTCTTAACTGGGCTGGATTCGACCTGTCTCGCATCGATCGAAGAAACGGACCACCTATCGACCTGTTCAGCACCGCCCCATCGTGGCAACATGTCACGCTCATCGGCGTCTACATCTTGGTGATGCTCACCCTTGCCGTGACTCTGATTCGCCAAAGAGACTATGCGGTTGCGACAGCCGCCGACGCGAACTAACGACGATCGAATCTACAAATCTGGCTCAACAACTGACGGCTTTTTCCTCACCAGCAGCCGCGGCTTCCGCTTCGACTTTTTCAGCTTGACGTTGCTGCTGAGTCGATTTGATAGCGTGAATCATCGCAAGGTAGTTGGGGATAGTATCCATGGATACTTTTGGGGGAGCTGCCACTTTGTCACAAGTTTCAAAGTACATTTCCCCATTTTCCATGGATATCTTGTCGAAGTTATCCCATGGAATAAACTTTCGTGGACCCAAAGCCGGCTTAATCCGCAGCCCTTCGTAGGTCACACTCACTGGTCCATAATCAACGTTGCCCTTCGTCTTCGGTTGGTTTTTGACCACAGCGGCGGCATGAAACGTTTGCACCTGCCCCATCAACTTATCGCAATCTGTGAGACTCCGGTCGAAGACCAGTTTCCCCATGCGGACGTTCGCAGTCCGAAACAGCGACGGCTTCGATCCCGCTTCCGAACGAAAAAGTAGCGGCATATCCATCCAGCCGATTGCCGAAGCTTTCTTGGCTCTCTGAATCACAACTCCGTCCGGATATACATCACACACCTGGATGGAACGTATCCTCTGCACCATCAAGCCCAAGAAAGCCGCTGCGGCTCCAACCCCCAAGGTCACGGATACGAATCGTGCGTCTGGCATCAGAATCATGCTCATCGCGAACTTGGCGAACAGAATGGCAAAAGCCGCAGCGAGAATGATATTGTTCTGGAGAAACCCTGCCTTAGAGAAAACGTGCGACGAGATGAGTTGCGTGGGATCAGGTTGAAACTCAACACTAACCTTTTCGAATTGCTGCGCGGTCGCCTTCAGCTCTTCTTTGTTGGGAACGCTTGTGAACCAGCAATACAGAACAAAAGTCGAGATAAGACCGCACAGACCCGTTAAGGCTGCCGCCAATGAAAACGCATGCGTCGGAGTGGATTCGTCCGTGATCCACAGGATATTTGCCTGTTGCTCTTCAGTTAGCCGATCAACAACTACCGCAGGAAGCGGCTCCTTAATTGGTAGACGGTTAGCCAACAGCCCTGTGACTTTTCCCTTTTTACGAAATGCCCTTGCTTCTTTGGCAGTATGAATCGAACGACGTAACAATCCTCGCAACTGCCCCGGCCCTTCGCCTTTCCGATAGATCGGATACCAGATTGCGCGATACCCTTCGGACGCTCCAGCCTCCTCGTCTCCTTCCGCGTATTTTTCGCCGATGGGATTTCCCATCCAAGCATCTTCTGCGTAGACGCGAAGATTGTCTCCCACACTGATCTCTGGAAGCTGCTCAACGTGGATTGTCTGTGGAGTCAACTCGATAAAAGCCAAGGCACGGAGACGCCAAGTCCCATACCCCAACAGCGCAGTTATAACCAAGCAACCTACAAACCCAAGAAGAAGCTGCGTGCGTTTTGCCGAGTGAGTCATTTTTTGAACGCCTCTACGGATGGAAACTGAACGTCGGCCGGCTAGCCGTTCGCGCATAGGTTGAGACAGCATCGTGCCAATTAACCGTAGCATTGGACAAAACGTGCCCAATCCATCAGCAGATACGACTGACGGTTTTCACTACCCAGAACGGCGAATCGTAGGGATTATCAGGATCCTACGTGAACCGCACCTAGCTATTTGCGTGCCATCAGTGACCCCGGCGTAGGCTGCTATTCTCTAACGCCGAGTCCGAACCTTAGCATCGAAACGCCCTTTTGACGTGATGGCATTATTGCCGAACGAGGGAGCCAGGATTTCATCATCGTCGTCGGTATCAATCCACTTTTCAACGAAGACGCGCCGAATAGGTTCCATCGAGTCGATCGAGAGATCTCGGACAACGCCTGCTCTCAACTCAAACGACGTGATGCGATCATGCGCACCCACGTTGAGTTGCGACGGACCTGTCACGTTTCTCAACCAGACTCGATTTGCGCCCCGGGTGAAGTCTATGTCGCCAGTCAGATCGGTCGACCGCGCATAAATACCTTTCATCGTATGCATCGCCGTAAATCCAGTCATCGTGACGGGCGCATTTCGAAACGTGCTGATTCGAAGTTGACTGGTCTGATTCGTATTACGCGCCGCAACGTGAAAAGTACCATCTTCAAGTTCGATATCGTACTGTCCAAGGAACCCGGTAGCGAAAAATGTAGTCGCCACTCCCCCAACATCCAAAACCAGTCGACGTACGTTGCGATTCCCGATGCGTCCAAGTCGGGTGATGACATTGATGGTCTCACCTAACATTTGCGTGTTATTGAAAGTACGCAATTCGTCAATTACGTTCTCCGAGTCCACTCGGACTCCGACGTAGTATTCCCCAGCCACTACAGAAGCGGGAATCCGTGAAACGATGTTTGCGTACGTCGGTCGGCCGTTGTCCACGACTGGCTTCGTCCTTAAGACTCGCCGGGACGTGCCAATGACGATGTCGTCAGAGTCGCCGATGATATTATTCTTTGACAGCACCGTTTCTATCGTGGTCCGACCATTGGCAGCGACATTTCCGATGTTGCTTACCGATGTGCGCAGAACGCCCAGTCGATCACCCGGAACGTAGTTGTTCATCAGGGTAGTTCCATCTCGGAATTCTACCGTCAGATCGGCTTTCTCTCGATGGTTCGCAATTGCAAACTCGAGTCCCTCTTCGACTTCCGCTGCGGAGATCGTCAGCGGATAGGATTCGGCCAGTGGAACAATGAGCTCTTCATTGCCAACGGGACTCAATCGAACTTCATAGTTCCCAGGAACCACACCCAACAGCTCGTAGACTCCTTGGTCGTCCGTCACCGCGAACATCTCATCAGCATTCTTGACTCCATCGGAATTCGCATCGAGAAAGACCTGCCGGTTGGCAAGTCCGGGTTCGTCGCCTTCTCTTACCCCATTCCCATTGCGATCACGAAAGACCGTACCGGTAACCGTCGCTCCCGTTCCGATGTTGACGGTCCCAGCCGAGTATTCGCTGTACTGGGGCAATCCGACACCATCATCGACAACTGCGTAGACATAGTATTCACCGTCGGGCACTTGGTTGGTCTTCCAACGAGCTACACCCGGACCGTCAGCATTTAGCACCACGTCCTGGAGTTCGACGGGTTGACCGTTGTCACCACGCAAATCAACCAACACTCCATCGTAGCCATTGCGATCTGCATCAAAGTAGAAACGCACTTGGGCGTCATCCGTCGCCGAACGAACATCGTAGGCAATCGGAACACTTCCATTCGCTTCCGGAACGACCGACTGATCCAGATTCGTCAGTCGCACTTCTGCCGGCGAGACGCTGCCGGAACCGCCAAAGTTCACATTGCCAAGCGACTGAGGGCTTACAAGTTCCATCTCCCAGGTCCCAGCGTCCGAGCCTTGAATGATGACGACCCGCTGCTGATTCGTCCAAGCCTTCGGAGCAAATCGAATGTTGTCATGGTCATCAAAATCGTCCGAGTGAATCGTCACGCCATTGGGATCCCTGAGCACAACATCGACGTTGCTGCGTGGAGTCTCCCATTCGGCGCCCAAAACCATCCACTCGGAATCATCACCAATCGTAAATGCTGACGAAGTCACCGGAGCAAATGCGCGGCGACTCGAGTCAGCCGTTGGCGACATCAGCGTGCGAATATCGCGAGCGCCAAGCCAGGTCAGCGAACCGTCAAAGCCTAGCTTCACTCCATAACTGACGCCAGCGAAGGTCGCCCAAGTCGAAATAGAATCATCCGCATTCGTCGCATTATGATAATACTGAACGAGCGCATTACCCGTCGGTGTTACTTCAGTGGTCCACCCCAGCTCGAATGGAATCAATCCGGGAATAATTGACGTAGGAATCTGAACCGCACCCGAAAGACTGCCAAAGACGTTCAAGTTACTGTCGATTTTGAGCGACCCGGAGCCGGTCAACAAAGGCGCCGATAGCAACCCCGTCGCCACTTCAACTCCGCCGGCCAGTCGCAGAAAATTATCTTCCCAGTTGAGTGCCGCGGAACCTGTGACTTTAACCAGCGATTTGTCGAAGCCAACCTTGAACAACTCGA